>JAZOVN010000102.1:0-4501 GCA_045658725.1 Acutalibacteraceae bacterium
TTGTGGTTTCGGCACTTACCAATATAGTTCTTGATTTACTGTTTGTTATTAAATTTAATATGGGAGTTGCGGGTGTCGCATATGCGACCATAATTGCGCAAGGCGTTTCCGCATTGCTTGTTGTAATCACGTTGCTTACAACAAATAGCTGTGTGAAAGTTATTCCCAAACATTTGAAAATTGATTTCGAGTTGCTCGGTAAGATAGTAAAAGTAGGATTTCCTGCGGCAATTCAGCTTTCAATAACGGCATTTTCTCCGAGAAGCTTGCTTTCACCGTAAAAATTGCAGGGGACTTTCGGACTGTCTGTTTCAAATGCATCATTGCCTTCACCGCCGAAAACATAATCCGTGCTGATATACAGCATTTTAATTGAATGCTTTTTGCAGGCAAGTGCAAGGTTGATTGTGCCGTCTGCATTTATTTTTCTGCAGGTTTCTTTTTCTGTTTCCGCAAGGTCAACATTTGTGAATGCGGCACAGTGTATGATTGCATCTGCATTGCAGTTTGCAATAAAACTGTCAACCGATGCTTTATCTGTTATATCGGTTTCGGGAAGGTCGGCCCCTATAGCGGTGTGTCCTCTTTTCTGAAGTTCAGCCATTATATCTGTGCCGAGCTGCCCCTTTGAACCAGTAACTATAATTCTCATAAAACATAATCCTTGTGAGTTTTTTATTATTTTATCATATTTTCCGCATATTAACAACATTTTTTTGATTTTTACTGTTGCAAATCCGAAATGTGTGTTATTATTATATTGGAAAAAGTTAACCGAAGGAGCAACGGAAATGGCATTTAAAAATATTGTTGACCTGCACACACATACCGATAATTCCTTTGACGGAAACCATTCAACCATGTTTCTGTGCGAAACCGCATACATGAAAGGAATAAGAGCGATAGCTTTTACCGACCATCTTGAAATGGATGCTTTTTTTGAGAAAAGCTTTGACAGAACTGCGGTTCAGTCTTTTTTTGAAACGGCAAAGGCGCGTTCTGCGTTCAACGGAAAGCTGATAGTATGTGTGGGTGCAGAGCTCGGTCAGGCTGTTTATAACACAAAGGTTTCCGATAAGCTTCTGAGCACAATGAAATATGATTTCATTATAGGCTCAATCCACAATCTTCCCGAGGTTGAGGATTTTTATTATATGGATTTCAGCGATGAAAGCATTGATTATATGTCACTTTTACAGCAGTATTTTGAATGGGAGCTCAGGCTTGCCGAATGGAACGGCTTTGATACCCTTGCTCATCTTACCTATCCGCTTCGCTACATTGTCGGAAAGCACGGAAAAACCGTTGATATGTCAAAATTCAGCGAAATAATTGATGAAATACTTCTGACTCTTATCAAAAATAAAAAAGCACTTGAAATCAACACGGCAGGTTTGCGTCAGCCCATTGGTCTGACTTCGCCTGATGAAAGCATCATCAGACGCTATAAGCAGCTCGGCGGCGAGCTTATAACAATCGGCTCGGATGCGCATTATGCCGAATTTATCGGTGCGGGAATTGAGCAGGGCTATGAAATTGCTCTTAAATGCGGATTTGAAAGTGTTGCTCTTTATCAGGACAGAACGCCTCCTTTAATTCCGATAGAATAAGGAGAATTTTTATGAAAATAAATGCTTTTGCACCTGCAAAAATCAATCTGTTTCTTGATATAATCGGAATACTCGATAACGGATATCACAGCCTTTTTATGGTTATGCAATCGGTCGGAATCGGTGACTCGGTAACAGTTGAGAAAACTGAAGAAAAAGGTATTTTTCTTACCTGTTCCGAAAAAAGCCTGCCTACCGACGAAAAAAACATTGCATATAAGGCGGCTAAAAAATTCTGTGATTACATCGGAGAAGAGCCGTGCGTCAGAATTCATATTGAAAAAACAATTCCGTTTGCCGCAGGTCTTGCAGGCGGCAGTGCCGATGCTGCAGCTGTTATCGTTGCGATGAATGAAATATATGATAACCGTTTATGTAAAACAGAGCTTTGCAAAATCGGTCTTTCAGTCGGCAGCGATGTTCCTTTCTGCATTTGCGGCGGAACCTGTCTTTCACAGAATACGGGCGGAGTTCTTTCTCCTCTTGAACCGCTTAAAGAGTGCCACATTGTTCTTGCAAAGCCCGATTGCGGTGTTTCAACGGCTGAGGCTTATTCTGCTGCTGATACCATGCCTATATACCATCCCGATTGCATGAGAATGCTTGATGTATGTGAAAAGGGCGACTTTGAAGGAATCTGCAAGTATGCAGGCAATGTTTTTGAGCAGGTTATCGAGGTTGCAGACCGTGTTGAATATAAACGCATAATGCGTGAAAACGGTGCATCTCTTTGTCAGATGAGCGGCAGCGGTCCTACTGTGTTCGGCATTTTTGAAAATAAAGAGGATGCGGAGAAATGCGCACAAGAGCTTCGCAAAATCTGCAATTCCGTTTTTGTGACAAAGCCTGTTCCTCACGGAGTTGTTACCGAAAGGTCGGAAGACTGAAATGACGATAATCGAATTTTTTGACAGAGAATCCGCAATTGAAAATATAGCAGGCTCAATTCTTTATTCGCCAGAAAAAGTAGTTTTTATCGGCAGTAATTCAAAACAGATGAAAAGAAGCACGGAAAACTACAAAGCTGTTCTTGACGCCAGGGGAATAAATGTTGATTTTTCTTACAAAGCCACAGACAGAAACAATCTCGGAGCGATAACAGATACGATTGAAGCTGTTGTTGAAGAAAACGGCGAATGCGGTATTGACCTGAGCGGCGGAGATGAACTTTTCCTTGTTGCGGTTGGCAGAATACTTGAAAAATATAAAGACAGAATAAAAATACATCGGCTTAATATCAGAAACAACTCCATGACTGACTGCAATTCCGATGGCATTCTTTGCAGAAGTCTTCCCGTTTCTCTCGGAGTTGACGAGAATATCAGAATTTACGGCGGCCGTGTTATTTACGAAAACGAGAAACCCGATGCTACCTGTAACTGGAATCTTGACAGCGATTTTATTTCGGATATCCGTGCGATGTGGAAGGTATGCAAAAAAGATGTTGGTGCATGGAACGCACAGACCAATGTTATTGCAAAACTATGCAATAACAGCTCCGATGATTACGGGCTTTGTGTTTCTGCCAAAACCGACGGTCTGTTTGCTTCAAAGGATATATTCAATTCGCTTGCAGAAGAAGGCGTTATCACAAATCTGAAAATTTCCGACAGAATTTCTTTTGAATTCAAAAACAGCCGTGTGAAGAAATGTCTTACCAAAGCAGGGCAGCTTCTGGAGCTTATAATAACAGCCACGGCACACGAAGCCGTGAACGAGAACGGAAATAAAATATATAACGGTGTTTCATGCGGAGTCTATATTGATTGGGACGGCGTTATCGGCAAAGACAGCCGTGTTGAAGTGAAAAATGAGATTGATGTTATCCTTATGAAAGGCATAACACCTGTTTTCGTTTCATGCAAAAACGGAGCCGTTGATACCGATGAGCTTTATAAGCTTTCTGTTGTTGCTGAACGCTTTGGCGGAAAATATGTCAGAAAAATCCTTGTTGCTACTCAGCTTGACAGTATGGGCTACAGAGCTGAATATATCAGAGCGAGAGCGAAGGATATGGATATAAAAATAGTTGAAGATGTTGATTCAATGAACGAAAAAGAGCTTGATAACGCAGTTTCAAAGCTCTGGATGAGATAAAAAAGCGGTACAGTTTGTTTGTAAAACTGTACCGCTTTTTGCTTAATCCTTTTTCTTCCTGAATCTTATAAGACCGATAACAATTGAAATAAGATTGAAAACCTCAGTTAAAATGCCCGAGTATGAGTTGCAGATAACATTATAAATCAGCCACATAAGTGAAGTGGGCATGGTCAGAGCACGGAGCTGCTGAGTGTGTGGGTTCCACATGACAAACGATGAAATCATCATTGCTGCCATGGGGAGAAGAGAAGCGGGACTTGTGTAGGTCAGAAGTCCGCCTGCACCTGCAAGAACCGAAAAAATAATCGGACAGGCAATGCTGTCAACAAACTTTGATTTGCCTCTGAATGAAAATGCAACGGATCTTGCCATGCCAACGAGATTTCCCGTCATTCCTTCGTATGCTCCGAGCATTAAATACTGAATGGCAAAAAGAAGACCCGAGCATGCCTGCATTATAACGATTTTTTTGTGTGTCTTTTGCTGAAAAGAAAGCAGAAGAATTGCGGCGGCAAGGAATCCTATGCACTGTGAAATAATAAAACCGATATCTTTGCCAGAAAAATATTCTTTGATAAAATCCATGTTGATCTTAAATCTCCCGATTGCTGAAATTATTTTCTGATTTATGGCAGACGGAGCATATATATCCGTTTGCCGCATCAATAAAAGAAAAATCGAATCCTTTTTCGGAACAGATGATTTCCTGCGGAGTGATTTCAAATGAAACTTTCTTTATATCAGCTCCAAGCCCTGTGCCGATACATTTGAAATATGCTTCTTTGAGGGTC
>JAZOVN010000103.1:0-9474 GCA_045658725.1 Acutalibacteraceae bacterium
TTGTGACATCGCCCCACCATTGGGCTCTTTCTCTGTCGGGGCAGTCCATGAAATTATCTCTCATGGTGACATACAGAGTGCGTAGAGATTTTTGCCATACGGTATTCATATCACTGTTTTCACATTCAAAACTGCCGCAGAATTCCGTGTTATATCCGCTTTCTCTGTATTTGAGGCTTATTATTTTAACTCCTGATGGGATTTCGTATGTTATCTGTTCGCCGTTAAACCAGGCAGGGGATTCAAATGCCTGGATGCCGCTTTTGGTTACATAAGTGCTGTGAATTGAACCTGTATGTGTGTTTTCGGTTGTGATAACGATTTTTTTACCTGCATTTGCTTCAACTTCAAGATAAGGTGTAAGCTGTGCATTATAAGGGGTTTTAAGCGTGATTTTCTTTTTTATACGGAAGCTTTTCCCTTCAAAATCACGGCTGTTTTCGTAATCTTTCAGACCGAAATCCTTGAACAGCGGAATCTCACGGCTGTAAGTTTCGCCGAAACATCCTTCGCCTCCGATTGCATATTCGGTGGCTTTGCTCCAGCTTGAAAAATCATAGCCGGGCTTGTTCCAACCGTCAATTTCTTTGCGTGCATCATAATAAATATTGCTTTCGGGAAGTCTGTAGTTAGGCTGAAGCTTGCCGTTGTCTTTTCTGAATGCAGGATTTTTAATAACACTCCAGCTTCTGTCGGAGAAAATGGAAATATTGTCACCTTCCGCCTCAAAAAGCAGGCCGCCCTGACCTGCATCGGAGCTTGAATAGCTTGCCTCATTTCCCCAATACCAGACAAGAATGCTGATAAGGTTTTTGCCGCTTACAAGATGTTCCGAAATGTCAATTTCATCATAATAGCAGCCCGTCGGAGTCGGACCTCTTTTAAGTGCGCCTTCACGGATAACACAGCTTCCGTTTATGTAAAGCCAATATTTGTTTTCTACCGCGATTTTTGCAATCAGCTTTTCGGGAACAGATGAGATATCAACTGATTTATTAAAGCAAAGCCATGCGTTTTTGCTTTTTACTTCTTTGGCATGCCATATCCATTTTGCTTTCCAGTCATTTTTTAGGATTCTTGTGTATTCCATAATGTCACCTTTAACCAAAAGTTTATTGTATTAATATCAGCGTGAACAGTTTTCGATAATTTTTACATTGCCTGCCTGAATATATTCTCCGTTTCGGTAATAAACCTCTGAATTGATGTTTACAACGGCGTTGTCGGGCACATATAAATCAGTCTTCATGTTCTGCGGAAGAGTAAGGTTGATAATATAATCATCAGTGTCTTTTTTGTAATCCAGAGTGATTAATCCTTTAACGCTCGGAACGATGCAGTTCATGCTTTCGGAAAGGGAATACCGAGGGTCGATTTTAACCTTTTCATATCCTGCTTCAAGCGGTGTGATGCCTGCAAAGTGTTTGCTCATTATAACAAGCGGTCCGCCGCTCCATGCGTGGTTTTTGGTACCTCGCCATGAATCCCAGAATTCCCACAGAGTGGAGTAATCCTCACTCATCATATCTTCATATCTGTCTTTGATTCTGTCTCTTGCTTCTTCATTTTTTTCCATTTTGCAAAGAGCTTCAAGAACATAATATTCCATATATGGACTTGAATTTTTTGTGGTTGTGAGCACATTTGCGATAACATCATATTGCTCTGTTTCAGCAAGTCCCGACAAAACTGCAAGAGCATTGGCTCTGTCGTCAGTTTTTTTTGCATCATCACTTTTGTATCCGTCGTCTGTCCACAGAGCTTTATAGCCCTTTGAAATTGTTTCTTTTCTTTCGGTGATAAATGAAATATCTTCGTCTTTTCCGAGGATTTTTGCCATTTCTTCCGTGGCGGAAAGAGCGTAGTAAACCCATGCGTTTTCGATTGCGGTCATATCCGCTTTTTTGCCCCAATCAGGCCAGTCCCACGATCCGCTGCGATGAATAACAAGATTGTTTTCACCGATTTCCCAAAGCTTCAGATAATCAAGAGAAGCATCGTAAACTTTTTCAAGAAAAGCCTTGTCGCCCGTGTATTCATAATAAGTAAGAAAACCGACGATTCCTGCGAGCTGCTGAACGGGAAGCTCAAAATAGTCACCACTTATAGGCACAACAGTCTGAAGCACTTTTGAGTCATCAACATGAGAAAGCATTGCTTCAACGCCCTTCTGATAAAGCAGATACGAGTTGCTGTCCATGGAGTACATCGTCATTATCATTTCGCTTGTAACATCGCCCCACCATTGAGCTCTTTCTCTGTCGGGGCAGTCCATGAAGCTGTCACGCATGGTAACATAGAGTGTACGCAGAGATTTTTGCCACAGCGAATTGAGAAATTCATCATCACATCTGAAATCGCCGCAGAATGAACTGTCATATCCCGTTTCACGGTACATTAGAGAAACAACCGTAACACCTTTCGGAATTTTATAGGTGATGTGTTCTCCGTTGAACCAGCCCAAAGCCTCGAATTCCTGCTCTCCCTCTTTGGTCTTATAGGATGTTGAAACCGCACCGATCAGAGTGTTTTCCGTTGTAATACGAATCTTTTTTCCTGCGGGTGCTATGACTTTGAGATAGGGAGTTATCTGTGCGTTATAGGGGATATCCACGGTGATTTTTTCGCCGAAAAGCTTGATTACGGTATGATTTTCGTAATCCTTTGAATTTTCATAATCTTTAAGACCGTAATCCTTAAGAAAGGGGATTCCTCTCGGATAAAGCTTGCCGTAAACACCTTCACCGCCAACGGCATATTCCGTTGCGTTTTCCCATGAAGAAGAATCAAAGGCTTCATCTGCAGGATTATCGGTATCTTTTCTTGCATCAAAATAAATGCTGTATTCGGGAAGTCTGTAGTTGGGCGGATAAAGAGGGCTGTCGATATATGCACTGTTTCTTTTTACCTTCCAGCTTTTGTCGGAAATTATGGAGATATCTTCATTTATGGCTTCAAAAAGAAATCCGCCCTGACCGCTGCCGCTGTAGGAATAGCTTGTTTCGTTGTCCCAGAACCATACCAGAGCATAAATTGAGTTTTCACCCGTACGGAGATACGGTGCAATGTCTTTGCTGTCATAATAACCGCTGTTTTTATCGGGACCCCGTTTTACGCTTCCTTCAAAAACAACAGTTTCTCCGTTTATGTAAAGCCAATATTTTGAATCGGCAGATATATCGGCAATAAGTTCTTCAGGAATCTTATCAAGATTTACTTTTTTATGAAAGCACATCCAGACATTTTTCTCTGTCAGGTTTTCTTTATCCCATATCCATTTTGCCTTCCAATCGGTTTTTTCATCGGTTGAAATCACACGGTATTCAGGGATGCTTTCGGGGATATTATAATCATTATTATAAGTTATCAACGAGGGATTTCCGAATGAAAAACATGAAGAGATAAATGCTGCCGCTATAGCAAGATAAGAAATTATTGTCTGTAAAATGTTCATGGGAGCCTCCCTGATATGAAATCATATTTAAATATATATTATCATAACGGATTGAGAAATTCAACTTATATAAAAGGGGAGAGCGGTTAAAAAATCAGACTCCCGACAGAGCCGGGAGCCTGACTGCATGTAAAATTAATACCAAAGGAAACCGAGAAGAAGAATTCTGATAATCCACTGCCACCATGCATAATTGGTTTTGACGGTGAATTTTGCCATAAAGCCTTCGTATTCAACGGAAACAATCTGTTCGCCGATTATGGTGTTGTCAAAACCTGAAACATTCATTTTTGAGGTGTCGGTTACGGTTTCTGTTGTGCCGTCAGAATATGTAACGGTGAGTTCAAGACCCGAAAGGTCAAGTGTATCAATTTTATAGGTGTATGATGTTTTTGTGGGGAGAGATGAAATTGAAACTGTTGTGATTTTTGCTTTTTCGGGAGTTACGGGCTCATCTTCTTTGATGCAGATTAAAAATTCGCTGAAATGGTCAACTTCGATTACATAATATCCGTCAATAATGCGAAGAAGCTTGTCCGTTGCTTTTTTAGGATTTGTGGTGAACTTTTCACGGACAACATTTTCAAAGAGGTGATAGACAGCATATTCTTTGTTTTCGTTATATGCTCCCGTGAAGGGGAGTCTGATTTCAACCTTGCCGTTTTTCGGCTGAATAACCTCACCCTTGCTGTTCAGCGGCTTGACGGTGTATAAGCCGAGATTCTTATAACCTTCTCTTTTATAAATACCGCCGCCGATTTCTGCGAGTGTGCCGCCAAGATCTCCAACAGAGAAGGTAACTTTTTCGTCGAAACAGTCGGCAGGATATCTGATGATGATATCTTTGTTTGTGTCTTCATTGTAAAAATAATGGAAAGTGCCGTCAAGATAATTTTGGTTGTATTTTGAAATCAGGGTGTTGTTCCAATCGCTTTCTGAACCGTAATAGTATATATCATTAATGTTGTTGCATTCGACGAAAGCGGCAAGTCCGATTGATTTGAGGCTGTCAAATAAGGTCAAAGTTTCAAGAGCGTTACAAACAGCAAAGGCACAGTCTTCGATGATTTCAGCATTAACTATCGCTGAAGTAAGATTTACACATCCGTTGAATGCGTATGAACCGATAACTGCTTCCGAAGGTTTGACGGAATACAAATCATTCAAAGCTTCTTTGGTTACACCGACTGTAAGATTCTTTATGCCGCAGTTTGTGAAAGCCATTCTGTCAATTTCTTTTATACTGTCGGGAATATAAACGCTTTCAAGATTTCCGCATGAATAGAAGCTGTATTCGCCGATTTTGCTGATTCCTTCAGGAAAATCAAGCGATGATAATTTGTTGCATACATAGAATGCGTAGTCACCGACTGTCTGGAGATTTTTACCGAAGTTTACAGTTTCAATATTTAAATAATAAAACGCACCGTGTCCCACGGAAACAAGGCTGTCGGGAAGCGTGATATTCTTTATGTTATATGAAGAAATAAATGCAGATTCACCTATTTCGGTCAGTCCTTCAGGGAAAACAATTTTGTTTAAAGCGGATAATGCAAATGCATAGTTTGCAATTTTTTTGACTCCCGAAGGAATTACATAGCTTGTTTCTTCTTTTGCGGCAGGATAGCAAACAAGCTCGCTCATATCCTTGGTGAAAAGAACATTTTCAACACTTGTTAAATATTTGCTGTCCTCAGCAACAATTATTTTGGAAAGATTGGGGCATCTGAGTGCACTTTCTCCAACGGAAACAACGCTTGCGGGGATTGAGATGCTTGTTAGATCGCAGTTCATGAAAGCACAGCCGGCAATAACCTTTGTTCCTTCTTTAACCTCGTAAGCACCCGAAATGAATTCATTGAGTCCTGCGAAAATAAGATACTTGTCGTTGATATAGAGCTCTTCGTTCTCCCAGTTCTCTTCGTTATTAAAAAATCCCGTGCCACCAAAAGGATTTCCGTCAATCTGAATAACAGAATCGGAAAGATTGATTTCCTGAAGTGCGGAAGCATCCGTGAATGATTCTTTACCGATGATTTTTACTCCTTCGGGAACGGTGTATGCCGACCTTTTGTTACCGACCGGATATTGAATGAGCTTTGTTTTATCCTTGTTGAAAAGAACACCGTCTTCACTTGAAAAAACAGGATTTTCAGGGCTCACTTCAAAGCTTTCGAGTGATTTGCAGTAACTGAATGCCGAGAGATCGAGGTCGGTTAAATCCTTGCCTATGCTGACGGTTTTGATTGAGCAATATGAAAAAGCATTAGACTCGATTTCAACAACACCGTCGGGTATTGCTATGCTTTCGATTTTTGTGCAATTCACAAACGATTGCATACCGATGGTTTTTACAGTGGAAGGAATAGTAACTTTTTTAATGTTTTCGTAACCGCCGAAAGCAAACTGAGAAATGCTTGTTATTCCTTCTTCAATGTATACCTCTTTAATGTTTTCTGCATGATTATACCAATGGTTATTGGGGTCGAATTCGAGGCTTATCATATCTTCCATCGGACCGTTACCGCTGATTGTGAGCCTGCCCGTTTCACTGTCAAAGCTCCAGCTTGTTTCCGGAGCATCTGCCGCACCTGCAAAAATACCGGGGATAATAAAAACACTTGCAGATAAAATCATTGAAAGTAAAATTGCGACGAATCTTTTTGCTGTTTTTGTTAACATATGTTTCTCTCCTCAATTATTATAATTTAGCGTCTATAGTATAGGTTTCGCCCGCCTGTGCGGTTTGACCTACAGCTTCACCGAAAAGTCCGAAATCAGGATAATATCCTGCTGATTCACAGAGGGAATATAAATATTCTTCCGACAGCACGGTACCTTCGGGAACGGTGTAATTTATTATTTTTTCAACAGTGTTATCAAGATTTATAATTGATATCTTAAGAACTGCGATTTGAGTGCCTTCGCTTACAGGAGTGGTATATCCGACCTGGGGAACCTTGGCTGTTGTTGTTTCTTTAGCGGTTGTGGGTTGGGTTGTTGCTGTTCTCGGTTGGGTAGTGGTTACTTTGGTTGTTGTTACCTTTTTGGTCGTGGTAACCTTCTTTGTTGTTGTTTCTTCTTCTTCAGTGGTAGTTGCTTTTGCTGTTGTTTCTTTTTCTGTTGTCTGCGTTTGAGTGGCGGTTGAATTGTCTGCGGTTGAAGATTGACTGCTTTTTGTTGTTGTGGCTTTTTGCTTTTTGGTTGTTGTCTGTTTTGCGGAGGTTGATTTGAGGGCGGCGGTTGTTTTGTTTGCCGTGCTACCGGCAGATGTTGATTTATCTGCCGCCGTGCTGCCTGATGCTGATGATTCGGTATCCGTAAAATCTGTTGTTTCAGTGAACTCAACCGTACCCAACACATCAACAGCAAGAGTTGTTTCAAAACTCGGTGCAGTGGTGTATTCTTCTGTATAAGCGGTTGTTGAAATATCATCTTTTTTATCGTTGTCATTAACAACGGTAACTACTCCCGCTGTTCCTCCTGCAACTACCGCTGCTACGGAAACTCCTGCTACTATCTTTTGTGCAACGGTCAGTGCTGCTATCTTTGCGGCTATGCCTGAACCCGTTGTAACGGCACTTGCAGCGGCTGTGCTGCCTGCTCCTGCTGCCGCTGTTGATGCGGTTGCTGCTCCTGTGGCTGCGGCACTTGCTGCCGTGCCTGCCTGAGCAACGCTGATTTTTGCAAGGATATTTGCAGATGCACCCGAGGTGACAAATGATTCCGAAGCGGCATCCGACATGAATCGGAACGCCCAGATAACAACACACATCGGTGCAAAGCTGAATGCGGAGGTGATGCCTCTTTTGGCGAATTTATCTTTCAGATCCTTACGGGCGGAGAAAAGTCTTGTTTTAACCGTTCCTTCGGGAATTTCAAGAGTTTCTGCAATCTCACCGACACTGAGTTCTTCAAAATACATCATCAGAACGCAGGCTCTTTTTTCTTCGCTCAGTTCATCAAGAACTTCCATAACCGTTTTCTGAAGCTCGGTCTGGTCGAGATTCTCTTCAGGGCTGAAATTTGTATCTTCATCGGGTAAAAACTCAGTTGCAGCTGTTTCTTCCTCATCACTTTTAAAAAGCATCGGCTTTTTCTTCTTGAGGAAATCCTTGCTCTTGTTGGCAACAATCTGATTGAGCCAGCTTGAAAAGCTTTCGGGTTTATCGAGCTCATTGATTTTTGAAAGAGCCTTTATGTAGCTTTCCTGCAGAATGTCTTCGGCATCCTGATTGTTCTTGGTGAATTCAAGAGCAACGAAATATGCCCTTTCGCTTGTGAGTTTGTAGAGCTCATCAAATGCGGATTTGTTACCGCCCTGAATTTTAACCACAAGCTCGGCTATCCTTTGTTTGTTGATTTCCATAACTGCTCCTTATTTACCCTGTTTGAGAATTTTGCTTGTTTTGAAATATCCCGTTTTATCTCTGTCTTCTGCCAGCCATGAGCAAAGCTTTCTTTTCCTGACTTCGGGAATGTTGTATGAAAAGCCCCATTTAACCTTTCGGAGTACCTTTGACGGTTTGTTGATCTCATATCTGAGACCTGTGCAGCATCCGTTGATTACATCGGTAATATTATCGGTAATTGCTTTCTGCTTTTTATTACCGGAAGTAAGTTTTATATTGTAGGAATAAAAAGTTGAAAGATAAGGAATCAACGGATTTTTTGTAAAAATCGAAAATTTAACAGTCTCAACATTAATATACTTGAATTCATAGGATTTTTCAAGTGTTACTGCAATTATATCGCTTGTTTTTATCAGAAGTCCGGGATAATCAAGATGCTCAACATAATCGGGATTAATTGCTATTGAGCCGATAATCGTGTTGTGGGTTTTATACATTCCTTTATCATATTCTTTGTCGAAATCTTCGCTCACAACCAATGTGTCATAATAATGTGCTCTTGCTCTGATTTCCGCATTCATCTTTTCATAATGCAGGAGATCCTCGTAATACGGTGTTTCGTTGAGTCTGTTGCGATAATCTTTGAATCCGTGAACGCTCATTTTTGCCATGCAGTCGTGGCAGAGAATTCTGCATTCCTTTTTGTTGTTACGGGTGATAAATGATTCGGTGTATCTTGCTGTTGCGCCGCATCTGCAGCAGGTGTCTTTGATAAATGATGCCATTTTTAACTCTCCTTAATATTAAAAAATAAATGTCACAAAAAATCCTAATGCAGAAAAAGCGAACATTGCCCATGTGATATATTTGAATTTATCCAACGGGTTTTCGCCGAGCATTTCTTTTGCGGTGACAAGAATTTTATTGCTTATCACAGAGATGATACTTGCTGCAGTCCAGAAGAACATGGTTGCTTTTTCGTAGCCGAAGAGTCTTTCAAGCTGTTCTGCAGTTTCATAATTTTCAAGTGCGTTGCTGATGATTATAAGAATAACCAGAAGCAAAACGCTTGCAGGGAATGAAGCATAGAGTGCAATTCTTGAATATTTCTTTTTTGTTGTGTTTGCTGATATGAATTTTTTGTGTGCTTCTGCGGACTGATTTCCGATGCTTATGTAGAATTTTTTCGTTTCACCTTCGGCAAAATCAACGGCAAGCTGGTAATTGCTGTTGCCTGTGATATCCTGTGCAGATTCAATAAAGACTGACGGATTGCTGACCATATATTCACAAAGGAATTTTCCCCAATAGCCTTCCGCACATCTCGGTGATACTTCCAGGATTTTTCCGTAAAGCTCGTCAGCCTGAGCGAATCTGTCGTTTTTAAGAAGGATGGAGGCTCTTTCGAGCATTTCATCAACACCTGCAATGCCGTCGATTTTTACGGTGCCTGAAATTTCGTGATAAATTTTTTCGTGAGTAAGCTTTGTACCGCAAAAATCACAGTAGAAAACATCGCTTCTTTCGTCAACCGTAAGATTTGCCCCGCAGGATTTACATTTCAATTCAACAAGTCCCATATTTTTTACACCTCTGTTTTTTATTGCTTTCACCCATTAGACGATTGGGTTTTTGATTCGGTTCATTATTTTTTGAAAATTTTTCAAA
>JAZOVN010000104.1:0-4089 GCA_045658725.1 Acutalibacteraceae bacterium
CAAAAAGCGCATGGCGGAATACCATACGCTGTTTTTATTATCGTTTGTTTTTATCAACATGATTTCTGAGACACTCAAAGCTTTCCTGACTGATAACATGCTCAATTCTGCAGGCATCAATTGCTGCCTGATCATTGCTTACACCGATACCTGTGAGCCATGCGGTGATTGTTTCGTGTCTTTCGAAAATCTTGTTTGCAATTTCAAAACCGCTTTCGGTGAGGGTGATAAGACCGTCACCGTCGGTGATGATATATCCGTGTTCACGAAGGTTTCTCATTGCAACGCAGACACTGGGTTTTGAAAATCCAAGTTCTGTTGCAATATCAACTGAACGGACAGTGCCTTTCTTTTTGTTGAGCATAAGTATCGTTTCAAGATAATTTTCGGCTGATTCACCCATTATCATCTGTTTCACCTTCCGTTCGTAAACATAGTTTTAAAATTATAACATAGAAAAAACTATATTTCAATATATTTTTATTAATTACAATAAATCTTTTCGGCATATCTTACTGATGCCATGGCATCGCCGCCGTAATAATCTGCATCTATCATTGAGGCATATTCTTCCGTCATAACCGCACCGCCGACCATAACGCGGCATTCGGGTGCTTCTTTTCTGAGAAGCTTTATTGTTTCTTCCATGGCGGGAACGGTCGTTGTCATCAATGCACTCAGACCCACAAGCTTTGCTCCGCTTGATCTGACGGCATCAACGATTGTTTCGGGAGCAACATCTTTTCCGAGGTCGCAGACATCATAGCCGTAGTTTTCAAGTAGAACTTTTACGATATTCTTGCCTATATCGTGAACATCGCCTTTGACGGTTGCGATAATGATTTTTCCTTTGTTGTTTTCTCCCGAAGGAATTGCGGATTTTATTGAATCGAAAGCCTCTTTTGCAGCCTGAGCACTCATGAGAAGCTGAGGAAGATAGACCTTCTTTTCTTCAAATCCTTTACCGACGGTGTTTAGAGCAGGGATAATCATTCCGTCAATAATTTCAAGAGGTGAACGGGTTTCAAGAAGCACGGATGCAAGTGCACCTGCCTGCTCTTTAAGACCGCAGACGATACATTCGTCAAGTGTCATATCCGTTTTTGCGGCGGTTTGTGTCTGAACGGGTGAAAGAGCATCGGCAAACTCAATGTAGCATGAGCAGTTTTCGTCTCTGCCCGTGAGAGCCATGAAACAATGCCAAGCTTTCATCATTTCGTCCGAGAAAGGATTGATTATTGCACAGTCCAGACCGCATTGCATTGCCATTGTATAGAAAATTGAATTGACATCCGCTCTTGAAGGCAGACCGAATGAAATGTTTGAAACACCGAGGCTTGTTTTGATTCCCATCTCGTGAAGAGTTTTTACAGCTTCGAGGGTGACATTTGCACTTTCGGGATCACTTGAAACTGCCATTGCAAGAGGATCAACAATGATATCTTTTTCGTCAATGCCGTATTCCTTTGCACGGGCAATTATCTTTTTTGCAATATTGATTCTTTCTGTTGCGGAAGAGGGAATTCCGTTTTCGTCAAGAGTAACGGCAATAACCGCACCGCCGTATTTTCTGACAAGCGGAAAAACAGCTTTCATGCTCTCTTCCTTGCCACTGACGGAGTTTATAAGAGCTTTGCCGTTGTAGATTCGCATTGCTTTTTCCATTGCAACAGGATCAACGGTATCAATCTGCAAGGGAAGGTTGATTACTTCCTGAAGAGCTTTGATGACACTTACCATCATGGCAGTTTCATCAATTTCGGGCAGACCGACATTCACATCGAGAATTGAAACGCCTTTTTTATTCTGTGCAAGACCTTCGTTGAGAATATAACCGATGTCGTTCTGGCGGAGTGCTTCCTTGAATCGCTTTTTGCCCGTCGGATTGATTCTCTCACCGATAATAACGGGATTTTTACCGATTTCAACAGCATGTGTATATGAAGAAACGAGTGTGTGGCTTTTCTTTTCGGGAAGACTGAACGGGAGGTCTTTTGTTTTCTCAACCGTTTTTCTTATGTGTTCGGGAGTAGTACCGCAGCAACCGCCTATGATTGTTGCGCCCGATTTAACGATGTCACACATGATATCCGAAAATTCATCCGCATCAATGTCAAAAACGGTTTTTCCGTTTTCGCTTCGGGGAAGTCCCGCATTCGGATTTACTATAACGGGCACGCTTGCATATTTTGCGAATTCGGGAACGATTTCTGCCATCTGCTTCGGACCGAGAGAGCAGTTCATGCCAACGGCATCAACACCGAGACCTTCAAGCATCGCAATCATTGCAACGGGATCTGCACCCGTCATAAGCTTTTTTGCTTCATCGTAAACGCATGTCACGAATACGGGAAGATCACAGCTTTCCTTTGCTGCAAGAACAGCCGCTTTTGCCTCATAAGAATCATTGATTGTTTCAATAAGAATGAGGTCTGCGCCTGCTTTTGCACCGATTTTTATTGTTTCGGAAAAAACAGAAACAGCTTCTTCAAAGCTGAAATCTCCGAGAGGTTCAAGCATTTTGCCCGTAGGTCCGATGTCAAGTGCAACAAAAGCATCATAACCTTCGCATGCGGTTTTTGCATTTCTGACTGCGGCGGTAACGATTTCTTCAAGATTATCAAATTTAAGTCGGTTTGCACCGAATGTGCAGGTGGTAATTATATTTGCACCTGCTTCGAGATAAAGACGGTGCATCTGCATGATTTTTTCGGGATTGGTGATGTTCCAGCTTTCGGGCTTTTCACCTGCTTTGAGTCCCCATGATTGCAGAAGAGTGCCTGCACCGCCGTCACAATAGGTTATCCCGCTTCTGATTTTTTCAATAACAGTCATTTTATATTCCTCTTATCTGTAGGGACAGTTTGTTCCGCTGCAAATCATGCAGCCCGGTCCCGTGCATTTGTTTTTATCTTTACCGATTCCGATTATTGCCGTAACGGATTTTACGGGTATCATCATCAGACTTTCCGTGAGCCCCATGCCGATGTTTTTATTTGTCTGAAGAAATTCAACAACATCTTTCTGGCATTCAAGCGGCATATCACCGTAGCCCGGACTGAATCTCGGTCTTAAATATTCGCAGTTGTCAAAAGAAAGATTGATTTTATCGCAGAACGCTTCAATTGCCGCAGAGCCGACACAGTCGGTAACAATTCCTTTGAGAGGGGAAATAACGGAATTTCTCTCAATCAGGCGGTGAGCTTCAATTCCCGTTGTTGCAGCAAAAATATATGCTTTGTCGCATCCCGCAAGATTCTTTTTGAGTGAACTGCATCCGATTTTTCTGAATCCGAGATCAATTTCACCGTTGTTTACAGATACCTCGGCATAGCATGCTCTGAAATCCGCACATCTGAGAAATTCTTCGGTACATTCCACGATGAGCTTATTTGTGTTTTCGTCTGTTTTTGCGGAATAATAGCCGAGATAAACCGCAACCTCCTTCGGGTCGATGTTTATTTCGGCTGCCGCTGATTTTATGATCTGAATCATTCGGTTTTTTCCTTGTTTTTAAAGATTATAAGTTTGCTGAAAACATAGTTGATGATAACAACTACAACGCCTACAATGATTTTTGAAACAAATTCATTCCATGTAAGAAGTGAAACCATCACAAACATCATGAGTGTTTCAACAACAAATGAAAATATTCTTGCACCGAGAAAACCTGTGAATTCCTTGCCTGCAACAGAGGGTTTCCAGCTTTTTGATTCAAAAACCCAGAGTTTGTTGGTCACAAAAGCAAAAATAACGCCGACAACCCATGCGATTGCGTTTGCATCAAGATAATCGCTTCCTCCGCTGAAAATCCTGATGATTGCGGAGTCCTCAGGGATAATTGCGTTGAAAACACCGTCCCAACCGATGCTGATAAAAAGTTTTTTGAATACATAGAAGGTTGCAAGATTAACAACTGTTGTCAGTACGCCGAAAAAAACATAGGTTATAATTTCTTTTGTGAAAAGCTTGTCTATTATCTTTCCGATAAAGCTTTCTTTTTTGAAAATCTTAAAAAGAAGCTGTCTTATTTTTTCAATCATATATATCTCCGTGATTTTTATTTGCCGCAAATATTGATTTTAACAG
>JAZOVN010000105.1:0-2286 GCA_045658725.1 Acutalibacteraceae bacterium
TGCTTTATTAATCGGGATAAATCATATTGTTCAAAGTAGACAACAACCATAACCGCTATCAGGAAGAATATTGCACCGATTTGCTCTTTTCCGAGGGTTATCGGATTTTCTCTTATAAACCATATTGCAACCCATAGAACCGCACAGGCGAGTGCAATTATTCGGTAGATTGTGTCAACCTGAAGAGGAGGGGAAACGGTCCAAATGATAAGATATAAAACGGCTATTTTCTGAATAAAACCGTATGAAAATACGTTTTTGAACATGATCTCCCTCCTTCATAGTTTATTTATCTTATTTCAGCCAATTTGCTGTTGGCTGAATGTATGATTCATAATGAAATGTGTTGTTTAATGCTTTGGACTGAATTTTATTTTCAATCTGACGAAGCATAGCATCGGATATGCTTTGTGTATCCATATCCTTCAGAAGACAGCCTTTACCGCTTTTTCCGATATATTTTCCGATATCGCTTACATCGGTTGTAATAATCGGAACACCGCAGGTGTAGCTTTCCGCAAACTTTGTCGGGAATCCTGCATTGTTGCGTTTATCGGAGCGTCTGATAAAGATATAGCAGTCACATCCGAGGATATATTTTATTGTTTCTTCGTGCGAGAGTCTGCCCATAAATGTGATTTTGTTGCGCGCGTTTTTCGGGATATAGCTGTCGGGATAAATTTTGTTGAATTCACTTTCGGTTATTCCGATTATACGCAGAAGAGTGTGCTTTTTATTTATATTACAGAATGCCTCAACAACTTTATTTAGGCTCTCTTTTTTGCCGTCGGGAATACCCGCAAAGCAAAATTCAAAAATGCCCTCGTGTGATTCAGGAATCTGATGCCATATGTCGTCATTGATATCAACAAGAGGAGGGAGAATGAGCAGATTTTTACTGCTTTTATATTTCTTCTCCATCATACTGCTGATTGCAATTATACTGTCAGCAACCTTATGAGCGAAATTGCTGATAAGAATTTCATCGAATGCTTTAAAAATTCTCTTGGGGAGTGAACCGTCGGTGTCCTTTGTCCATTCGGTGCAGTCATAGCAGACCTCAGTGTTTCTCTTCGAAAAAACTTTTTTTGCTTTCAAAAGAGTGAACATCGGCACATTGTAGAGAATTATTTTTTTCACATTGCTGTAATTCTTCATAACAGCTTCAATATGTTCAACGCTTATCATATGTTTCAGCCATTGCTTGGTTGATTTCGGATGAGCGTGCTCAAACATATCGTTATATCCTTCAACGGGTCTTAACCCGTCAAAAGAATCATCCGATGCACCTATAAAAACGGTTTTATATCCGAGCTTATCGAAAATATTGCCGTTTGAAACAACTCTGTTTGCAGATGCACTTTTATCGGGCAGCGTAAATCCGCCGTAATAAATTATTGTACCTTTGCTCATAAATTTTCCTTATACCATTCGATTGCAGCAGCGATTCCCTTTTCAAAGCTCCAGTCGGGGTCATAGCCGAGGAGTTCTTTTGCTTTGGAAATATCTGCATTGCTGTGTTTGATATCGCCTGCTCTGTCAGGTCCGAAATTCGGTTCAATGTCAACATTCAGAGCTTTGGTAAGTCCGTAGTAGATATCAATCAGATATTCTCTGCCGCCGTAAGCGATGTTGAATGCTTCGCCTGCTGCTTCGTGAGGAGCAAGGCAAGCCTTGAGGTTTGCCTCGATAACATTTTCGATATATGTGAAGTCACGGCTCTGTTTTCCGTCACCGTTGATGGTGGGAGTTTCGCCGTTGATGAGCATCTTAATGAATTTGGGGATAACTGCGGCATATGCACCGTCGGGAGTCTGGCGTCTGCCGAAAACATTGAAATAACGCATTCCGTAGGTGTCGAGACCGTAGTGCTTTGTATATTGCTTTGCCCATTCTTCATCACATCTCTTTGTGAGTGCATAGGGGGAGAGAAGATTGCCTTCTCTGCCTTCTTTCTTGGGAAGATTGGGTTCATCGCCGTAAACGGATGACGATGAAGCATAAACAAACTTTTTGACATTATTCTGTCTTGCGGCTTCAAGCATATTGAGAGTACCGCTTATATTGTTTGCACAGTAGAAAAGAGGCATTTCGATGCTTCTGGGAACACTTCCCCAGGCAGCCTGATTAAGAACGTAGTCAACGCCCTCACAAGCCTTCATGCACACATCAAAATCCTTGATGTCACCTTTAACAAACTCATAGTTGGGATTAGAGAGGAACATATCAACATTTTTCTGTGAGCCTGTCGACAAATCGTCAAGACAACGCACTTTGTAGCCCATT
>JAZOVN010000106.1:0-5125 GCA_045658725.1 Acutalibacteraceae bacterium
TAAAATCCGTTAATTAAATCAGACGCAAATGATATATAATTAAACTGATGCTTTGCATCTTTCAGGAGGAAAAATCATGACAAAAAAATATGTTATTTCCTACGACATCGGTACAACCGGTGTTAAAACCTGTCTTTTTTCAATCGGTGATGAAATCAATCTTATCAGTGCCGCAATGGAAGGCTATAAGCTTTATATTCTTCCCGACGGCGGTGCGGAGCAGGATCCCGATGAATGGTGGCAGGCTCTTTGCTCCACAACAAAAACCGTTTTTGAAAAATGCGATATAAATCCCGAGCAGGTTGAAGGTATTTCGTTCTGCTCACAGATGCAGGGTCTTGTGCTTGTTGATAAAGACGGAAAGCCCGTTCACAGAGCTTTCAGCTATATGGATCAGCGTGCAAAGAAGCAGATCAAAGAGGGCATTGCAAACGGAATTCAGGTTGCAGGTGCAAATGTTTTCAAGCTTATTCCTTCTCTTATCATCACGGGTGCTGCCGCACTCAGCGTTAAGGATCCCGTATGGAAATATAACTGGATGAAAGAAAACGAGCCTGAAAACTTCAAAAGAATACATAAGTGGCTTGATGTCAAGGATTATCTCATCAGCCGCATGACAGACCGCTTTACCATGACAAGAGACTCCGCTTTCGGAACTCTTCTTTATGATATCCGCAAGGGTAAAGAGGGCTGGAGCAAAACAATCTGCAAGCTTCTCGGTGTTAACCCCGATCATCTTGCTGAAATTGTTGAAGCAACCGACAAAGTAGGTGTTCTTACCGCAAAGGCTGCGGCAGAGCTCGGTCTTGCTCCCGGAACGGCAGTTTTCGGCGGCGGCGGTGATGCTTCACTCATCGGTGTAGGCGCAGGCAGCGTTGAGCTTGGAGAAACACATATTTATAACGGAACTTCAGGTTGGGTTTCAACCGTCTGTGAAAAGAATGTTGTTGATACTTCGGCTATGATTGCAGCGATTATCGGTGCACAGAAAGATAGCTTCAATTATTTTGCAGAGCTTGAAACAGCAGGCAAGTGCCTCGAATGGGTAAAAGACCACCTTGCACTTGATGAAATCGGAATTTTCCTTGAAAAGACCGATGTTGTTCAGTCAACAGAAACAGTTTATACCAGCCTTTACGATTATCTTTCAAAGGTTGTTGACGAAATTCCCGCAGGCAGCGGCGGTGTTATTTTCACTCCCTGGCTTCACGGCAACCGCTGTCCGTTTGAAGACCCGAACGCAAGAGGTATGTTCTTCAACATGAGCCTTGATACAGGCAAAACAGAGCTTATCCGTTCTGTTCTTGAAGGTGTTTGCATGCATATGCGTTGGTTCCTCGAAACTCAGGATAAGAAAATCCAAACTTCAAGTGTTATCCGCTTTGTAGGCGGCGGTGCACTTTCGGATGTTACCTGCCAGATTCTTGCCGATGTTACGGGCAGAACCGTTGAAACCGTTGACAGTCCTCAGAATGTAGGTGCAGTCGGTGCGGCTGTTATCATGGCGGTAGGTCTCGGAATTATTGATGATGTTTCCCACGCAAAAAGACTTATTCCCGCAAAGAAAACCTTCATTCCCAACGAAAAGAATAAAGAAGTTTATGACCGCAACTATGAGGTTTATAAAACTCTTTATAAAAATAACAAAAAAGCATTCGCAGCTCTCAACGGCTGAGATATTCAGACATGAAAGGACAGATTACCATGAAAAAATATTTTGCTCTTATTCTCACATTCGTTCTTATTCTCACTTGCTTTGCAGCATGTAAGCCCACAGTAAAAGACGGTGCGGTTGTTACCAATGCCGCAGGCGAAAACTTTGCCGCTGTTACCGAAGCTGACGGCGGAATCAAGAGAGATGAAGCAGGCAATCTTGTTGTTCTTGTTACCGACGAAGACGGCAGAAATGTTAAGGAAAACGGCGAAAATGTAACAAATGCAATCGCTCTTCAGCATGCTCTTATTATCGGCAACACAATTGAAATGCCTGAATATTCAATTCAGATTCCCCAGGGCTGGTCAGACAGCATGAGCTTTGAAAACCTTGCACTCAGCAAGGACGGCACAGCAGACAAGCTTGTAATTTCCGTTATTGACGATAAGTCATTTACTGATGTTGCCGCAGAGCGTTCATCACTCATCAACACAACAAAAAATAATTTTGCAAATACCGTTGTTGAAAACAAGGGTATAGAGGTTGGCGGAGACAGCGAAGCTCTTTTCTACTCAGCATATGTTCCCGATGCAGGCAACGGTGCTTCGGTTTATCTTGCATATGTTCTTTTTGAGCATGCAGGCGATGTTTATTCATGCATGGTTAACTCAAACACAGATATTTCAGCAACAATTCCTGAAATTCTTGAAATTCTCAACACAATCAACTTCGTAAGATAAGGAGAAAAATATAATGCTTTTCACACAGGATATCGGTATAGATTTAGGCACCGCCAATACTCTTGTTTTTGTTAAGGGTAAAGGCATTGTTATCCGCGAACCTTCGGTTGTTGCGGTTGACCAGAAGAGCAATCCCCCCAGAGTTGTTGCGGTGGGAACAGAAGCAAAGGAAATGAACGGCAGAACTCCCGGCTCAATTACTGCGGTCCGTCCTCTTAAAGACGGTGTTATTGCGGATTTCGAAATTACAGCCGAAATGATTGCCGCATTCATCAAAAGAACAACAAAAAGATCGCCCTTCTCAAGAATCAGAGTTCTTATCTGCATTCCCTCAGGTGTTACCGAGGTTGAAAGAAAGGCTGTTTATGACGCTGCAAAGAGTGCAGGTGCAAAATATGTAAGCCTTATCGAAGAACCCATGGCAGCCGCAATCGGTGCAGGTCTTCCCGTAAGCGAAGCAACAGGAAGCATGGTTGTTGATATCGGCGGCGGTACCGCTGAAGTTGCAGTTATTTCACTCGGCGATGTTGTTACCGCAAACTCCGCAAGAGTTGCAGGCGATAACTTTGACGAAGCAATTATTTCTTACATCAAGAAAAAATATAATCTTCTTATCGGTGAAAGAACTGCTGAAGATATCAAAATCAAAATCGGTTCCGCTTATCCCTATGAAGGCGAAGGCACAATCAATATCAAGGGCAGAAATCTTATGGACGGTCTTCCCAAGAATGTTGATATCACAAGCGAAGAAATTCGTGAAGCACTTGCAGACCCCGTTTCACAGATTGTTGATTCCGTAAAATCAACTCTTGAAAAGACTCCTCCCGAGCTTGCCGCAGATATCATTGACCACGGCATTATGCTCACAGGCGGCGGTGCACTTCTCAGAGGTCTTGATAAGCTTATCGCTGCGGAAACAAAAATTCCCGTGCTTATCGCAACAAATCCTCTTGACTGCGTTGCAGACGGAACAGGTATCTGTCTTGAAAACGACAGCCTCAATATCACAGGCAATAAGAAATACATCTAAGGAGATAAACGATGATCCGCTTTTTGAAAAGCACTGCATTTAAAATATTTGCGGTTGTTGCCGCAGCACTTCTTGCAGGCTCGGTTTTTGCCGTGTTGTCAAGGAGCGGTTCGTCGCCGCTGACGAGCGTAACAAGCTTCGTTTTCGGTCCCGTTTCAAGACTTTCATCATATGTTGCGGCTGAATTTTCAAAGATTCCCATTTCTTTTAAATCGTCATCAACACTTGCAAAAGAGGTTGATGCACTCAAAAAGCAGGTTGATAATCTTACCGACCAGCTTGTTGAGCTTGAACAGCTCCGCAACAAAAACGCACTCTATCAGGAATTCCTCGAAATCAAAGAGGCTCATGCCGACTATGTTTTTGCCGAAGCTGCCATTATCGGCAGGGATGCGGCGGATAATCTCGGCACATTTACTCTCAATAAAGGTTCAACCGCAGATATCAGTGTAAATGATCCCGTTATCTACGGAAAATATCTTGTCGGTGTTGTTTCATCGGTAACTCCGACTCAGTGCACAGTCAACACCGTTCTCAACCCCAAGGTGAATGTCAGTGCATATGAGGTAAGAACCCGTGACCTCGGCTTTGTTACTTCAACGGTTTCACTTGCTCAGGAGGGTTATTGCCACATGCCCGGACTTTCATCTTCAACTGCTGTTACTGCAGGCGGTATTGTCTGCACCTCAGGCGTCGGCGGCATTTTTCCGAGAGATCTTATCATAGGAAATATTGTTGATGTTGTTGACGGTACGGTTGATATTTCCGCAAGTGCGATTATTGAACCCGGCATTGATTTTGCCGCAATAACCGATGTTTTCATTATCACATCATTTGACGGACAGACACAATGACTTTAGAATCATCACGCAAAAAGTTGATATTCCGCAGGATATGCCTTGCACTGATTCTGCTGCTGATTTCCGTTCTTCAGAATACCGACGGATTTTTCCCGCAGTTTTTCGGCGTCAGGGCTTTATTGCTTATACCCGCAGTGGTCTGCATTGCCATGTTTGAACGCGATATTTTCGGAATGGTGTTCGGAATTTTTGCAGGTGCACTCTGGGATATAACAGCATCGGGTGCAAGTTTCAACGCACTTTTTCTGATGACTGTCGGATTTTTATGCGGTACTCTTATTAACACAATCATGAGAAATAATGTTGTTACCGCTTTTATTCTTTCAAGTGTGGCGGCTGTTATTTATAATATCGGATATTGGCTTTTCCACTATGTTTTCGGCGGACTCGATAAGGCGGCTTTCATGCTTTTGCGTTATTATCTGCCTTCTGTCGCCTATACTGTGGTTCTCGTTCCGCTTGTGTTTATTTTAATCCGCTCTGTTGAAAAAAAGTTTGTTGAGGAATAAAATTTTTACGGATTTCAGTTTAAGTATTGTTATTTTTTATAAATAAATCCGAAATTTTGGGCTCCTTAGAAAAGGAGCTGTCCGTAGGACTGAGGATTGATTTTTGAATGCAAAAGGTGATGTTTTTTAAAAAAAAGACTTCCCAGAAATAAAGAACTGAAGAGATACTCAACAGAACTCAGAAACAAAGCAACACCCGAAGAAAACAAATTATGGTATGAGTTTTTACGCACATATCCTATAAGAATTAACCGCCAGAGAATAGTTGAAAATTATATACTTGATTTTTATTGTCCAAAAGCAAGAATTGCAGTTGAAATTGACGGTTCTCA
>JAZOVN010000107.1:0-3202 GCA_045658725.1 Acutalibacteraceae bacterium
ATTATTCCGTAGCCCTCAACAACATAAGGGATTCCATAAACTCCGTCACCTGATTTTATTGCAAGCGATTTGTCGCTGAGGTGCTTATAAAGCTCGGTTTTGCTCAGGTCAGCACAGTATTCCGACCACGAAGCGTAGCCGACAGGTCCGTTTATCTGAAAAATTGCAGGTGCTTCGCTTGTTGCCATTCTTGCGGTCAGGGTCGATTCGTATGTGCCCGATGCGGCAGTTTCAACAATGAGTTTTATTCCCGTTTCTTTTTCATATTCAGCCGAAATTCTTTCATATACTTCAGCAATTTCAGGTTTGAAATTCAGATAGCGTATTGTTTTGACCGATGTTGCAGGTGCACCTTCTCCCGAAACATCGGGGTCGGATGAAGCGTTGTTGCTGCATGAAGCAAGAATTCCTGCTGCAATAACGGCACATAAGAAAACAGATAATAATTTTTTAGCCATTAAATAAATCCTCCCATAACTTTTTAATTATTATGTGCAGTTATTTTTGATTAATCACAAAAAACTCCCATGTCGGAGCATGAGAGTTTTTGAAACATTTATTATGATATATAGTTTTTGGGGTTCTGTGTTTCACCGTTGACGATAACTTCAAAATGAAGGTGAGGTCCTGTTGAGTTACCGGTTGAACCAACCTTTCCTATGGTTTGTCCTGCTTCAACATAATCGCCGACAGAAACGGTTATTGAACCCTTTATCATGTGGGCATATCTTGTTTTATAGCCGTCACCGTGGTTGATAAGCACCATGTTGCCGTATCCCGAATTGCTTCTCTGAACAACCTCAACTCTGCCGCCTTTTGAAGCAATAACGGGTGTGCCGCTGGCACCTCCGCCGTATTTGACAAGGTCAATGCCGTTATGCCATCCGCTGCTTCGCCAACCGTAAGGAGAGCTGACGCTGTGACAGCTCGGAGCAGGCCAGAGGAATCCGTAATCGGAAGCTTCGCCGATATAAACACCGTTATATGAAGTCTTTGAACCGACCATGACGATTTCGTCAACAGGTTCTTTGATTGTTTCATAATCATAGTTTGTATCGGTGAGAGAATCGTTGATGTAAATGCGTGTTTTGGTGATTCTTTCGCTTCCGTTGACACCCTTCTGAATAACGCTTCTGTATCCGCTGTATTTTGTGGCATCATATTTTTTAACTGTCTCGAATTCGATTTCTCTGATTTCAGAGGTGGTGACAATCTTTTTGATGCTGACAAATTTAACCGAGCTTTTGGTAATAATAACATCACCGGGCTGAATGTTTTCAAAATCGTAGCCGGGATTGAGAGTTTCAAGCATTTCTTTGCTTGTTCCCGTTTCATCAGCTACGGAATCAATTGAGTCGCCCTCAAGAGCAATGTAAATCTTCTGAGCTTCTTTTGTGCCGTCAAGCATTTCGCGAAGCTGAGATGCATCCCACATAACGCTTGAATCGTCACGGTAAAGACCCTGAACATAATCTATTGTTTCAGCAAAACCGACAACATATCCGTTCTTTTCGGCATCTGCTTCATACGGTGCAAGCAGGTCATAGAAAACGGTTTTTGCGTCTGCCTCGTTTTTGACTGCACAGATGAATTCTCCGTCAATGTAAACACCGCAAGCATGAGTAAGGTTATCAACCGAATTTTCAATCATCTTGTCTGAAATCGACTGTGCATCGTTGAGCTTATCGAGCGAGACAAGAGTAAGAGCATAATCGGCATTATAGTTTGCGGCAGAAGCAACTGTTGCTTCAACCGTTGCTTCTGAATTAGCTGAAACATATGCTGTTGAGCTGAGTCGGTCTTTAACAAGGTCTTTTGCTTCAAGATATACTGTTTCGTCGCTTATATATCCTATGCTTTGGTTGTCATAAAAAACTTCAAGAGCAAAAGTAACGCTGTTCCAATAGTTTATTGTTATAAGAAAAACTGCAAATGCCGCAATCGGCATAAGAGTATTGACTGCGGTTTTCAGCAGATAACGGTGGTTCTTGAAAGCTTTTCCGATGTAATGACCGATAACTGACGGAAGTGACAAGGGATGTCGGAGTGCCTTGCGTATCGATTTACCTGCACGCCTGATTTCTTTGCGGAAATGAGCAATTTCCTTTACTGTTGAGTCGATACTTCTTTTGGTTTCTTTTTTTGTGGTTGCGAAGATTTTAAGTATATACTTTTTCAGATGAATAAACGGTGCTCTGATAAGTTTGAAAATAAAAATAAGGATTCTCGCAAAAAAGCGGGAAATAACATCACCGAGGCTGTAAATTGCAGCATAAAATCCGTTCTTTTCCGATAAATCAAAATCGGGTTCTTCGGGCTTTGAATCTTTTTCTGAAGAAACACGCTTTGATTCGGGAATAACGGGTTCAACAATGCTTTCACTGCTGATAAGGCTGTCAATCCTGCTCAGTTCTTCCTTGACCGCTTCTTTTTCGTCGATTTCGGGGATAAGTTTGCTTATTGCCGAACTGACGGGCTTTGGCTTTTCAGGATTATTTTTGCTCTGTGCGGTTTCAAGCTGAAAAGAATATCTTCTTTCGATATCCTCCTTGATTGCCTTCATTTCCGCTTCGCGGCGTTTGTTATCCCTTATGCGAAGCTCTTCTTCACGGGTACGCGGCTTTTTTTCGGGAGTCCTTGAGTACATGCGGTTAAGATCATAGAAACCGTCGGTATATTCATCACGGACGGTATTATGAGCCTGTGTGTTTTCAGGTGCGGCGTTATTAACTTTTTTGTTTTCTTTGTCCATTAACTAACGCTCCGAATAAAAATATATCAGTTTATTATAATATAAAAAATAAATATTTACAAGTGCGCACGCGAATAATTAACACTCATTTAATAAATAGCGTCTGAGTGCATCCTCCCAATGGGGCAGACGGTCAAATCCGTTTTCGTCAAGTGATTTTTTTGAAAGTCTTGAGTTTTGCGGTCTTGTTGCGGCGGTTTTGTATTCATCACTTGTGACGGGGATGATTTTTGTTGCTGCCCCCGAAAGCTCCATTATCTTTGCGGCAAACTCCGCCCAGGTGCAGTATCCTTCGTTTGTGGCGTGATAAACACCGTATTTTTCGGTTTCAATCATATCGCAAAGCAAAATCGCAAGGTCTTTTGTGTAGGTGGGAGAGCCTGTCTGGTCGTTGACAACGGTAAGGCTTTCTTTTTCTTTAGAAAGACGGAGCATGGTTTTTACAAAATT
>JAZOVN010000108.1:0-30125 GCA_045658725.1 Acutalibacteraceae bacterium
AGGTATTGACCGTTGCATCAATCGTTGAAAAAGAGGGCTCGAATCCTGACGAAATGTCAAAGATTGCCGCCGTTATCTATAACCGCCTTGAAGCAGGCATGAAGCTTCAGATGGATTCCTCAATTTATTATATCGAACGCCATGTGAAGCCTTATCTGTCGGGCGACATCAACCGCTATAACAGTTATTATAATACTTATAAATGCTCCGCACTCCCCGCAGGTCCGATATGTAATCCGGGTCTTAAAACAATCAATGCCGCACTCAATCCTGCGGATGTGGATTATCTCTATTTTGCTCACGATGAGAATGCAAATTATTATTATGCCGAAACATATGAGGAGCATCTCGAAAATCTTGAGCTTGCAGGAATTGAATAAAAAGCAACCGCTTCAGCCGAAAAAGCCGAAGCGGTTTTTGTTTTATATATTTGCCAATGCCTTGTAATTATCTTTGAGTGAACCGTAAATTGAAGAATAAATGCCGTGGAATTCACGGTATTTTTTTGTGTTTTCGCTGTCGGGCTGAGAGATTTTTGATTCGTCGGGAATCATTGCCTTGCATGCTGTTTTAACATCGGGATAAATTCCTGAGCCGACTGCCGCGAGAATCGCAACACCGAGTGCGGGACCTTCGGAAGATTTTGTTGTTATAACGGGCATATCGAAAGTATCACAAATCATGCCCTTCCAGAGCTTGCTCTTTCCGCCGCCGCCGCAAAGAAGCATTGACTGCGGAGAAATGCCCATTTCCTTGAGCACGAGAAGGCAGTCATAGAGCGAATAGGTTACGCCCTCCATGATTGCTCTGATGAAATGAGATTTTGTGTGGATAGCTGAAAGACCGAAGAAAACGCCTCTGCAGTCGGGGTCAAGGTGAGGTGTTCTTTCACCCATGAGATAGGGAAGATAGAGAAGCTTGTCACAGCCGATCGTGATTTCAGCAGCCATTTCATCGGTAATCTGATAAACATCCTTGCCCTCATGTACCGCCCGCTGTGCTTCTTCGTCACAGAACTTCAGCTTGAACCACTGAAGCGAAAGACCTGCACCCTGGGTTACGCCCATAACATGCCATGCACCCGGCACGGCACAGCAGAAGGTGTGAACTCTGCCTGCAGGGTCAATAACGGGATTATCCGTATGGGCAAAAACAACGCCCGATGTGCCGATTGTTGTGAATGCCTTGCCCTCTTCAACAACGCCCATTCCGACTGCCGCCGCGGCATTGTCACCTGCACCGCCGACAACCGAGACGGCGGTTGAAAGACCCGTTTTTTCTGCGGTATCAGAATTTATATATCCCGTGATTTCAGGGGATTCATAAACCTTTGCAAGATATTCTTCTTTGATTGAAAGTGCATCAATCATAACCTTTGACCATTTTCTCTGCGGAACATCAAGAAGCTGCATTCCCGATGCATCCGAAACCTCGGTGGCAAAGTCGCCCGTCAGTCTGAAACGCAGATAGTCCTTCGGAAGAAGAATGTGGCGGCATTTTTCGAAAATTTCGGGTTCATTATTCTTTACCCAAAGGATTTTTGATGCCGTGAAGCCCGTAAGAGCAGGGTTTGCGGTTATTTCAATGAGCTTTTCTCTGCCGAGCATTGCAGTCAGCGCGTCGCATTCCTTGCCCGTTCTCTGGTCACACCAGAGGATTGACGGGCGAAGAACATTGCATTCCTCATCGAGCATAACGAGTCCGTGCATCTGACCCGAAATGCCGAGTGAAACTATATCGTTTTTATCAACTCCGCTTTGCGAAACAACCTTTGATAGTGTTTCGATTGCGGCGTCATACCAATCCTGCGGATTCTGCTCTGCCCAGCCGTTGTGGGGCTGAAGCAATTCATATTCGCGGCTCGCCGAAGCAACGGTCGCTCCCTTTTCGTCAAAGAGAACGGTTTTTGTTGCCGAGGTGCCGAGATCTATACCGATAACATATTTCATATTATTCACCGAACATGATGCCGTTTATCGCAGACTGAAGGTATTCCTGCTTGCCCGAACCGGGGTCAGCACATTTGCCGAGCGAGCATGCATACGCCGAAAGCTCTTCAAGAGTTGCTTCGCCGTCTGCAATCTTCTTGCCGATGCCCGAATTGAAGCTTGAATATCTTTCTGCCTTGAAATTGTCGATTGTGCCGTCTTCAATGATTTTTGCGGCTTTGATAAGACCGAGAGCAAAGGTATCCATGCCGAGAATGAAGCCGAGAACCATATCCTCACGGGTGTTGCTGGGTCTGCGGTTCTTTGCATCGAAGTTAAGACCGCCGTTCTTCATGCCGCCTGCCTTAAGAACTTCATACATGCACATTGTTGCCGAATAAACATCAAAGGGAAATTCGTCTGTATCCCAGCCGAGAACGGGATCGCCCTGGTTTGCATCGATTGAGCCGAGCATTCCGTTGATTGCGGAAATGCGGAGCTCATGCTCGAAGGTGTGACCTGCAAGAAGAGCTTGGTTTGCTTCAATGTTCATCTTGAAATCCTTGTCAAGACCGTACTGACGAAGGAAGCCGATTGCTGTTGCGGCATCGAAATCATACTGATGCTTCATGGGCTCCTTCGGCTTAGGCTCAATGTAAAAATCGCCCTCAAAGCCGATGCTTCTGCCGTAGTCAACAGCCATTTTCATAAGGCGTGCAATGTTTTCCTGTTCAAACTTGACATCGGTGTTGAGAAGAGTTTCATAGCCCTCTCTGCCGCCCCAGAAAACATAACCCTTACCGCCGAGCTTGACGGTGATATCAAGAGCCTTTTTAATCTGAGCTGCAGCAAAGCAATAAACATCCGCACTGTTGGTGCTTCCTGCACCGTTCATGAAACGGGGATTTGAAAACATATTTGCAGTACCCCAGAGGCATTTAATGCCTGTTTCGTTCATCTTTTCAAGAATATAGTCGCTGATTTCGTCAAGCATTGCGTTGGTGTCGTTGATGTTTTCTGCTTCGGGAACAAGGTCAACATCGTGGAAACAGAAATTTCCAACGCCGAGCTTCTGCATGAATTCGAAGCCTGCATCAACCTTTGCTTTTGCATGAGCCATTGTGCCTTTTTCAGCACCGAATGACTTGTCTGCTGTATCTCTGCCGAACATATCCGTTCCTGCCGCACCGAGATTATGCCACCATGCCATGGCAAAGTTGAGATGTTCTTTCATTGTTTTGCCCATGATAACTCTGTCTGCATCATAATATCTGAAAGCGAAGGGATTTTTAGTGCCCGTACCCTCAAATTTAACTTTTTCAATGAAATCAAAATACATTTTTATCACTCCGTATAAAAAATATGGTAACAGATATAGAATAGCATATTAAAGCGGAAAAGTCTATATCTTTTAAGTGCAAAGTTCAAAGCAGGGGACGGCCTCTGTGCCGCCCGTTTTCAATGAAAAATGAATAATGAATAATGAAAAATTAAGGAAGGGCTACGCCCTTGACCGAATATATAATACAATGCGTAATTCGCAATTCGTAATGCGTAATTAAGGGTTGCTTCGCGCCGAATTTTATATAATATTGTTTGTGCTCCTTTATTGACTCCCTCAACAGGGAGCTGTATAAGGAAGCATCTTCTATTTTTCTGCATATAGCTTGCTTGCTCCTTGGGCTTCCTCTGATGAGGAAGCTGTCGCATAGCGACTGAAGGAGAGATGAGTTTGCGTAAATCTGTTGATATGTAAAAATTTGTTTCACCTCAGAAACATAGTCGCACTGCCTTCCCTGGAGCGTCTGCATTGCTCCTTGTTTCTTCACCTCAGCAGCTCACTTCATCCGCCAACGGCGGCATTTCGCTGCTTCGCCTCTCCTTCCGTCTTTTGCTTCGCAAAATCCACCTCCCTCGTCAGAGGGAGGCGATAAAACTTTGCCTGTTTGAAGGTGAATGTAAAATACAAAAGTGTATCTCGTTCACGATAATTCACGAAAATTCAAAAAATCCTGATTTCCTCTTGACAATCGTTAACGATTGTGCTATATTATGCTTGAAAACACGAACAAATGTTAATCAACGTTAATAAAAAGGAGCTAAACTATGTTTATTGAAGAAAGACATCAGGAAATACTCAAGATTTTATCCGAAAAAGGCAGAATATCAAACTCTGAGATTCAGGAAATATTTCAAATCAGTTATGATTCAGCAAAAAGAGATTTAAGACTGCTTGAAGAGCAGGGTCTTTTAAAAAGAACCCACGGCGGAGCAATACCTGCAAGACAAATCGGCGGAAATGTAATTAAAAATCTTTCTCCCGATGAGCGTGTTGTTAATGTTAAAGAGAATTACCTCGCAATAGCCAAAGAAGCAGTCAGAGCGGTTGAAGAAAACGATGTTATTTATATCACCAATGCAAGTGTAGGCTATCTTATGGCACAAAATATCGGCAATGTTTGCTGTACTGTTGTTACAAACTCAATCGCAATTGCCGAAGAGCTTCGAAAAAATGAAAACATAACCGTAATCCTTGCAGGCGGTGAAATGCAGGCAAACGGATGCTTTTATGATAGCTTCACGCTTTCTGTAATCAACAGACTGCGGTTTGACAAATGCTTTGTAACTTCTGCTTGTGTTTCGGCAAAATTCGGGCTTTCGATTCAGAAGTCGAGAAGTGTTGAGCTGACAAATGCCGTTATAAACAATTCAAAAACGGTTTACGGATTGTATCCCGTTGAAAAAATCGGTTTTGAGTCCATAATAAGCATTTGTCCTGCAAACAGACTGAATTATATTATCACTGATAGTGAATCTTCGGAAGATGATCTGATGTTATTTGAAGAACTCGATATAAAAATTAAAATTGCAGAGTAATTATAATGAAAATCCCCCGACATAAACGCAAACCGTTTTTTGTCGGGGGTTATCAATTCATTCAATTATTCAGCATCGTCGGCATTTTCCCAGTTATGCCATACTGCCTGAACATCGTCGTTATCCTCAAACATTTCGAGCATCTTTGACATGCTCTTGATATCGTCGGGGTTGGTGAGTGCGGTATATGTTGAAGGAACATATTCAACCTCTGCCGAAACAAAGGCATAGCCCTTTGCTTCAAGGTCTTCTCTTACTGCACCGCAGTCGTTGGGTTCTGTTCTGATTTCGAAAACGCCTTCTTCATCGGTGATGAAATCGGTTGCACCTGCTTCAAGAGCATCTTCCATGAGCTTATCCTCATCAACGCCCTCTGCCTCAACAACAAGAACGCCCTGCTTTGAGAACATGAAGGAAGCGCAGCCTGACTGACCCATGTTACCGCCGTATTTGCCGAAATAGTGACGGACATCGCCTGCAGTTCTGTTTCTGTTATCGGTGAGAGCTTCAACGATAACTGCAACGCCTGAAGGACCGTAGCCTTCGTAAACGATTTCTTCGTAGTCTGCACCGCCTGTTTCTCCTGCAGCCTTTTTGATGATTCTTTCAATGTTATCGTTGGGAACATTGTTTGCCTTAGCCTTTGCGATAACATCCTTCAGCTTTGAGTTTGATGCGGGGTCGGGACCGCCTTCGCGAACAACAACAGCGATTTCTCTGCCGATTTTGGTGAAAATCTTTGCACGCTGATTGTCGGTTTTTTCTTTTTTACGCTTAATGGTACTCCATTTTGAATGGCCTGACATTTAAAAAACCTCACTTTGGATAAATTCAACCATAATATTATATATGAACATAATAATGTTGTCAAGTTATATTGTTTTCTTGAAGCCCTTGCCGAGAATTTCGTTGGCTTCGCTGACGATGATGAAGGTTTTGTCATCAACGGATTTAACGGTTTTGATTATGCCCGAAATCTCATGCTTTCTTGCAACGCAGAGAAGGATATTCTTGTCGTTTCCCGTGTATGCACCGACTGCGGGAAGAATTGAAACACCTCTCGGAGAAGAATGGACTATTGCCTGAGAAACTTCGTCTGCTTTTTCGGTAACAATCATGAGCATCTTGCCGTTGCCCGTGCCGTAAATCATCGAATCGATGACCTTTGTGCTGACATAGATAAGAATAATCGCATAAAGACCGCTTTCGATACTGCCGAAAACAAACATGCCTGCCGTAACAACAACCGCATCCGCAACAAGAACAACGCTGCCGACGGTGATGTGGGGCCAGCGTTTGTGGGCAAGCCTTGCAACGATATCAGTACCGCCGCTTGTTGCACCAGTAATCATTATCAGACCGAGACCCGCACCCTGGAAAAGCCCGCAGAAAAGAGCTGCAAGTATTTTGTCACCCGTGTATTCGGGAGCAAAAATCGCAACAACATCAATTGCGGTTGAGAGAATCACGGTTACCCATAATGTTCTGAGAAAAAGTCCTTTTCCGAGATAAATCAGCATCAGGATAAGCAGGGGAATGTTGAGGGCAAAGTTAACCGTACCCACGGGAAGGTCAAACAGATGATTGAAGATAACTGCAAGACCCGTAACACCGCTCTGTGCAATGCTGTTGGGAACAGAGAAGCAGTTGACTCCTATAGCATAAAGAACACAGCCGACAACCCACATGCCGTTGTTTCTCAAAAGTTCGGTTGCTTTGGTTTTATTCATGTTTTACCTCTTCATAAGAATTTCTGACAGCATCAAAAAGCTGTTTTATTCTTTCGGTTTCGCCCTTGAGCCAGAGCCAGCCGAAAAGGCTTTCAAGCCCTGTTGCGTAATGATAATCCGCACTTGAAGCGTGCTTGGGGATTGCACCCGTGTGAGCATTTCTGCCTCTTTTGAAAACAGCCAGCTCATCCTCGCTGAGCATGTCCATAACCGCTCTTATTCCGTCTGCCTGAGCCTTGGCACAAACTCTTTTGCTTGCCGCCGAATGAAGATCCTTGACGGGTCTGTTTGCTTCGCAGATAAGCTCGCTTCTCACGAGAAGGTCAAAAACCGTGTCGCCCATAAATGCAAGGGTCAGCGGACTGAGAGAAGAAACATCCGCAGTTTTATCAAGTAATGAATTCAAAAAAATTCCTCGCAATCAGTTAACAAAATCAAATTCAAGGTCATAAATCGAAACGGTATCGCCTTCGTTTATGCCTCTTTCACGGAGCGCATCAATTATGCCGCTTGAAATGAGAATTCTCTGGAAATACTGAAGCGACTCATAGTCGTCAAGGTCTGTTCTCTGAAGAATTCTGAGAAGCCACGGAGCTTCAACAAAATAAATATCATCCTCAACGCGGATTGTGAAGCCCTTGTCGTTCTGCTTTTCAAACAGTTCGAGAGGAATGTTTTCGGCTTCATATTTTTTGATGGGAGGAAGGGTCTGAAGCTTGTTCCACACGGTGTGGATAAACTCCTGAGTGCCTTCGAGAATGGGAGCACACATTGTGTGATACTCATATCCCTTTTCGGTAAAATATTTTTCGAGTCTTTCAAGCTGTTCGTCGCTTGCAAGGTCGATTTTGTTTGCCGCAACAATCTGAGGACGCTTTGCAAGCTCGGGGTCAAACTTTTCAAGCTCCTTGTTGATGATTTCAAAATCCTCGATAGGGTCTCTGCCTTCGCTTCCTGCGGCATCAACGATATGAACAAGCAGACGGCATCTGTCAACATGACGGAGGAATTCGTGACCGAGACCTACTCCGTCGCCCGCACCTTCAATAAGACCGGGAATATCCGCCATAACGAATGAACTGCCTTCACCGAGAGAAACAACGCCGAGAACGGGGGTGAGGGTTGTGAAATGATAGTTTGCAATGATGGGCTTTGCCTGGCTGACAACAGAAACGAGAGTTGATTTGCCGACATTCGGGAATCCGAGAAGACCTACATCGGCAAGAAGCTTCAGCTCAAGGCTGACCTCCCATTCTTCACCGGGAGTACCGTTTTTTGCAAATCTCGGCACCTGACGGGTGGGAGTTGCGAAATGAGGATTTCCCCAGCCGCCTCTGCCGCCCTTTGCGGCAATGAAAGGCTCATCGCCCGACATATCCGCCATAACGGCACCGCTTTCAACCTCGCGGATTATTGTTCCTCTGGGAACTTTGATAACAAGGTCTTCGCCGCCTCTGCCGTTTTTGCGTCCGCCTGAGCCGTTTTCACCGTTTGAAGCGGTGTATTTGCTTTTGTAGCGGAAATCGGGAAGGGTAGCAAGGTTATCGTCAACCTGAAAAACGATATTGCCGCCTTTACCGCCGTCACCGCCGTCGGGTCCGCCTGCGGCAACATATTTTTCTCTTCGGAAGCTGACGGCACCGTTGCCGCCGCTGCCTGCTTTTATTTTTATTTTTGCAACATCAATAAACATAATTTCGTTACCTTTTCATTTATTTTGGAACATATGTATTCATTTTGAATTATACCCCATAACACCGTGATTTACAATAGACAAAACATATAATTTCTTTTAATAATATTTACAAATATTTTACTTTTATTTTTAAAAGATATATGATATAATAAATCATTATTATGGGTAAGTGTCGTCGGAGGTGAAGGAATGGCAGTTACAATCAGCGGAATTCAGAAGGGCAGCATTGCCGATAAGAAAAAGCTCGGCAAGGGCGATGTGCTTCTGAGTGTCAACGGAAATGAAATCAATGATGTTCTTGATTACCGTTTCTATATCAACGAAACGAAGCTTATTCTTTCGCTGAAAACGGCAGACGGAAAATCAAAGCTCGTGATGATAAAAAAAGATGAATTTGAGGATATCGGGCTTGAATTTGAAACCTATCTTATGGATAAGCAGAGAAGCTGCAGAAACAAATGCATTTTCTGTTTCATCGACCAGCTTCCGAAGGGTCTGCGTAAGAGCCTTTATTTCAAGGATGACGATTCCCGTCTTTCGTTCCTTTTCGGAAACTATATAACTCTCACCAACCTCACCGATGCCGAAGCCGACCGCATAATTAAAATGCATATCAGTCCCGTCAATATTTCGGTGCAGACGATGAATCCCGACCTTCGCGTTAAAATGATGGCAAATCCTAAAGCGGGCGACTCGCTGAAATATCTTTATAAGTTTGCCGAAGCGGGAATTGCAATCAACACCCAGCTTGTGCTGTGCCCGTCAATCAACGACGGCAGGGAGCTAGAATTCAGCCTTGATGAGCTTTCAAAGCTTTATCCTGCGGTGCAGAGCATAGCGGCTGTGCCTGTCGGTCTTTCCGACCACAGAGAAGGACTTTATCCCATTGAGCCTTATAACGAAAAAACGGCAGGGGAAACAATAGACATAATCGATAATTTCAACAAAAAATTTGAAGCGGAGCACGGTGAAATCATCGCCTATGCCGCAGACGAATTTTATTTGAAGGCAAAAAGAGAAATGCCCGATGCGGAATATTATAACGGTTTTCCGCAGCTTGAAAACGGCGTGGGAATGTGGGCACTTCTCAAATCTGAGTTTGAAGAGGCTCTTGCAGAATGCAGCATAACGGAGCTTGACCGCAGGGTTACGGCTGTGACGGGCAAGGCGGCATATCCTCTGATTGCGGAGCTTGCCAAAAAAGCGGAAGAAAAAATAAAGGGACTTGAAGTCAGGGTTGTTGCGGCAGAAAACAAGCTTCTCGGCAGCATGATAACCGTTTCGGGTCTGCTTTGCGGAGCGGATATTGTTTCGGCGGTTGACGGGCTTGACCCCGGGGATGAGCTTATCATTCCTCCCAACTGCCTTCGCAGTGAGGGAGATATGTTCCTCGACGATATGACGGTTGAGGAGCTTTCGGATAAATTAAAAACAAAAGTTACACAGAACGGACCAAGCGGAGAGGATTTGCTCAACGCTTTTACAGGAGGGATATAATATGGCAGGCAGTGTAGTTGCGATTGTCGGCAGACCGAATGTCGGCAAATCAACACTTTTCAACAAGCTTGTGGGTGCAAGACTTTCGATAGTTGACGACACCCCCGGCGTTACAAGAGACAGAATTTACGGCGACTGCGAGTGGCTCGGCAGACATTTCATGCTTATTGATACGGGCGGTATCGAGCCTCATTCGGATGATATCATTCTCAAACAGATGAGAAGACAGGCTCAGCTTGCAATCGACAGTGCGGATGTTACCATTCTTGTAACGGATATCCGTTCGGGTGTTGTTGCAACCGACAGCGAGGTTGCGGCTATGCTTCAGAAGAGCGGAAAGCCCGTTATCCTCTGCGTCAACAAGTGCGACACTCCGGGTGAGCTTCCTCCCGATTTCTATGAATTCTATAATCTCGGTCTCGGCGATCCCATTGCCGTTTCATCCGTTCACGGCATGGGTACGGGCGACCTTCTTGACGAGGTGCTCAAGTATCTTCCCGAAGAAGAAAACGAAGAGGATGAGGATGACGCAATCAAGGTTGCCGTTATCGGCAAGCCCAATGCAGGCAAATCATCGCTCGTCAATGCCGTTCTCGGTGAGGACAGAATGATTGTTTCCGATATTGCGGGCACAACAAGAGATGCAACGGATTCAATCGTTGAAAACGAACACGGAAAGTTTGTTTTTATTGACACGGCAGGTCTTCGCAGAAAGAGCCGTGTTTATGACCAGATAGAAAAATATTCGGTTATCAGAGCAAGAATGGCGGTTGAAAGAGCACAGGTCTGCGTTATCATGATTGACGCAACCGAGGGCTTCACCGAGCAGGATTCAAAGGTTGCAGGCATTGCTCATGAAATGGGTAAGGCATGCATTATCGCCGTCAACAAATGGGATGCCGTTGAAAAAGACGGCAAGACCATGGACAGCATGAGAAAACAGCTTATGAAGGATTTCTCATTCATGAGCTATGCTCCGATTATCTTCATTTCCGCAAAAGAAAAAATCAGACTTGACCGTCTGTTTGAGCTTATCAAGTTTGTTGATACACAGAACGCAATGCGTATTTCAACGGGCAAGCTCAACGATGTGCTTGCAGATGCAACCGCAAGGGTTCAGCCTCCTTCGGTTAAGGGTAAGCGTGTTAAGATTTACTACATGACACAGGCTTCAACAAGACCGCCGACATTCGTTTGCTTTGTCAATAATGCCGAGCTTTTCCACTACAGCTATCAGCGTTATCTTGACAATCAGATCAGAGAGGTTTTCGGTCTTGAAGGAACGCCCACAAGAATGGTAGTGCGTGAAAGAGAGTCAAACAAAAAATGATAGTTCTGGGAATTGACCCCGGGTATGCGATAGTCGGTTACGGCGTTGTTGAATATCACAACAACCATTTCAAGATGCTTGATTTCGGAGCAATAACAACCGAAGCGCATACTCCGTTTAACGAAAGACTTGAAAGAATCTATAACTGTGCGTGCATGCTGATTGACAGATATCATCCCGATGCAATGGCAATCGAAAAGCTCTTTTTCAACACCAACCAGAAAACGGCGATTGATGTTGCTCAGGCGAGGGGAGTTTTGGTGCTTGCCGCACAGCAGGCGAGAATGCCGATTTTTGAATATACTCCGCTTCAGGTCAAGCAGAGCGTTGTCGGCTACGGCAGGGCGGAGAAAAAGCAGGTTCAGGAAATGACGAGAATCATGCTGAATCTCGAAAAAATTCCGAAGCCCGATGATGCCGCCGATGCCCTTGCAATGGCAATCTGCCATTGTCACAGTGCGGGCTCGCTGATTGGCTCACTGCGTTCACGATTGTAAATTCGGAATTCGTAATGCGTAATTCGGAATGAAGGACAGGCTTCGCCTGTGACCTGTTTTCAATTTTTTTAGACCAAGATTTTGCATCCCACCCTGCACCGCTGTTAATCTGCGGCAGGGGCGGTTCACGAATTTCCCGAATTCAATCCTCCGTCTTTTTACTTCGCAAAAATCCACCTCCTTTGAAAAGGAGGTAAAATGACGGTTCATTTCACTTTTTACTTTTCACTAAAACAAGGAGCAAAAAATGTTCTACAGTTTAACAGGAAAAATAGTTTATTCCGATGAAAACAGCGTTGCCCTTGACTGCGGCGGTGTTGCGTTCAGACTTTATACAACCTTAAATACTTTGAGAAAGTGTGCCGATATCGGGCAGACTCAGACTCTTTACACCCACCTCAATGTGCGTGAGGATGCACTCGACCTTTTCGGCTTTGCCGATAAGAATGAGCTTGACTGCTTCAAGATGCTCACGGGCGTTTCGGGAGTCGGTCCCAAAGCGGGTCTTGCGATTCTTTCGCAGCTCACCCCCGATATGCTTGCAGTCAGCGTTGCGGGCGGAGATGTGAAGGCTATAACCGCCGCACAGGGCGTGGGTCCGAAAATTGCACAGAGAATCGTGCTTGAACTCAAAGGCAAGCTTGATTCTTTTGCAACAAGCTCCGAAACTCTCGGCAATATCGCCGCCGCACAGAAGGCAACCGTCAGCTATGCGGGTGAGGATGCCGTTAATGCACTTGTTATGCTCGGCTACAGCAAATCCGAAGCAAGCATTGCTGTCGGCAGGCTTGACGGAAATCTTTCAACCGAAGAAATGATAAAGCAGGCTCTCAAGGTGCTTGCAAAGAAAATATAAAGGAGGAGCATTATGGATTTTGATTTTGAAAACAGAATTGTTGCTCCCGAATTTTCATCATCGGAAGATAATGATATAGAAATTTCCTTAAGACCCAAAGTTCTTGATGAATATATCGGTCAGGATAAGGTCAAGGAAAATCTCAAAATATATATTGAAGCTGCACGCCGCAGAAACGAGCCGCTCGACCATGTTCTTCTCTACGGACCTCCGGGTCTGGGCAAAACGACTCTTGCAGGAATTATCGCCAACGAAATGGGCGTTAATTTCAGAGTCACAAGCGGTCCTGCAATCGAAAAGCCGGGCGACCTTGCCGCACTTCTGACCAACCTCAACGAAGGCGATGTGCTTTTCATTGACGAAATCCACCGCCTTTCAAGAGCCGTTGAAGAAGTCCTTTATCCTGCAATGGAAGACAATGTGCTCGATATCATCATCGGCAAAGGACCTTCGGCACGCTCGATAAGACTTGATCTGCATAAATTCACCCTTGTCGGCGCAACAACAAGGGCAGGTCAGCTCAGTGCACCTCTGCGTGACCGTTTCGGAGTTATTCTCCGTCTGGAGCTTTATTCTCCCGAACAGCTTTCGCAGATTGTCAACAGAAGTGCAGGAATTCTTGATATTGATATCGACCCCGAGGGTGCATATGAAATTGCATCCCGTTCAAGAGGCACTCCGAGAATTGCAAACCGCCTTCTCAAAAGAGCAAGGGATTTTGCTCAGGTTATGTGTGACGGCGAAATAACAAAAGAAGCTTCGTCGCTCGCACTCGACAGAATGGAGATTGATTCTCTCGGTCTTGATTCAATTGACAGACTGATACTTAAAACAATGATAAAGAATTATAACGGCGGTCCCGTGGGACTTGAAACGATAGCGGCGGCTATCGGTGAAGAAGCCGTTACCATAGAAGATGTTTATGAACCGTATCTGATGCAGGTGGGCTTTTTAAGCCGCACACCGAGAGGCAGAACGGTTACTCCTGCAGGCTATGCGCATCTCGGAATGACGATGCCGGGTCAGCAGAGATTGGATGTGTGATATGAGAAAAGCAGATAACTGGATTGATTATGAGCTTATCGACTGCTCCGACGGCGAAAGGCTTGAAAGATGGGGCGATATCATTCTTGTCCGCCCCGACCCTCAGGTAATCTGGAAAACTCCCAAGGAAAATCCGCTCTGGTATAATCCCCATGCGATTTATAACCGTTCAAATACGGGCGGCGGAAGCTGGAGAGTTTGCAAAAAGATGCCCGATGTGTGGCAGATAGGTCTTGATAATCTTAAATTCAACATAAAGACAATGGGCTTCAAGCATACGGGACTTTTCCCCGAGCAGGCGGTTAACTGGAAGATGACTGCAGACATAATAAAGAATGCAGGCAGACCCGTCAAGGTGCTTAATCTCTTTGCATATACGGGCGGTGCAACTGTTGCCGCTCTCAATGCAGGTGCAAGCGTTACCCATGTTGACGCTTCAAAAGGTATGACCCTCTGGGCAAAAGAGAATGCCGCCGCAAGCAAGCTTTCGGATGCTCCCGTAAGATGGCTTGTTGACGATTGCATCAAGTTTGTTCAGCGTGAAATCAGAAGAGGAAATAAATATGATATCATCATCATGGACCCTCCGTCATACGGCAGAGGACCGGGCGGTGAGGTGTGGAAGCTCGAAAACGAGGTTTATGATTTTGTTGAGCTTTGTTCACAGCTTCTTTATGAAGATTCGCTCATGGTGCTGATTAATTCTTACACAACGGGACTTTCGCCGAGCGTTATGGAATATATTCTCGGTGAAACAGTTCAGAAGCAGTTCGGAGGCTCAACTCAGAGCGACGAAATCGGCATTCCCGTTTCATCAAAGCCGGGCAGGGTTCTTCCCTGCGGTGCAAGTGCAATCTGGCTCGGAAAAAGCGTAAAATAATTCGGAATGCGCAGTTCGTAATGCGTAATTATGAATTTTAAATCAAACAACCGTAGGGTGCGGAAAGATTTACCAATGAAAAATGAATAATGAATAATGAAAAATTAAGGAAGGGCTTCGCCCTTACCCGATTGTTTTAAATAACTGTATGTTTATGGACACGGGCGGTTTGCACTCAAGTAGGGGCGATTCACGAATCGCCCGAATATGAGGAGGAAAAGAACCATGATTTTTATGTCACTTGCCTTTGCGGCATTCGGTATTGTGTTTGCGTTTCTCGGACTTAAAACGGATAATCTTATTCCCACGGGCTTCGGAATAGTTTTTGTGCTCGGTGCATTGTTCCTTCTTTATCAGTTCATCAGAGAGAAAAAACTCCGCAAATTTTATGAAGAAAATCCCGAAGAATATGAAGCGATGCTTGAAGAAGAAGAGAAAAAATGGGAAGAAGAAAATCCCGAAGCCGTGGAATACGAACGGGAAATGGATGAAATTGAAGATTTTGATTCCGACAGCGGAAAGGGTTACTGCCCCCATTGCGGAAATTACGCGGTCAATACCGATAAAATCTGTGACTCCTGCGGAGAAAAAGTTACTGAATAATTTAGGGTTTTTACTATGAACGAAAAAATAATCGAATTCAAAAATGTTACATTCATATATGATGCCGACGACGAAAATGCTGAGGTGAAGGAAAAGCCTGCTGTGTCGGATGTCAGCCTTGCAATCAACAAGGGTGAATTCGTTGCCGTTCTCGGTCACAACGGTTCGGGCAAAAGCACCTTCGCCAAACTCTGCAATGCTATTTATGAGCCGACGAAGGGCGAGGTTTCCGTTAAAGGAATTGTTGCCGATACCGAAGAAAAGGCAGACGAAATCCGCAGAATAGTCGGCATGGTTTTTCAGAATCCCGATAATCAGATTGTTGCAACGATTGTTGAGGATGATGTTGCTTTCGGTCCCGAAAATCTCGGAATCGAGCCGAAGGAAATCAGAAAAAGAGTTGACGATGCGCTGAAATCCGTCAATATGTATGATTTCCGCCACCGTGAGCCTCATAAGCTTTCGGGCGGTCAGAAGCAGAGAGTTGCCATTGCGGGCGTTATTGCCATGCAGACCGAGTGCATCGTGCTTGATGAGCCTACCGCAATGCTCGATCCCAAGGGCAGAGAAGAGGTTATGCAGACCGTCAAGCGACTCAACAAGGAAATGGGCATAACCGTTGTGCTTGTCACCCACTTCATGGATGAAGCCGTGCAGGCAGACAGAGTTATTGTTATGGACGGCGGCAGAGTGCTCATGGACGGCAAGCCCTCCGAGGTTTTCACCCAGGTAGAAAAACTTCGTTCATGCGGTCTTGATGTGCCGCAGTCAACCGAGCTTTGCCATGTGCTCGGAATAAAAGAAGGTGTGCTTGATGTTGACAGCTGCGTTGACGAAATAAGCCGTCTTGTGGGAGGTGCCGTATGAGCTTTGCAATAGAAACAGTCGGTCTTACCCATTATTATTCAAAAGGAACAGTTTCTCAGGTTGCGGCGATAAACGATGTTAACCTTCAGATTGAAAAAGGCGAGCTTATCGGCATTATCGGTCACACGGGTTCGGGAAAAAGCACGCTTATTTCACATTTCAACGGACTTTTAAAGCCCGACGGCGGAAAAATCCTTGTTGACGGCGTTGATATCTGGAAGGATAAAGAAACCTTAAGGCAGTCACGCTTCAAGGTCGGTCTTTGCTTTCAGTATCCCGAATATCAGCTTTTTGAAGAAACAGTTTATAAAGATATCGCTTTCGGACCGAAAAACATGAAGCTTTCCGAAGCGGAGATAAAAGAAAGAGTGCTCCGTGCGGCTGAGTTTGTGGGCGTAAAGCCCGAACACCTTGACAAATCACCCTTTGATCTTTCGGGCGGTGAAAAAAGAAGGGTTGCAATCGCAGGCGTTATGTCGATGGAGCCCGAGGTGCTCATTTTTGACGAGCCTGCCGCAGGTCTTGACCCCAAGGGCAGAAAAGACCTTGTTGAGCTTATCAAAGAATACAGAAAAAAGACGGGCAGCACCGTTATCATCGTTTCCCACAGCATGGAAGATATTGCGGGAATGGCTGACCGTATAATCGTTATGAATAATTCATCCGTTGCAATGCAGGGAACGGTTGATGAGGTTTATTCAAGAGGGGATGAGCTTCGCTCCATGGGCCTTAATGTGCCCGAAATAACCGAAATCTTCTCAAAACTGCGTGCAAAGGGAATTGATGTGCCTGCCAATGTTTATACCGTTGAGCAGGGTGCGGCGATACTCCGCAATCTCATTGAGAGGAGGAGCGCGAAATGATAAGAGATATCACCATAGGGCAGTATTATCCCGGAAAATCCGTGCTTCATAATCTTGACCCGAGGGCAAAGCTGATAATAACCTTCTGGCTGATAGTTGTTATCTTCCTTTGCAAAAGCTTCTTTTCGCTCGGTCTTATCGCATTGACAGCGGTTGCGGCGGCGGCACTTTCAAGAGTGCCCGCAAAGATGCTTCTCAAAAGCCTCAAGCCGATTGTGATTATCCTTGTTTTCACGGCGGTGCTCAATGTGCTTTATACCGAAGGCGGCAAAGAGTATTTCAGGATATGGGAAATTGCCGTTACCGAAAAGGGCGTCAACACGGCGGTTTTCACGATGATAAGAATAGTGAGCCTTGTAACAATCAGCTCGCTTCTGACTTACACAACAACTCCGACCATGCTGACCGACGGTCTTGAAAGGATTCTTTCTCCGCTCAAAATTTTCAAAATCAAGGTTCATACCCTTGCAATGATGATGACCCTTGCTCTCAGATTCATTCCCACTCTGATCGAAGAAATCGACAGAATAATGAATGCACAGAAGGCGAGAGGTGCAGACCTTGAAAGTGGCGGAATAATTCAGAGAGCAAAGGCTCTTGTTCCGATTTTTATTCCGCTCATGGTTTCATCCTTCAGAAGAGCTTATGAGCTTGCCTTTGCAATGACCTGCCGCTGCTACACGGGTGGTGAGGGCAGAACGAGAATGAAGCAGATGAAGCTCGGCGTGAGAGATTTCGTTGCATTTTTCTTCTGCGTTGCCGTTACGGCAGGCGTTATAGTTTTAAATCACTTTTTTGAGGCGGTTATCTGATGCGTAATTTGCTTTTGACAATTTCATTTGACGGAACGGCGTATCACGGCTGGCAGGTTCAGGAAAATGCCGTCACCGTTCAGCAGACGGTGCAGGATGCACTCGAGCATATCTGCTCAAAGCGTGATAATATCGTGGGCTGTTCAAGAACGGATTCGGGCGTTCATGCAAATATGTATTGCTGCAATATCCGCACCGAAAGCACGATTGACTGCAAAAAACTCGTCGGAGCACTCAATGCGGTTCTTCCGAAGGATATAGCCGCTCTTGACTGCAAAGAGGTTGATTTTGAGTTCCACGCAAGGTATGACTGCAAGTCAAAGGAATATATCTATAAAATATGGAATTCACCGAATAAAAATCCGTTCTTATATAATTATTCATTACATTATAAATATCCGCTTGACGAAGCTTTTCTCAACAGACAGGCAAAAATGTTTATCGGCACTCACCGTTTTGATTCTTTCTGTGCCGCAGGCAGCAGCGTTGAGGATACCGAAAGAACGGTTATGAATGCATCCGTTGAGCGTGAAGGGGATACGGTTATCTTCCGCGTTGAAGCAGACGGATTCCTTTATAACATGGTCAGAATCATGGTGGGAACGCTCATTGACATTTCAAGAGGAAAGATTCCCGCAGATTCGGTAAAAGAGATTATTTCGGCAGAAAACCGTGCCGCAGCAGGCTACACAGCCCCCGCACACGGTCTTTACCTTAATAAAATAAATTATTGATTCGGAGGTATGTATGGCAGACAAAAAAATTGTTGACTTGAACAAATTCCGAAACAAAAAAACAATTAAAAAAATCCTTGTTTTTATGCGTATCCCGATTGTTATTCTCGTTGTTGCGGCGGCTCTGTTTCTGAGTGCAAGGCTTCTCGGAAATGTTGCGGTTTCAAATGTTACGGATACACTCAGGCAGACGGTTGAGCTTTTCAGAAAGGGTGAGGGATATCCGTATTCAACGGATGTTTCAAAATTCAGAAAAGCAACAGCTGTCGGAAGCAGCCCGATGATTATTTATGAGGATTCGAGCGTTGTGCTCAGCTCATCGGCAAACGAGATTTTTTCAACACCGCTTGATTATGCCGATTCAAAGGTTATCACAAAAAACGGCAGAGCACTCATTTACAGCAATTCCTCAAATGATGTTATTCTGCAGAGCAAAACCGAAAAGCTCGGAGAATTAACGCAGGAGGGTGCGGTTGTTGCGGCGGCACTTTCAAAAAACGGTTATTTTGCAACTTCGCATTCAACCGAAGAAAATCAGAGTGTTCTCTGTGTTTACAATAACCGTTTTGAAAAGATTTTTCAGTGGAACTGCTCGCAGGAGAGAATTGCGGATATTTCTCTTTCGTCAAACGGAAAGAAAATTGCCGTTGCGGCAGTCGGAACAGAGAATGCCGAGATTTACACAAGGCTTCTTGTGTTTGACATCAAGTCATCCGAACCGCTTGTTGATTCAAAATACGGCGGAACTCTTTTCCTGAGAGTTGTTTACACCGCGTCAAACAGGATTATTGCTGCAGGTGATAACAAAACAATCGTTATCACAAGCAAAGGCGAAGCGGTTGATGAGCTTGTTTATTCCGAAGACAGCATTTTTGCCGTCTGTGCCGATGACAGCGGAAACACGGCTGTTTTCTATAAGGAATTCGGCGGAGCAAAAACGGGAATGGTAAGATTTTCCTCGTCGGGCAAAAAAACATGCCTTACTGCTCTTGACGGCATTCCCGATTGCGTTACCGCTTACGGCGGCAAGATTGCCGTTGTCAACGGAAAAGAAATAACCGTTTATTCTTCATCGGGAAAGGTTACCCGAACGGTTGAAACAGAAAAATCCGTTTCTGAAATTTTCTGTTGCTCGGGTGAGATTTATACCGTTGAGAGCGGTGTGTTACATAAATATTAAAGGAGGATGCGAATGGAATTTTTACCGCTTATAATTGACCTTGCGTTTGTGGCTCTTCTTGTTGTCAATGTGCTTGACGGAAGAAAAAAAGGCTTTGTGAAGATGATTCTTTCTTTCGCCGCAACGGTTTTATCGTGGCTGATAGCCGCAGAGCTTTCGCAGCCCCTTGCAGAATGGGCAAACGAAGCTTTTGTTCACGGCTGGATATCGGGTTCAATTGAAAATGCAATTGCAGACAGCCTCGGAAACGGCACGAATGCACTCATTGAAGCAATTCCCGACTACATAGCCAGTGCTGCCGAAACAGCAGGAATTTCCGTGCAGAGTCTAGCACAGCAGCTCGGAAGCAGCGTTGATTCCGCTCAGGCGGCAGAAAAGATTTATACCGCAGTTGAAAGTGCTTTTGTTGTTCCCGCAATAAGAATTGTTGCTTTCTTCATCGTTTTTGCGGTTGCACAGAGAATCCTTGCAATTCTTATCGGAATTGTCAATAAATTCTTCAAGCTTCCGATAATCAAAAGCTTCAATAAGCTTCTCGGCGGTGCGGCAGGTGCACTTAAAGGAATTATCGTTATTGCGGTGCTGAGCCTTGTTCTCAGCTTTGTGATAATGCTTGCTCCCGAAACAGATTTTTCCCTTGCGGCAGAGCAATCAACCGTCTATCAGATAATGACGGATACAATAAAGGCTGTATTTTCAAATTAACATAAAAATCAGGAGGATATTATGAAAGCTATTTTAAAAGAATATTTTACAGGATGCCTTACAATTCCCAACCTTCTCTCGGTAATCAGAATCGCACTTATTCCCGTTTTTGCCGTTCTTTTCAACAACGGTGACTACGGCTGGGCTGTTCTTGTGCTTGCTCTTTCGGGTTCAACCGATTTCTTTGACGGCAAGATTGCAAGAAAATTCAATCAGATAAGTGCACTCGGCAAGCTTCTTGACCCCATTGCAGATAAGCTTACCCAGATTACAATTGCAATTGTTTTCTACATGACATTCAGCAACAGCAGTGACGAAACCGTAAAGACCTTCAGCTGGATTTTCCTTGTTTTCCTTATCAAGGAAGCTGTTATGGTTGTCGGCGGTGCAATTATGATTATGTTCGGTCTCAAGCCCGTTGCAGCTGAAATGCCCGGCAAAATCGCAACCTTCGCATTCTATGTTATCATGTGTGCAATCCTTGCATTCGGTCCCGATGTGGGCATTCTCGGCAATGTTTTCACTCTCAATGCAACTCTTATGCTTATTCTTGTTGCAATCAGCCTTGTGCTCACTCTTATCGCTTTCTTCAGCTATGTTCCCGGAGTTATCAGCCAGATCAAGGAAAAGAAAGCAAACAGCAAATAATTTTAAAAGGATAATTAATCAATGAAACAGGTTTTATGTGCAAAATGCAAAAAGCGTCCTGCAATGTTTTTCATCACAAAGGTTGAGGGCGACAAAACAACGCAGGAAGGCCTCTGCATCAAATGTGCAATGGAAATGAATATCGGTCCCGTCAAGCAGATAATGCAGAGCATGGGCATCTCCGAGGATGAGCTTGAAGATGTAAGCGAGCAGTTTGAAGCAATGTTCGGCGAGGACGGAGGCTTTGAGCCGGGCGGTGCGGGAACAATGCCGTTCCTTCAGAATCTCGGTGCACTCGGAAATACCGCTGAAAAAGAAGAACGCACTTCTTCGGATAATTCGGCTGAAAACGAGGATAAAAAGAGAAAATGGGGCAAAAAAGCCAAGGAAGAAAAGAAACGCAAATATCTCAGCCAGTTCTGCACCGACCTTACCGCAAAGGCACAGTCGGGCAATGTTGACAGAATCATCGGCAGAGAAAATGAAATCTACAGAGCAATCCAGATTCTTTGCAGACGAACAAAGAATAATCCCTGCTTTATCGGTGAACCCGGTGTAGGTAAAACCGCAATCGCAGAGGGTCTCGCTCTCAAGATATCCGCAGGCGATGTGCCCGCAAAGCTCAGGGATAAGGAAATTCATATGCTTGACCTTGCGGCTCTTGTTGCAGGTACGCAGTTCAGAGGTCAGTTTGAAAGCAGAATCAAGGGTCTTGTTGAGGAAGTGAGAAGCGAAGGTAATATCATACTCTTTATCGATGAGGTTCACTCCCTTGTCGGTACGGGCGATGCCGAAGGCTCGATGAATGCCGCCAATATCCTCAAACCCTCACTTTCAAGAGGCGAAATTCAGATTATCGGTGCAACAACCTTCACCGAATACAGAAAATATATCGAAAAGGATGCCGCTCTTGAAAGAAGACTTCAGCCCATCAGAGTTGAAGAGCCTTCGATTGAGCAGACAGCAGAAATGCTCAAAGGCGTCAAGGATTACTATGAGGATTTCCACAGAGTAAAGGTAACAGATACCCTTATCGAAAAGGCGGTCAACCTTTCCGAAAGATATATCAACGACAGATTTTTGCCCGATAAGGCGATTGACCTTCTTGACGAGGCATGCACCTGTGCAAATCTCCGCAATGTCAATATCTCAAATTTTGAAATCGCATCTCAGGAGCTTGAAGAGCTCAAAGCAAGAGAAACCGAGCTTACCGAAGCAAAGGATGTTGACTATGAGGCAATCGGCAAGGTGAAGGCAGAAATCATTCAGAAGGAAATTGAAGTCAAAGAGCTTGAAGAGTTCGCTTCGGATAATAATGTTACCGAGGATGACCTTGCAAGGGTAATTCAGCTCTGGACAGGCATTCCTGCAAGCAAGGTTATCGAAAGCGACCTTCGCCGACTTTCAGACCTTGAAGATAATCTCAAAGCAGGCATTATCGGTCAGGATGAGGCGGTATCGCTCGTGAGTGCCGCTGTCAGAAGAGGCAGAGTGCAGATAAGTCCCCGCCGCAGACCTGCATCATTTATCTTTGTAGGTCCCACGGGTGTCGGCAAAACGGAGCTTGTAAAGCTTCTTGCAAAAGAGCTTTTTGACACTCCCGAAACCCTTATCAGACTTGACATGAGCGAATTCATGGAGAAGCATTCCGTTTCAAGAATCATCGGCTCTCCTCCGGGATATGTCGGCTATGACGAGGCAGGTCAGCTTACCGAAAAGGTACGCCGCAAGCCTTATTCCGTTGTTCTTTTTGATGAAATCGAAAAGGCACATCCCGATGTTATGAATATTCTTCTTCAGATTCTTGACGAAGGCAGAATCACCGATGCTCAGGGCAGAAATGTGAGCTTTGAGAATACGGTTATCGTCATGACCTCAAATGCAGGCAGCAACAGAGGCTCGGGTGCACTCGGTTTTGCAAAAACAAAGAACGATGCATCAAAGGAAAGAGCAATGAAGGCTCTCAACGAATTCCTCCGCCCCGAATTCATCGGCAGAGTTGACGAGGTTGTTGTTTTCAACGACCTTTCGCAGGAGGATTACGAAAAAATTGCCGTTCTCATGCTCAGCGAGCTTGTTGACCCCCTTAAGGATAAGTCAATCGCTCTGAAATGGGATGATGCGGCTGTTGCGGCAATTGCCCGTCTTTCCGTTGACGGACCGAGAGGTGCAAGAGACCTTCGCAACACAATCCGCAGAAATGTTGAGGATGTTATAACAGAAAAAATCGTTCACAGTGCGGACAGCTCGATTAAATCCGTAACCCTCACCGCAGACGGTGATAAGATAATCTGTAATTTTGAATAAAAAACCCCAAGGCAGCACCCGTCAAAAGGTGCTGCCTTGGAATTTTATGGAGGAATTGAGCGGCAAGGAAAATCCTTGCACGGAGAAGTATACTTTTTGTTGATAAGCTTTGATTATATGCTGTTCCGAAAGACCTAATAATCAATCCTCAGTCCTACGGACAGCTCCTTTTCTAAGGAGCCCAAATATCGGCTTTCTGTTTCGTGGCCTCCTTTGGCAAAGGAGGTGGCACGGCAGTCAGCTGTGACGGAGGATTGGAAACTTCACCGAAATATAGCGGGCGATTCGAGGGCCATCTCTAAAAAACTTATTTCTTGTTTATAAGCTTTGCTCTTATGCCGCGTGTTGATTTTGCAACCTTCTGTGCAGCATTGACTGCAACAAAACCGATTTTATCAATGATAAGGTCTGCTTCGCCCATGAGCTCCATGTAGTCGTTGCAGAAGCCCTTCTTGAATTTGAAAATACCGTGAAGGGGATTGCTCTCATCGGGATATCCGCCTCTGAAGTCATAGTATTTGCAGCCTCTTTCAATCGCCCATCTTATCATTTCCCACTGAACAAGATAGTTGGGCATAACATTGCGGTACTCGTTTGAGCTTGCGCCGTAAACATACCATTCCTTGTCACCGCAGACAACATTGAGCGCACCTGCAATGGTCTTGCCTTCATATTTTGCAAGATAAATTCTTGCGTCGTCACCGTAGGCATCCATGATTCTTTCGAAATACGATGTGCTTCGGGTTGCAAAGTTATCTCTCTCGCCCGTAACAAGCATCAGGTCATGGAATTCTTCGCAGGCTTCCTTGCCCTTGATTTCGATTGTAACGCCCTTTCTTGCGGCAAGGCGTGCGTTATAACGGGTTTTGGGATGGAATGATGCCATAACCTCTTCTTCGGTTTTGCCGCCTATATCAAGGCGGAAGATATATCTTGCCTGAATCGTGTCGAAGCCTGCACCGTGCTCTTTGAAGGTGAAGCCGATTTCCTTGAGAAGATTGATGTATTCCGTATCCGATGCAAGAGTATCGGTGTCAATTTTAAATGTATATGCTTTGTTCTTTATTCCGTATTCCTTGACGGCAAGAAGAAGCTCTCTGACGGTTTCTTTGTCGGCAAGGTCACAGACGGGACCTCTTGGGGCATACATCATCTTGAACGGAGTCATCGGAATCTGACGCAGAAGAACACCGCAGGTGCCCTTGATTTTTCCGTCTGCATCACGGCTGATGAAGCCTCTCCATTCCCATTCTTTTTTTACATTTCCCCATGCCGAGGTCTGAAACATGTGACCCTTCGGATGTGAGCGGACAAAGCTGTCAAATTCAAGTGCGTTTTCAATTTTTACCGTTTCCATAGTCTCTCCTTTCCTGCTGCCTGATAAGCTGCATTGCTCTTTCATTAAGAGCTTCGGTTGTATTGTTAATCTTTTCTTCCATAACTTCATCAAGAAGTGTTTCAAGAATTTTTCCTATTTCGGGTGACGGCTTGATGCCGAGTGAAATAATATCGTTTCCGCCTATCGCAAGGTCGGAAATCTTAAAGCAGGTATCCTGCGTTTCTGTTTCTTCAAGGATTTTAAGCCCGATTTCGTTTCTTTCAAGCTCTTCGTCAAGAAACTTCGGATTCTGTGCCGAGATATCGGCTTTTCTTATGCTGAAAAGCTCTCTGACAGTATCGGCACCGAGCTTTGCAATATATTTTTTATAAGTCTTTTTTGAAATCTTATCGGGAACAAAATCGTGAAATTCAATAAGATTGCAAACATGATTTCTGAATGCCGTTGAGGTTTTCAGTCTCGTCAGAATGCTTTCCGCAATTTCACGGCTTTTTATTGCATGGTGATAAAAATGGTCAATACCTTTTTCGTCAGTGGTTTTTAAATGAGGTTTTCCCGAATCGTGAAGGAGCATTGCAAAGCGAAGCTCCGCTGTCGGCTCAATGCTTTCAACCGCCTTCACTGTATGTCCCCACACATCGAAAATGTGCCTTTCGTGATTCTGTGAGCAGTTTTTCATCGGAAGAAGCTCGGGCAGAATAAAAAATATAACATCCTCATAATCACGGAGAATTCTGCCTGCATCCTTTCCGCAAAGAAGCTTTGACAATTCAACGAAAATCCGTTCAACCGAAATATTTTTCAGCAGACGGTAATTTCTGTGAATGCTGACGGCTGTTTCGCTGTCGATATCAAATCCGAGAACGGATGAAAACCTCAGAGCACGCAGAATTCTGAGTGCATCCTCACCGAAACGCCTGTCCGCTTCGCCCACACAGCGGATGATTTTTCTTTTGATATCATCTCTGCCGTTAAAAGGGTCGGCAAAACCGCTCTGCGGAGAATATGCGATTGCATTCACCGTGAAATCACGCCTCGCAAGGTCGTCTTCAACACGGTCGGTGAAATCAACACTGTCGGGGTGGCGGTTGTCGGAATATCCGCTCTCAATGCGGTAGGTTGTTATTTCGAGGTCGGTGCCGTCGATGATAACAGTAACCGTGCCGTGTTTTATGCCCGTTTCAATAATCCTGAAGCCCTCAAAGGCTTTTTTAGTCTGTTCAGGCAGGGCACTTGTTGTGATATCCCAGTCGTGTGCATCTTTATTCATCAGACTGTCACGCACCGCACCGCCCACAACATATGCACTGTGACCGTTTTTATTCAGAATTTCAATTGCTCTATTGACTTGATCGGGAATTTTTATTACCATATTATTATCACCACTTTTCGGAGGTAATTTATGAATATTCAGATTTTCGGAACAAATAAATGCTTTGATACCAAGAAAGCACAAAGATATTTCAAGGAGAGAGGGATAAAATTTCAGTTTATCGACCTCACTCAGAAAAATCTCAGCAAGGGTGAATATCAGAGCGTAAAATCCGCCGTCGGATCAATGGAAGCACTCATAAACGAGAATTCAAAGGCTTATGAAAAGCATTTCATAAAATATCTCGCAAGCAAGGAAGCTGTTGAAGAAAAGCTTCTTGAATTCGGCGAGCTTTATAAAACTCCCATAGTCAGAAACGGAAAGAAGGCAACCGTAGGTTATTGCCCCGAAATCTGGAAAGAGTGGGATTAATATGCCTCAAACTTTTCGATTGTTGCAAAGCATCTTGCTTTTTCAATAACCAATTTAAAATAGCGTACTCTTATTTCGTTGAATCTGCAGATACGCTTGTATCCGATTGTTGTTTCGGATGCAAGCTTTTTCCATTTGCCGTTGATTTTTGCGTAAAGCGAGAATTTTTCAACCTGCTGACCCGTTTTTATGTGTTCGCCGAGAACGATTTTATCAATATCGTATTCGTCGCCGAGGTCGAGAATCAGCTCGGCACCTTCGGGATTTTCGCCCGAATGCCAGTAGGTGTCAGGCTCATGGCTGAGTGCTTCCTGACCCGTGTGCTTTGAGTCGAGATGCTGACTGTCGGTCATGACGGAATCGTCGGCAAGGTTTTCGTTGAAGTCAATCTCAAGCTGTGCACCCATTGAAAGAAGGGTTTCAAGGTCTTTTTCGTGAATCTTTCCTTCGGGAGTGGGCGGAATGTTGAGAAGGAAGCTCGCATTTGCACCGACGGAGTTATAATATATATCCATAAGCTTTGACAGAGGCTTGACGGAATAATCCTCTTCGGGATGATAAAACCAGCCTTTTCTGATGGAAACATCAACTTCTGCGGGATACCAGATGAGCTTGTTGCATTTTTTGATAGCCTTCCTGCTGCCGAGATCAAGGGCAGTGGGATTTATTTTTCTCGGAGGCTTTGAAACATCCTTCTGGCTTGCGGCGGCAATGAGTTCCTGGTTTGAATGCCAGTAGGGAACAACGCTCCATTCACTCTTGCGGCACACGCCTGCTTCGTTGCCGCACCAACGCACATCAGGACCGCTGATGCTGATTGCGGCATTGGGCTGAAGCTCACGGATAAGCTTATAATAGCCCTCCCAGTCATATTCCTGAACCTTTCCGTTGGGACCTTCACCGCAGGCACCGTCAAACCATACGCAGAAAAGCTCTCCGTATGCGGTCAGAAGCTCACGAAGCTGATTTTTGAAGAATTTATTATATGTTTCTCCCGAACCGTAGGTAGGCTCGTGTCTGTCCCACGGAGAAAGATAAACTCCGAATTTAAGACCGAATTCGGCACAGGCTTTTGCACATTCGGCAACAACATCGCCCTTTCCGTCTTTCCATTTGCTTGAACGAACGCTGTGTTCCGTGTATGCACTTGGCCAGAGACAGAAGCCGTCGTGGTGTTTACAGGTGAGAATAACACCTTTCATGCCTGCAAGCTGACATACCTTTACCCATTGGCGGCAGTCAAGCTTTTCGGGATTGAAATGCTCGGGGTCTTCGTTGCCGTTACCCCATTCGGAATTGGTGAATGTGTTGATTCCGAAATGGAAGAAAGCATAAAATTCCATTTCCTGCCACTTAAGCTGGCGTTCGCTCGGAACAATCGAGGCGGCATATTTGACATAATCGGGTGTTCGGCTCATATTTAATCTCCTTTTAAAGCAGTTATTATACTATTTTATCAAGCACGCTGTTCCAATAATCATCGGGGATTTCATTGGTCATCGCATGGTTAAGCAGGCTGATAAAAGCGGGGGAGTTCATCACATACCTGAACATTTCAGGAGGAAGCATCCCGCGGTCAGCATAGGCGAGGAGCCTGAATTCAAGTGCATCATCGCCGTCAAGAGCAAGCTTTTTTATCAGCTTCTGCAAATCGGCTTCATCGGGCGGCGAATTATTCTTGCCTTTTTCGATGTTGCTGATGTATTGAGCGGTTTTGCCGAGCTCGTCGGAAAGCTCACCCTGAGAGAGTTTTGCATTTTCACGCTTTTCTTTCAGCATTATGCCGAACGGCGTGGGAATAAACATCGGGCTCCTCCTTTCTTGGATAATTTTTTAAAAATTAAGTGACTGAGGATTGATGAATGCATCAGCATTCGGGCGATTCGTGAATCGCCCCTACAGTTTAAAAAACAATCTAAAATTATAACACAAAACCAAATAAACCACCGTAGGGTCGACCTTTGGTCGACCGCGAATTGCCGAAAACTAGATTTTAACATCGCAGGGGATGAACTTTGTGCTATCTTGTTGTTAATGAAGAATGAAAAATTAAGGAAGGGCTATGCCTTTACCCGATTGAATAATAAAATGCGGAATGGCTGCACTTTTTTCTGTTTTAACTGCAAAGCACATAACAAGCTATAATAAAGTTGCAAACAAGCCACAGCACAAGGTACAATCCAAGGCGTAAGCCGAAATCTTTAATTTTGTTCAATTTCATTTATTGCATAAATAAACAAATTTGTTTATTGAATAATATTCAATAGTCAGCATATCACAAAAATGTTGCGGTGTCAAGGGATTGTATGCAGATTCAGGATGTGTGTGCAAATTCATAAAGGAACTCCGAAATTTTTACCTAACCTTACGGAGCAGAGTGCTGAGCAAACAGATGAGCTTGTTGCGGACAGTATGTTTGATGTTTTCTCGAATGAGGATTTTATAAAGAATCTGACGGCGAAGAATCAGACACTTGCAAAGAGACTTGCGAACCACATCGGAGAGCTTGTGCAGAAAATCCGTGAAGCGGTGAAGATGCTTTCGGTCAGATACAGCAACCCCGAAATCAAGGCTCTTATGGACGATGCCGAGAAGCTTGACACAATCCGCAATATGCTGCTTGAGGGATATAAGAATGCGGGAGAGAATTTCAAGGCTCAGAAGGATGATATCAGAACTGAAAAGCCGAAGAGTGTAAATTCTTTTGCAAGTGCAGGTGCAAAGTATACTGTTGTTTATCAGGCTGAATCAATGGAGCGTGAAGGAGCAACGAGAGAGGAAATCTGGAAAAAGCTCGGTATTATCCGTGATACCAAAGGAATGTGGGTATATGAAATTGACGACAGCGAAATGAAGATATACCCGAACGGTGATGCCCGACTCCGCAACGAAGAAGGATACAAACGGATGACGGAGCTTTTCAACAAGTTTATTTTCGGAGTAAAGCTCACTGATGCAGAGCAGGAGGAATACAGTGAGCTTCAGAAGAAATATGATATCCAGAAGAAGATTGCAATTGATATCGGAGATTTCATTGTTCACGATAAACTTTTTGAAGAATATCCCGAAATAGAAAAGGCAACATTCGGCTTTGATGAACTTCAGAGCAAAGGAAAAAGAGGATATTATGACAAAAATATCAACGAGATTGTGGTTGATAATTCACTCAAAAAAGAAATTAACAAGGGACAGCTCGGCAAAACTGCGATTCACGAGATTCAGCATGCCATTCAGCACTTTGACGGAAGAGCAGGCGGAGCGAGCATTGAATATTGGGAGAAGAAAAACTTTGAGAAACTCCGAGAAATGCAGAATAATCTTGCTGACAAGAAGATTGAAAGAGCGGAGTTTTTTGCAAAGCTTGATAATGAGCTTAAAGCAAGAATCCGTGAGGTCAATAATGCCGATGATTATGACGTGAAAGAAGGATATACCGAAAAGGATAGACTTCAGCTTCTTGACAATGACATATCGGGGAATTATCTGAAGCTTCTTGATATGGATTCGGCAATAAGAAAACTTGAAGCAGAGATTGAATATCAGAAGAAAACCGACAATTCAAAAGTGCAGTATTACGATACCGCAGGAGAAATCGAAGCAAGAGAAACCGCAGACAGATTGAAGATGAACGCCGAAGAAAGGGCAGAAAAAATGCCCGACCTCGGTTGGGAACGGGCAGTGTTTGCGGAGGGAGTAAAAAAATCTTATGAGATAAAATATCCTGAATATAGTAAAGACGAAATAAAAGTCAATTCAATAAGACTTAAAAAAATGGAAATTGTTAAGGAACTGACTGGGGAGGAATTCAAAAAAGACGGCACCAAAACATTAAAAGAAAAACTTTTAGATTTTTTTTGATTCACTTAATAACAATGTGTATACAGAAGAGTTTGGTGATGTTGGTTTGGTTCCTAGTTCGATTCATTCTGAAACAAGACACGGACTCACGTTCAATAAAATTGTTTCGTTTGCAGCGATACCGGATGTG
>JAZOVN010000109.1:0-6436 GCA_045658725.1 Acutalibacteraceae bacterium
CTTTTAAACATGCATTGTCAAGAAATCGAATTGACAACATACAATTTAGTTTATATAATTATTACAAATCGTGCGGAGGTGCAATATGGAAAACACAAAACCTGTTATCGAACTTGAACTTTATCTTATCAGACACGGACAAAGCATGGGTAATGCGGGGTACGGAAGAGAAGACATAACTTTAAAAGAAGGCAATGATCCTCTGCTTACAGAAAAAGGTCTTGTTCAGGCTGATCTTGCAGGAAGATATCTGAGTGATATTGATTTTGATTACATATATTCAAGCGGTCTGATAAGAGCACTCTGCACAGCTGACGGAATTCTCAGGCATCAGAAAACATCCAGGCCCGTTAATATTCTTCCGCTTCTCTCAGAGGTTGGAATTTCTCCCGAATATGAAGGAATAACACTTGAAGAAATGAAAGAATTCTGTAAAACAGCTGTTTTTGCAGAAGGAATTGACGAAAACGCTCCGAGTGTTTGCTACAGCATATTCGAAAAAGAAGATGAAATATTTGACAGAGCAAAAGCTGTTACGGATTATCTCCGTTCAAAATATTCAAGCGGAGAAAAGGTTGCTGTTGTTGCTCATGCTGCTTTCCTTACAATTCTGATTTTTCATATCATGGGATTTAAAGAAGCTCCCGTTTTTGATATCAGCATTCAGAACACAGGAATAACAAAGGTTATTTTTTATAAGAGCGGAACAAACAGCTACGGCGATATTTCTTTTGAGTATATCAACGACACAACACATCTGAACTGAAAAACAGCGTGTACCATTTCGGTACACGCTTTCGTTTTTTATTCAAATGAACTGAGAGTCTGTGCGGAATCCGATACCATAAACTGAGGATATTTTTCACTTGCACCTGCGTAAAATTCACCGTCATAGCTGAGAAGCCATACGAGGAAATCTGCATAATCCGTTCCGTAAGAACCTGCAACATGAGGAGCACCTTTGATTATATATGTATATTCGGGGAAAAGTGCAGTTGAAAGGTCAACCACTCTGTCAGGAGAAAGATATTCGGGTTTTTCAGCAACATAATCATCACCGAGAGTTTCTCCGTAAGGAGCAACCGTTGCATAACCCGACATCTGATATGTTTCAAGAGTTCCGTCACCGTTGAAATGTGAATTTTCATAAACGGGAACAACGGGTGTGCCGTAATGTGCAACAACAGCAATTTCAACACCCTTATCAATCATATCATTGATGAGAGCGGTTCTGCCGTTCATGAGCTCGCGGAGTGCATCGGCACGCTTAAGGAAAGCTGCATTTTCTGCGGTTCTGCCGCCGAAAACATAATTGATTGCATTTTCATAATCCTCAGGCTGAACAAGTCCCCAGAGAGTCAACATCTTTCCGAAAACAGGAATAATAACCTCATCATAAACTTCTTCTTTATAATTATCAAAAATATAATCGGTGAGAACTGTTACACCTTTGAAAACTCCCATAAAATCAAGAGCATCGATGAGGAATGAAAGGAATTTGTTATCGGATGTAAGATTTTTGAGCATATTATAAAGATTTTCAGGCTTTATATCAACCTTTCCGCAAAGCAAATCGGAAGCAACCTGGGCACCGCAGAAGGTCGACGACATAAAGAGGCATCTGTTGACCTTGTCATATCCGTATTCATCAAGATAAGCAACAGTCATTATTCCGCCCATACTGCAGCAGACGATGTTGACTTTTTCATGTCCTGTATTTTCAATTGCCGCTTCAACCGCTGCATTTATATCATCAGCAACAACATAAGGATCAAGGCGCCAGTCATAATTGATATAATATGTATGACCTTCACCAAAGGCTTCGATGCAGGTTCTTACCATACCGTATTCAAAGCCCTCTCCCTCACAAAGATTCTGATAATTGTCAGCACTTTCGGGATATTTCGGAACGCTGACATTATAAAGCGAATCACCGTTTTCATCCATAGCGAAATTTTGAAAAATGCCGTTTGCAAGTTCACAAACGCCGTCAATAAAATAATCAAAATTGAATCTTAAAATACCCGATGCGATTGCTTTGAGTGCACCTTTGACAATCATTCCCGCGTCAGTGTTGATTGCAGGAGCTTCATTTTCAGTTCCGAGATCAACATAAAGTCCGCCGAAATCCATTCCTCTTACAATAATAACAGGAACATTTTCACATTCATCGGGATTGTGTGTGTTTGATTCGACATCTGCAAAAGCAGGCACAAATATTGTTGCAATCATAGAAACCGCAAGCAATATACTCAAAAATTTTTTCATTTTATTTCCTTCTTTCATGCGAGTTTTAGACTTCCGTTTTCTTCCTTTATTTCAAACATAACAGGTCTTTCAAGCGGATTTTCGTTGGGTGAATGAAGAATAAGATATTTTTTGCCGTTATAATCTTCAAAAATCATTCCGTGACCGCCGTTTTCTTCAAACATCGGTTTTTCATGGCACCAATTACCGTCAATTTCACCGTTATCGGAATATGCAATCGCCTGAACATAGCCTTTTTGAGTGAAAGTTGACCATATCATGAGAAGTCTGCCTTCTTTTGTGCGATACATAAACGGTCCGTCGGTAACAAACATATCTCTTGATTTATCCGCCCATTCAGGCTGTGAAGCACTGAAAAGCAGAATGGGATCTCCATCGGGTGCGGATAAATCTTTTTTCAGCTTCATGGCATGAATCTCACCGTCTGTAACCTGCACCCACTCCCGACAAAAAACAATATACGGATCACCGTTTTTATCAACATAAAAAGTACCGTCAAGGCAAGTCCAGCCGGGAGGAGTTATTGCATCATCCGTAAACGGAAGGAAGGGACCCATGGGAGAATCACTCTTTAAAATCTGAGTTGCTCTGCTTCTTTTTTCAGAATAAAAAGAAACAAACATATAGAACTTACCGTTATAGAAATGCACCTCAGGAGCCCAGATTTCTTTTTCACCCCAAAAATTTTCGGGAACGGAAAAGCATTCGTGCGGTTCGCTCCATGTTTCAAGGTCATCGCTTACATAAACATCAAGTCCGTAGGCTTTAGTCCATGCGGTTTCGCCCCGTGTTCCGTAGAGATAATATTTTCCGTCATAAGGCAAAACAAACGGATCTCTTATATTGATATCTCCGAATTTCATATCATTTTCTCCATTCAAAAATCAACTTTGTAATGTCTTACAAAAACACCGATTACTTTGTTATAATCAAGAACATGCATAACCGAACCGTCTTCGGAAGGATAAAATGTAAGCCCCTCAGCTTCAACATTTTCGCCTCCGACATCACGGATTGCAGCAACTTCAACTGCTTCCGTATTGATATCCACACCGAGAATATTCTTGAAATCGCCGTTATCTTCGATATCACATGAAAGATAAAGCTTTCCGTTATAAAACTCTCCGCCCTGAATGCGGTGAATTGTTTCAGAGAGCTTTATTTCCTTAACAAAGCTCATTGAATCATTGACATCATAAACATAGACGGAATCAATATCATTCCATTTTGATGCATAAAGAAGTCCCGTTTCACCGTCAACGGCACACCAGGGCACTCCGTCATCATAAATATCAGCGGGCAGGTCATATATTTCTCCCGTAGGTTCAAGAGTTTCGCAATCGAACAAAACGATGCACGGTGAAAGATATTCCTCGCTATCCTCAACAGACGCATAAATTTTTCCGTTATAAACGCTTATTCCGCCGATATGGTCATCGCCTCTTTCCGTGCATTTATCCGGAAGAGGATTGATATTGCTTTTAACAATCTCCATATCTTCAAAAGTATACTTTGCGAGTGCGGTAAATTTAAGTGCTGTGATTGAACCGCTTGTGTAAAAATATTCACCGTCAGTCGCAATACCCTGACCCGAAAGAAGTGCTTTTTCCAAAACCAGAACATTATCCGAAATAAGTTCAGCAGTATCGGTGCTGCCTGCAACCGGGCTTGTGAGCACAGTCAGAAGCATGATGGGTAAAGTTAAAAACGACCAGATTTTTCTGATAATAAACATCATTATTCTCCTTGATTTTATTTTTATAATGATAACATATCAGAACAAAATTATCAATATTTTTTTGTTTAGTATTTACAAAAGATACAAACCTTGTTATAATACATTCATTATTATTCCTCAAAAAATCTATATACGGAGGTAAATAAGAATGAAAAAATTCAAGAACACAATTGCGGTTATTCTTGCAGCGGCTATGCTGGTTACCTGCATTCCCTTTGCTTTTGCCGCAAACTCAACTCCTTCAGACGCACCCGAAAGCGGTACTCCCACAGGTGACGGATACGAAATAACAAATCCTTACGAAAACATTGACTGGGCAACAATCAATCAGTATAAAACCGCTCTTCACACCCACACAAACGCAAGTGACGGCGATGACACTTTAACCGCATCCCTTGAACGCCACTATCAGACAGGTTATGACATCGTATCAATTACCGACCACGGCGTTTCCGACATGAGCTGGACTGACAGCACACTCGGTTCGAAGTTCATCACAAAAGTAATGGCTCTCGTCGGTAAATCAGACGGAAATCTTGATTATCTTGAGCAGAGCGGTATTTTTGCAAGCGGCGTTAAATACGAAATGAAAAACAACGGCACAGACGATTATCTTGTTACTGAAGACGGACATGAAATTCTCAGAATTCCTTACGGTGTTGAGAATAATGCTGTTTCGGTCAATGCTCATGTCAACAGCTGGTTCGGCGAATTCAACTGCAACCTTCCCAGCGGTTACCGAAACGCAATCACAGGTGCTGACAAAGCAGGTGCACTTTCCGTTATCAATCATCCCGGTGAATACACTCAGGCACGATATGAGCTTTATCAGGAAGATGCATACAACACAGACAACTGGTCATACAACTACTACATCAACAAGTTCTACGGTTATATAAACAACTACGAATCCTGCATCGGCATTGATATCAACAGCAAGGGCGACGGCAGAACAAGATACGAAAGAAAGCTCTGGGATATCATGCTTGCAAAAGCTGCGGAATCAGGCAAAACAGTTACCGCTATCGCAACAAGCGATGCTCACCAGCTTGATAAAATCGACACAGGCAGCCTCATTGTTCTTGCAGAAGCAAAAACATCTGCAAATGTAAAGAATGCTCTCCTCAACGGTGAGGTTCTTCCTCAGAGCACTTGCATTCACAACCGCGATGAGCTTGCTCAGATAGCGGAAGGTCTTAAAACATTCTATGGCGAAACAGAGCTTTACAAAACAATCGCTGACCTCGTTGCACAATATGATGCAGATTGCGAAGAAATCGCAAATTCTTCAGATGACGGCAATGTCGGCGTCAGTTATACATCTCTTGACGATGAAGGCTTTGTTGCAACAGCAACAAGACCTGCAGTTAAGTCAATCACCGTTGACGAGGCAGAAGACACAATCACAATCGCCTCTGAAAACGCACTTATTATCCGTTGGATTTCAGACGGAAAGCTTATTGCAACAACCAAAGCAGACGGCAAGGCTTTTGACCTCAATGACTATGAAGATGTTATCAAAGGCTATGTAAGAGCAGAGATCTTCGGTGAAGGCGGCGTTATTTACACAGAAGGCTTTACCCTTAATGCTGACGAAGCAACTGATACAGGCGATGAATTTATTCTTGATTTCGGTTTCATGGATTTCCTTTTCGCTATCGTTGACAGATACGGCGGACTTATCGGAAGAATAGTTCTCAACCTTTTCAATTAATTTAAAGTAAACACGGCTTACGCAGGCAGATGTCTGTGTAAGCCGTGTTCTGTTATATGTTCATATTATTCAGGCAGGGAATAACGCTTTGCTCTTTCAAATTCTTCGGGAGTACCGTAACCTTCGGCAAGATTTTCATTTATAAGCTTTACTATTTCGTCATGAAGGCGTTTATTCGCCTGCTCAACTGTCATACCTTTTGTCGAAAAAGGCTTTCCGATTCTTGAGCAAAGAGTTTTGCTTCTGAATTTATATTCGCCCGTTACCGCAACGGGAACCATGACAGCTTCATTCTTGCAGGCAAGAGAAGCTGCTCCGTATTTGAATTCACCGATAAGATTATCGGTTTTATTTCTTGTTCCTTCAGGAAAAATTCCAAGTGCACCGCCGTTGGCAAGAACCAGATTTGCCGATGACTTTGCATCCTCATCATGTCCGTTACGGTTAACGCATATGCAACCCGTAATCTTGAAAAACCATGCAAATTTTCCTTTGAAATATTCGGACTTTGCCATATAATTTATCGGTCTGTGAGTTGCAAGTGCAGCAAGGCACTGATCCAGAACATGCTTATGATTACTGCAGATTACAGCAGCACCTTTTTTCGGAATATTCCCTTTACCGAACACCTTCGGACTGTAATAAAGAGAAAAAACAGTAAGCAATATCGGTGCAAGAAGTCTGTATCCCCATGTTACGGGTTTTTTATTATTCAT
>JAZOVN010000110.1:0-15448 GCA_045658725.1 Acutalibacteraceae bacterium
TCCTTCGGGCAGATCGTTTCTCGGTCCGTGATAAAGAATATCGCCGAGAAGAATAAGCCTGTCTGCTTTTTCGTTTTTATATGCCTCAATAAGTTTTTTGCAATAGAACTCCGAACCGTGAATATCGGATGCAATCATATATTTCATTTTATCATCTCCTGTATTTAAAGTGAAAAGTGAATAATGAAGAGTGAAAAATCAAGGATAGGCTCCGCCTATAACCAATTGTATATTGCTCCTGGCTGTTTGTAGAACTGAGGGAGTTTGAAGCCGTATAATCGCTCTTGATTTTTCATTCTTGCCACTGATTTCTGAACACTTTTATTATAATATAACAAAACCCGAAAAGCAATGCCTTTCGGGTTATATTATCAACTGTTTTCTTTAAATCTGTTAAGGAAATGCTTTGTTCTTTCGTTCTGAGGATTGTTGATAACATCCTCGGGTCTGCCCTGCTCAACGATAACGCCGCCATCCATGAATATAACCTTGTCGGAAACATCGCGGGCAAACGCCATTTCGTGGGTAACGATAACCATTGTGCATCCCGAATCCTTGAGACCCTTGATAACATTGAGAACTTCCATTGTCAGCTCGGGGTCAAGAGCCGAAGTAGGCTCATCAAAGAAAAGAATTTTGGGATTGAGTGCAAGTGCACGGGCAATGGCAACTCTCTGCTGCTGTCCACCCGAAAGCTGGCAGGGATAGAAATCCACCTTTTCTTCAAGACCGACCTTTTTGATAAGTTCAAGTGCATTCTTCTTTATTGAAGCCTCGTCGCCTTTTTTGAGAAGAGTGGGAGCAAGTGTAAGATTTTCAAGAACGGTATACTGCGGAAAAAGGTTGAAATTCTGAAAAACAAGACCGAAATTCAGTCTGCTTTCTCTTATCTTTTCGTCTGTCAGATATGATTTGTCACTTCCGTCAAAAATGGTATCGTCATCAACGATAACCTTGCCGCTGTCGGCGATTTCAAGGAAGTTAAGACATCTGAGCAAGGTTGTTTTTCCGCTTCCCGATGAACCGATGATTGAAAGAACATCGCCCTTTTCGAGAGTAAAGCTTATATCCTTGAGAACCTCGGTTTTGCCGAAGCTCTTTTTTATGTTACTGACTTTTAATATCGACATGGTTTAACTCCTGAAATAGCTCAGTTTCTTTTCCGCTTTATTAAGAACGATTGTAAGAATACCCACAAACACAAGATAGAACACGCCCGTGAAGAACAGCGGCCATATCATGGCTTTTGTTGCAGCAAGCTCCTTTGCGTTTTTGATAATCTCACAAACCATAATGCAGTTTGCAAGGGCGGTATCCTTGATGAGTGTGATGATTTCGTTTGACATCGGCGGAACGATACGCTGAACAACCTGCTTGAGAATGATTTTTCTGAATATCTGTGATTTGGTAAGACCGAGAACATAACCTGCCTCATACTGACCCTTTGAAATGCTTTCGATGCCGCCTCTGTAAATTTCAGAGAAATAGCAGGCATAGTTAAGGGTGAACGCAATGAGAACGGCTGTTATTCTGCCCGCATCGGAAATGCCGTATTCAATAAACATGAAACGGTCAATTTTTCCGAAAATCTGATAATCAAAAAGCAGTCCGGGAACATAGTAGATAATGAAAATCTGAAGCATCAGCGGAATACCTCTGACAATCCAGACAATCACCTTTGAAATTGATTTGACTGTTTTGAACCGACTCATTGAACAAAAGGCTATAGGCAAACCAAGCGGTGCGCCGCAAAGCAGCGTCACCGCAAAGATAAGCAAAGATATTTTAAAGCCGTCGAACAAAAAAGCCGTGACTTCTAAAAAGGACATGTTAAAACTCCAATTATGTATCTTTAATTATTTCTGGTCTGAGAAATCTGTGATAGCAGTGTTTGCAACGCCGTATTTCTCTGCAAGAGCGGAGATTGTGCCGTCTGCTGCAAGAGCTTCGAGCTGTGCGTTTACATTAGCTGTGAGAAGGCTGCCCTTCTTGAAGCCGATTGCATAGAATTCAACATCGCTTGAAAGTTCTTCAACGATAGCAAGGTCTGCATAGTCGCCCTTACCTACATAGCTCTTTGCAAGCTGTGCGTCAACAACTGCGAAATCTGCTGTGCCTGCGCTGATTTCTGTGAGGCATTCTGTCTGCTTGATGAAGCCCTTGAAGTTAACGCCTTCAAATTCCTTTGCGTATGCTTCACCTGCGGAACCGCTTTCAGCAACGCCGAACTTGCCGTTGAGGTCTGCTGCTGTTGCAATGCCTGAATCAGCCTTGACAACAACTACCTGACGGTTTTCCATGTAGTTGTATGAGAAATCAACCTTGTCTGCACGCATAACGCCGTCATCATCAGCGGTGTTGGCTGTGAAGCCGTTCCATACGCAGTCGATTGTGCCTGAATCAAGGTCTGTATACTTGCTGCTCCACTCGATTTCCTGGAAGATAACTTCATAACCGAGGTTGCCGAAAACTGCTTCTGCAAGCTCTGTGTCAAAACCGACAAGCTTGCCGTTTTCGTCAAGATAATTCATGGGTTCATAAATTGTGTAGCCGACAACAACTGTTTCTTTTGCAGCTGCATCTGTTGCTGCATCTGAATCTGTTGCGGGATCTGTTGTTTCGGGTGCTGTGTTGCCGCCGCAAGCTGCGAATGAGAACATCATAAGCATTGCGAGAACAAGAGCAAAAATCTTTTTCATATGTTTTTCTCCTTTTAGGTCATGTGACCGTTTATTATGGTATTACATTACCACAGTAAAGCGGTTTTGTCAATGATTATTTATATAAACAATCAATATGTATCCATACGGCTGTTATAAAGCTCGCAATAGAATCCCTCTTTTTTCATCAACTCATCATGACTGCCCTGCTCAATGATATTTCCGTCTTTCATAACAAGAATTACATCCGCATTTTTGATAGTCGAAAGGCGGTGAGCAACAATAAAGCTTGTTCTTCCCTGCATCATTGCAGAAAATGCTTTCTGAATACGGATTTCCGTTCTGGTGTCGATTGATGATGTTGCTTCGTCAAGAATCAGCATCGGCGGCAGACAGAGCATAACTCTTGTTATACAGAGAAGCTGCTTCTGACCCTGCGAAAGTCCCGATGCCTCATCGGAAATAACCGTATCATACCCCTTCGGCAGACGCTTGATGAAGCTGTGAGCATGTGCCGCCTTTGCGGCTGCAACGATTTCTTCATCCGTTGCGTCAGGCTTGCCCATTGCAATATTTTCTTTAACCGTACCTTCTTTGAGCCATGTATCCTGAAGCACCATTCCGTAGCTCTTGCGAAGGCTTTCACGGGTTGCAGCGTTGATGTCAGTTCCGTCAACGCTGATTTTTCCTTCGTCAACATCATAAAAACGCATAAGAAGGTTAACAAGCGTTGTTTTTCCGCATCCCGTCGGACCTACTATCGCAATTCTGTTGCCGCTTTCAACGGAAAGATTGAGATTTTTGATAAGCTCCTTATCCTTCGAATAAGAGAAAGCAACATTTTCCATTTCAACCCTGCCGTCAACATTTTCAAGCACCGCCGCATCCGGAGCATCGGGCTTCTGAGGCTCCTGCTCAACAAGCTCAAAAAGTCTTTCGGCACAGGCGAGAGCATTCTGAAGCTCCGCAATGACGCCTGAAATCTCATTAAAAGGCTTGGTATACTGATTTGCATAGCTGAGGAAGCATGAAAGCCCACCAACGGTTATCGAGCCGCCGACCGCCGCAATCGCACCCGTAAGTCCGACTGCCGCATAAACCATGCTGTTGACAAATCTTGTTGAAGGATTCGTCAGCGACGAAAAGAATATTGCCTTGAGCGAATATTTCTGATATCTTTCGTTGATTTCATCAAATTCTTCAAGAGTTTTTTCGTTTCTTGAAAATGCATCAACAATTTTTTTGTTGCCCGTCATTTCTTCAATATATGCGGTCTGCTCACCTCTCGTTTTTGCCTGCATGGTGAACATCGAATGGGTTCTTTTGGCAATAAACCTTGCCACGAAAAGCGAAAGCGGAGTGAGAATAACAACAACAAGAGAGATTCTGAAATTAATCGAAATCATGAATCCGAGCGTGCCGAGAATGGTAACAACGCCCGTGAAAAGCTGGGTAAATCCCATCAGAAGTCCGTCTGCAAACTGGTCTGCATCCGAAATGATTCGGCTCACCGTATCGCCCGAGGGCTTTGAATCGATATAGCTCAGCGGAAGAATCTGAATTTTTTCAATCGCCGCATTGCGGATATCACGCACAACCCTGAAGGTTATTCTGTTGTTGAGAGTATTCATTATCCATTGTGCGGCGGCGGTCAGAAGTGCAAGAATGCCTATTCCGATAAGATTCGGCATCATGCCCTCAAAATCCACCCTGCCCTTGCCGATTACAAGGTCGATTGCCTTGCCTGCAAGCACGGGCATATAGAGAGTCATCGCCACGCTGACTGCGGCAAGAATTATTGAAAAGAAAAGGTGAATTTTATATCTGCCGACATAAAAAAGAATCTTTTTGAGTGTTCCTTTATCAATTTTCTTTTTCATCATGCACCCTCCTCTTCATCAAACTGTGAGAGATGGATTTCTCTGTAAACAGCATTATTTTCAAGGAGTTCTTCATGGGTACCGACCGAAGCCGTGCCGTCATCAAGCACGATTATTTTATCGGCATTCATAATTGAAGATGTTCTCTGCGAAACAATGAAAACTGCGGTATCCCCCTGATTTTCGGAGATTGCCCTTCTCATTGCGGCATCGGTTGCATAGTCAAGTGCACTTGAACTGTCATCGAGAATAAGAATATCCGCATTTTTGATAACAGCTCTTGCAACCGTGAGCCTTTGCCTCTGACCGCCCGAAAAATTGCGTCCGCCCTGCTCAACAACAGCGTCAATTCCGCCGTCCTTCTGCATAACGAAATCTTTCGCCTGAGCAATTTCAAGTGCTTTCATTATTTCTTCATCGGTCGCATCAGGCTTGCCCCAGAGCATATTTTTTCTGATTGTCCCCTTAAAAAGCACAGCCTTCTGAGGCACAACGGAAACAGAATTCCGAAGCTCTTCAAGAGGGATATCATTCACATCCGCTCCGCCGACAAGCACCTGACCCTTTGTTGCCTTATAGAAAGCGGGAATAAGGTTAACAAGCGTTGTTTTGCCCGAACCCGTTGAACCGATTATGCCGACCGTTTCGCCCCTCTTAACGGCAAAACTGATATTTTCAAGCGAATTATCGCCTGCTCCTTCATAAGCAAATGAAACATTTCTGAATTCAACGATATTTTCGCTTTCAGACGATATTTTTTCTTTTCCGCTGTCCTCTTCTGCAGGAATATCAAGCACGGCACTTATTCTGCCCGCACATGCAACGGATTTTGTGATGCTGATAATGAGATTTGCAAACTTGACAAGCTCAACAAGAATCTGTGACATGTAGTTATAGAGTGCAACAACCGCACCCTGAGTAATCAGACCCGCATCAACTCTTATCGCACCTGCATAGATAAGCACGGCAATTCCGATGTTGACAATAACACAGGTAACGGGATTCATAAGAGCGGAAATTCTGCCCGTATATTCCTGAATGACCGTGAGTGCATCATTTCTCTCTCTGAATTCCTCAACCTGCTCATCCTCTTTGCAGAATGCACGGATAACCCTCGCACCCGTCAGACTTTCCCTTGCGGTGCAGAGCACCTTATCAAGAGCAAAGCGGACTTTTTTATACAGCGGAATGCAGAAAAGCATAATTCCGAAAACAACAACCGAAAGTGCGGGAATAACAACCGCAAATGTAACCGCCGCCCTTCTGTCAACCGTGAATGCCATTATCATCGCACCGATAACAACAAAAGGCGAACGCAGAAGCAGTCGCAGGGTAAGATTGAGTCCGTTCTGCACGCTGTCCATATCACCCGTCATGCGTGTTATGAGGGTTGAAGTACCCTGAGAATCAAGCTGAGTATATGAAAATTTTCCGATATGCTCAAAAAGGGCGTGCTTCAGTCTTTTAACAAAACTGACGGATGCTTTTGCGGCAAAATACTGTGCCGTTATCGAAAAAGCAAGACCGACCGCCCCGAGAAGAACAAGAAGCAGACACATTTTTATTATGTAATTTTTATCGCCCGAAGCAATTCCCGTATCAATTATGCCTGCAACAACAAGCGGCACAAAAAGCTCGAGTATCGCTTCAAACATCTTGAAAAGCGGAGCAAGCACGCATTGAGTGCGGCTTCCTTTTAAATAAACAAGCAATTTTTTCATCGTTTCAACCTCTGAAATTTTATTAGAATATTATACCATACCGTGCAACATTTGTGAATACCGATAATCAATAAATTTTATTTGTTAAATTTCTTCTTTTTTCGCATACAGAAATATTACGACATAACAATATGGTAATATTTATGTGAATACGAATTCAGACAGGAGGTAATCCCCCATGAAAGCAATAAAAGAATCACATTTCGGTATAGCAAGAAAAATCGTTGCCAACATGACAACCGAAAGCTGGGAAACAATCCCCCACAGCTCGTTCATTTATGAGCCTGAAGTAACAAAGTTCCTTGAAGTTCTCAAGAAGCTCAACGAATCGGGCAGATTCCCCACCAAAATCACAGTCAACACCATCATGCTCAAGGCTTTTGCCGAAGCATTCAAGGCTGCTCCTCAGCTCAATGCTCATATCGAGTTCAACCGCAAGCTCGTAAGAGGCAAGGTTACTCAGTGGGATGAAGTTCACGCAGGCATGACCTGGCTTCTTCCCAACGGCGAAATGATGACAATCAACCTTCATGATATCGGTAACAAGAGCCTTGTTGAGCTCACACAGCATGTTGCTGATACATCAAAGAAAATCAATAACACCAATTTCACCGAAGTTATGTTTGAGGTTTCCTTCAACGACACAATCGAAAAGCTCAAGAAGGGCAAGGTTATGAAGGCAATCTACCGTCTTGTAGGTGCAAAAACAGGTAAACATAAGATAAAGACTCTTTCGGGCAAAGCAAAGAAAGAATATTATGCAATCCCCGAATCAGAAAGAATCACTCCCGCTGATATCAAGCAGGGCACCGTAACAATCTCAAATGTAGGTCCCCTTATCAGAGGCGTCAACGGCAGAGTTGCTCTTCTTTCAATCATTCCTCCCCAGGTTTTCGTATGCTGCTACGGTTCTGTTATGAAGAAACCCGTTGTTGCTCAGGACGAAAACGGCAACGATATCATCGTTGTAGGCAACGAGCTTCCCATCGACCTTTGCTTCGACCACAGAGCAGTTGACTTCGGCGATGTTGTTCCCTTCATCCAGAGACTTGAGGATATCTTCAAGAATCCCGAGCAGATGTTTGAGTGGTAATAATGATAATAACGGCTTGCTTTGTGCAGGCCGTTTTTTATATTGACAACACAGCTTTGCAAAAGTACAATAATAAGCAGTAAAATTATCACTCCGAAAGGAGAATTATCATGAAAAACATCCCCTTCCGCAACATATATTATCAATCGGGCGAAAATCCCGTTTTCAGCTTCAGAAGCGGTCTTGCCGTGCGTGAAGAATCGTTTCTGAACGGTGTTCTTGTTTCGTCGGGACACAATGCCGCAGGCTATCCGCTCGATGTTCTTTCAGGTTTTCCGTCGAGACTCAATCCCCGCGATTTTGCCGAACCTTCCGCTTTCAACATTGAAATCGACGGTCAGAGCATTGATTACCGCCTTGAATTTGTTGATTTCAGCATTAATGAAAACGAAAATTCAACCGAAGGCATTCTGACCCTTAAAAGCACTGTAAAACCCGTCATTCTGAAAATCCATACCGTTCTTGACGGCACACAGATGCTCACAAGATACATTGAAATTTCCAACACCTCCGATAAGCCAGTATGTCTGAGCCGTCTTTCTGTGCTCAGCGGCGGAATTGAGGCGTTTGACCGAAGAATGTTTGCCGTCAGTAAAAATATCGACGAAATTTATTCCGTGGGATATTTCACAAGCGACCAATGGGGAAGAGAAGGCGAATTCGCCTGGAGAAAACTTCTGCCCGATACCATTTGCGTTGACACCCGTTTCGGGCGTGACAGATTCCGCCATCCTCTCATTTTTATCCGCAACAATATCACGGGCGTGATTTATTCATGCCAGACAGCATGGAGCGGCGGATGCCGATTCTCCGTTGACTTCAACACAACCGAAGAAAGAAGCTTCACCTCTCTCGCCTTCAAAGCGGAAATCACTTCTCACAAACCGATAACAGTTATCGGTGCAGGCGAAACCTTTATCACTCCCGAGGTTCATTTCGGTATCATCTGCGGCAGTCTTGTCGCTGCCGTCAATGATATGCATACTCACACAAGAAAATCCGTTCTCAATCTGCCCGAAGCCGACCCTGCCGCCTGCCTTGTGGGTGCGGGAATGGGTGCTGAGCACACAATGAGCGTTGAGGATTCAAAGGATTTCATGCGTCAGTTTGCATCTCTCGGTGCGGAGGTTTTCATTGTTGATGCAGGCTGGCAATGCCCTCCTGACCGACAGACGGAATGGGGCGATTTCAACGGAATAAATATTCCCGATCCCGAAAGATATCCCAACGGTCTCGGTGAGCTTTCGGATTACTGCCGTTCACTCGGTATGAAATTCGGTCTGTGGGTTGACATCGAAAACGCAGGCAGATTCTCCGATATCAACAAAAACAATCCCGATTGGAGAGGCTCCGATATTTTCGGAAACCGCAGTGCAAACTATCTTGATATGAGCAATCCCGAAGTTGCCGAATGGGCTGAAAAAGAGCTTGCAAGAATCATTACCGAATATAAACTTGACCTTCTGCGTGTTGACCATAACATTTCACACAGAGATTATTTTTCAATCCGTGACACAGACGGCATCCCCGAATGTGTTTCTGTAAAACATATCAACGCTGTTTATAAAATGTACGAAAACCTGAAAAAGCGTTTTCCCGATGTTATTTTCGAAAACTGTGCAGGCGGAGGTGCAAGAACAGACCTCGGCATGATGAAAAATTTCAATCACACCTGGGTTTCCGACTGTCAGAGAGCACCCCATTCCGTTATGATTACCAACGGAATGACTCTTGCTCTGCCTCCCGAAAGAGTTGACCGCCTTTTTGCAGGAATGGGATGCCATGAGCACGGCTCGCTTGATTTTCATATGAGAAACACCATGCTCACCCACATGACACTCAATGTCATCGCTCCCGCAGGTGCTCAGATCAACAGAGTGCAGGCGGATTTTGTCCGTCACAGCGTTGATATTTATAAGAACTTCATCAGGGATTTTCTTCCCGAAGCAAAAATATATCATCACACACCTGAAGCGGCACACAAACCCGAAGACGGATGCATTCTTGAAATCGCATCACCCGACTGCAGAAAAGGTGCAATCGGAATCTTCTCTCTTTCCGATGAAAAAACAGATTTCACTGTTGTTCCCAAAGGCATAAATGCAGGCATGAATTATAAAATCACTCTCGATAACAGCGGTGCGGAATTTACCGTCAGCGGATATGAACTTATGACAAACGGAATAAAAATAAAAATCCCGTCCGCGCTCTCCTCAGAATTAATACTTTTCGAAGCAAAATAATCTTTACAATTTGTTCACAATATGTTAAAGTTAATCTGACCAAAAAATTCAGGAGGTTGAAATTATGTCAAAGAAAAAATTTGATATCGGCGAAGGCATTTATGATGCCAAGCAGCTCGGTTATCCCCGTATGGCAGTGCTCGGAGTTCAGCATATGTTTGCCATGTTCGGTGCAACGGTGCTTGTTCCCGCTCTCACAGGTCTGAGCGTATCGGCAACTCTGCTTTTCGCAGGTCTCGGCACTCTTCTATTCCATTTGCTCGCCAAAGGCAAGGTTCCCGCATTCCTCGGCTCATCCTTCGCATTCATCGGCGGATATGCCGCTATCACCGCAATAACAGACGAAGCTGGCAATCCCTCCAATGATTACAGCCTTCTTCCCTATGCATGCTTCGGCGTTGCATGTGCAGGTCTTCTTTATCTTGTGCTTGCAGCTCTCATCAAGGGCTTCGGTGCAAAAAAGGTTATGAAATTCTTCCCGCCCATCGTTACGGGTCCCATCATCATTGCAATCGGTCTCACCCTTTCATCAAGCGCTATCCAGAACTGCCAGGCTAACTGGCTTATCGCAGTTATCGCTATTGCAATCATCATCGGCTGTAACATCTGGGGCAAGGGTATGATCAAGATTATCCCCATCATGCTCGGCGTTCTCGGTTCGTCGCTCGTTGCTGTTATTCTTCACTTCACAGGTGCAATGGAAGTTCTTGACCCTGCAAAGCTTGAAGCTCTCAAAACAGCTGATTGGATTGGTCTCCCCTTCCAGATGAAGGATACCGTTTTCGGTCTTCTCGCAGGCGATTTTGATAAGAACCTTCTTGTTTCGGCTGTTATCACAATCATGCCCATCTCTCTTGCAACAATGGTTGAACATATCGGTGATATCTCCGCTATTTCATCAACCTGCAAGAAAAACTATATTGCAGACCCCGGTCTTCACAGAACCCTTCTCGGTGACGGTCTTGCAACAACAATCGCATCGCTCTTCGGTGCACCCGCAAACACAACATACGGCGAAAACACAGGTGTTCTTTCACTTTCAAAGGTTTTCGACCCCAAGGTTGTCAGAATCGCGGCTTATCTTGCAATCCTCGTTTCATTCTCACCCAAATTTGCGGCTCTCGTAAGCCTTATGCCCACCGCAACAATCGGCGGTGCATCACTCGTTCTTTACGGTATGATTTCCGCAGTCGGTGTACGCAACATTGTTGAAAACAAGGTTAACTTTGAAAACACAAGAAATGTTATCATTGCCGCTATCATCCTTGTTCTTTCAATCGGTATCAATTACGCAGGTGCAATCCAGATTCCTGTCGGCTCCGTTACAATCAGCCTTTCGGGTCTTGCTGTCGGTGCTCTCGTAGGTATCATTCTCAACGCAATCCTTCCCGGCAAGGACTATGAATTCGGCTCAGACGAAAAGGGCGACAAAGCCGTTAATTTCAAAGTATAAAAATAATACAATCAAATCCAGAACCGACGGATAACCTCCGTCGGTTTTTGTTGTCTTAATAACCAAAAAAACAGAGTGCTGATTGTACGGATTTCATAAAAAACATTTACGGTATTGTAAATGAGTTAATAGTATGTTAATATAATCTATATATTTTAAGACAGGAGAGATAATATGGCATCTGAATCAACCGCCAAGGTTGTTGAAGAGAAGGCACCAAGCGCCGTTCCCAAAGACAGGCGTTATGTCGGCTCCAAAGAAACCTTTGCATACATACTTGATGACATTGCTCAAAGCTTCAACATCGGTAAATACGATGATGTTTTCAAGATGAACATCCTCAAAATCGACCTTGTTCTTCAGTCGGTTACCAACGGTATCATCAGCGTATGGGATATCATCAACGATATCTTCCTTGCAACCATCGTTGACAAAACCCGTACAAGATGGGGTAAATTCAAGCCCTGGCTTGTAGTTTACGCTATCCCCGGTGTTTTCCTGACTGTTGTTTACTGGGCACTTCCCATATTCATGGGCACAGACGGTATCGGCTCCAACATTCCGAGATTCGCGATTTTCCTGGTGCTTCAGATTTTCTCGAATCTTGCAGGCTCGCTGATTGCAATTGTCCGACAAGGTATGACATCAACAATAACGCCCAACATCATTGACCGAACAAGACTCATCACCTCAGCAAACCTTCTTTCAGGTTTCGTTGAGAAGGCTCCCGAAATTCTCATGGGTCTTCTGATTGATATTTATATCAACAGCCCTGCAAAGCAGGCTCTCGAGCTTACCAACCCCGACATGTATCAGGCAGGCTACAACAGAATGTTCGTTCTCGGCGGTATCATCACCGCTCTTGTATCAGGCCTCTTCGCTCTCTTCTATGCATTCGTTGCAAAAGAAAGAGTTATGCAGACGGTTGATAAGCCGAGTATATTCAGCGGTATCAAATCAGTTCTCACCAACAAGCCGCTCCTTCTCATCACCCTTTCCGAGTTCCTCGGCGCATTCAGCCTTAACTCGGGCACAAACCTTTACTACATCGAAGTTCTCAACCTTGCATCAATGGCAACAATCGTTGGTATTCCCGGTGCGGTTGTTTCACCCATTTCTTATTCATATGTTCCCTGGGCACGCTCCAAGTTCTCAACAAAAGCACTCTGGATTGCAGGCTCGCATGTTGACAGCGTGCTGATGCTCGGTGTTTATGCTGCAGGTAAGTTCATCAACATCGGCGGCAAAAAGGGCTACGAAAGCCTCGCAGTCATGATTCCCGCATTCATGCTCCGTGAAACTATCTGGATGTTCTTCTGGGGTATCAGAAAGGTTATTCCCGAAGAAATGAGAAACGAAGCTATCGACTACGGCGAGTGGAAGAACGGCTTCCGTTCAGAAGGTATGACCGGTGTTGCAAAGGGTCTTATCACCAAGATGGTTAACAGTGTTAAGGGCGTTGTTCAGCCCCTCCTCTTCAAGGCATTCGGCTACGATAACACAAAGAATCAGGGCGGTCAGACTCCCGAAGCACGCTATGCTCTCTTCTTTATGTGTACTCTTCTTCCCGTTATCACAGGTATCCTCAGCGTTGTTCCTCAGCTCTTCTACGACCTTCAGGGCGAAAAGAGAGAAAGAATGTATATGGAACTCCGTGAAAGAAGAAAAGCAATTGCCGCAGAAGTTAAAGAATTTAACGATGCCGCAGGCGAAAATACAGAAGCTTAAAAAACAAAGCCCTCGACAAATCTGTCGGGGGCTTTAAATTCAGGATGTAATATGAACAATTTAAAGAATATAATAAAAAATCTGATTTACGAAAAAACGGATTCCGTTATCGCAATCGACGGTATGTGTGCCTCGGGCAAAACAACTCTCTCATCTGCCCTTGCCGAAGAATTCGGAATGCAGATAATACACATGGATGATTTCTTCCTTCCTCCCGAAATTCGTACTCCCGAAAGGCTTTCTCAGGCAGGCGGCAATGTTCACTACGAACGCTTTGTTGAAGAGGTTATCATTCCCCTTAAAAACGGCACTGACTTTGAATACAGAGTTTTCAGCTGTGCTGAAGGCGGCTACAATGCCGTTAAAAGCGTTTTTGCATCCATGCCTATAATAATTGAGGGTGCATACTCAACGCACCCTGAAATACCCGATATTTATGATTTGAAGATATTCCTTCATATAAGCCCCGAAGCTCAGCTTGAACGCATTGAAAATCGCAACGGTGCCGAAGCACTCGAAGCCTTCAAAAGCAAATGGATTCCGTTTGAAAACAAGTATTTCGATGCCTTTTCAATCGAAGAAAAATGCGATATCATAATCAATAATGAATAAACAAAAACCGACCGAAGAGCACTTAAGCTTCTCGGTCAGTTTGTTTTTATTATTTCTTAATTATTCTGCGAAGCCTGATTCAACAAGCTTTACAAGCTCAAGAACAGCCTGCTCCTCATCGGGACCGCCTGCAATGATGCGGATATCTGTGCCGCCCATAATGCCGAGCGAAAGAACACCGAGAAGGCTCTTTGCGTTAACTCTGCGTTCCTCTTTCTCTACCCAGATTGATGACTTGAATTCATTTGCCTTCTGGATGAAGAAGGTTGCAGGACGAGCATGAAGGCCTACCTGATTCTGAACGGTTACATCTTTAACAAACATAATCTATATCTCCCACGCTGAAAATTTTCATATCGATACAATATATTATATCATAAATCTTTGCTTCGTCAACATTTTTAAATGCCCTTTGAAATAATTCGGCTTGTCAGCCAAAGTGCGGGCTTTATGGAAAATGCGTTTTGTTAAAATTGACTATAGACAAAAGGCTTTTTTGTTACACATCAACAGTAAGCTTCGTTTCGCATCAAAATCAAAAGCAGCGTTGTTGCAGACGCTGCTTTGTTTTATCTGTTTATTCAGTTAAGAACATAGATTTTAACGCCTCTGTTGCCCCAGTCATCACACATATCCTCGTTATCCATATAAAGGTCGATATCTGTGTTGCCCATCTTAACAAATCCGCCGGTATCAGCCGCAATGCAGTATCCGTAAACATATTTACCGTCTGCGGAAACAACATAAAGCTCTGTGCCGTAGGGATATTCTTTGGGGTCAACCGCAATGTGGCCAGGCATGGGCTTTCTGCCTGAAGCGGTTTCGGGGTCACCCGTATAGGCTGTTGCCTTGCCTTCTACGCAATATGCATAGTCAACGGGGATTCCGTTTTTGTCAAGCTTGATATCTGAAGGTACATTAAGGTCGGAAATCGGCGCCTGATTATTCTTGTGAGAAGCAAGAGTCGCTTTCTTCTTGGTGCCCACCTTAACAACTTCGTCAACAGCCTTCTTGATTACGATTTCATTTTCAAAATACTTTTCTTCAAGAACTCCGTCAACATATTTTGCGGTGTATGAAACAGTTTTTTTGCCGTTCTTGCCTTCCGACACAACTTCTCTCTCATCGATGAACATATCATCGCTGTAGACATACTTGGTGCCGTATTCAACGGGCTGAGTTTCAATTACCGTGTCAAACTTTACTCTGAATATTCTGATTCTGGTCAATCCCGTAAGAGGTGTGTCAAGCGAAGGAACAACAATATCATCCTCACTTACCTCGATACCGGATTTTTCAATTGCATCCTTAACGGTGCCCTTTGTCATAAAAAGCTTTGTGGACTTACCGTCTGAATCGATGCTGATTCCAAAAGCTCTCTTGATGAAAACTCTCATGCCGTCAAACACATTCGCTGATGTGTCTGCACCTGCATCGTCGCCCTCACCGAGAGTGATTCCTTCTTTGCTGAAGATATCATCAAGAGTTTCGCCGTAGCTGACAAAGTAGGAAACAATGCCGTTATCCTCAACTCTGATGACATTTGCTCTCTCGATAACTATTTCTCCGCCCTCGCCTGCGGTAAAGCCCGAAAGGTCGAGATTATCGGTTGCACCGAGTCTGAAGCCTGCCTGCCTGACAAGCTTAAGGGGATTGTTTGATTTGGCAGATATGCTTACCGATTTTTCTCCGTCTGTGACGGTAACATCATAAACACTTGATGCTGCAAATGTTGTTACTGTTACCGAGCAAAAGAAAAGAGCAGTGATAATTGCTGTCAGAATTTTGAAGCTTATCTTGCTTGTTCTTGCGTTTACGGATACAGAATTTGTAATCATAAAACACTCCTTATTTCGCGCATTAGTAGATTTTTGGATGCCCGTTTTTTGAGCAAACCTCGATTTCCTTTTGCAACGGCTCACATTATATTGTCAAAAACTTATTTTGTCAAATTTTTTTCGAGAACTTTTTTGTGCATTTTTCACAAAAGCTTGTCTTTTCTCAAGATGTTAACAACTTGTTTATTTTTGGATATCATCACTTTTCTGTCAAAAACTG
>JAZOVN010000111.1:0-3528 GCA_045658725.1 Acutalibacteraceae bacterium
CTTCAATTCTGCATTTCAATCCGTTCATCTGATATAAGAGGATAACAAATAAGATTATCAGATTCAAGATTTTCTTTTTTCATATCTACAGCCGAAATACGGTGATTGCCGTAGGTTGTGTAATAATAAATACCGTTATCAGCACTGCAGCAAGAGGTATAAACCGTTATTTCATATTTATTCTCATCAAAAATACAGCAACCCTTCTGCTGCTCAACAGAATTCATGATATGAAAGAAACGGTTGACGCATTCGGATTCACCCTCACCTGAAACAGATTTATTCTTAACAAAAGCGGCTCTCACAAACCTCGACTGTGAAGTCAGGTCACCCGGCAGACCGATTGCTCCTGTTCCTTTACTGTAATAACCCTCTTTATGGATAAAATCCGAAAAATCCTTTGCTGAAAGATGCAGATATTTTTTATAATTCATCATCTGTTTATCAAACGGAGGATTATTCGTCAGCACCCCGACGGCATTATCAAATATCCTCATTCCCTCAGCGGTGCATTCAACGGTAACTGCACGGTTTTTATCGGCGATAAGCCAGTGAAGCTGTGACGGCGGTAAATCCGCACTGAATGCATCGTTTGTTATATTTGTTTTATCAAGCAATCTGCAGGCTTCGTCAACATTTCTGCATTTTGCAAGAATCCACGGAAGTAATTCAAACTGTGCGATGTTATGCTTTCCGTCGGTCGGTTCATTATAAACAGCGTTGCCGACAAAATTCAGCCCTGCCATGCAAAGCCCGTATTCATTCATCGCATCGTAATAAAGCGGATAATTATCCTTGACGAAAGCCATTCCGATTATGGCATAGTGTGAATTCAGCTTTCCTTCTCTTCGGAATTCAAGCGGAAACTTGCGTGGAGTTACTGTCACCTCTTCGTTATATGAAAAATCATTATCAAGGGTTCTTCCGAAATACAGACCGCCTGATCTGAATGTAATTGCAGTACACATAATAATTCCTCCTTATTAATAGTAATAAGCGGACTCAGAGAAATAATTCCCTGAGCCCGCAATTTTTATTTGATATTCAAGGTTAATCCGCATTCATCGCATTGCTGTTCATAACAAAATTAAGAATCTGTGCCGCATTTTTCTGAAGCTCGCCGAGTGTGATGCCGTCGGGTTTGCCGAGGGTTTTAAGGAGAGTTCCGTCAGGCTTTCTTCTGCCCGTTCTGTCACCGCCCGGCATAAGAACATTGACGCCCGCACGCACTCTGTAGCCTTGATCACAGATATTCGGAAATTCGGGTGATTTTGATGAACGCATCCACCAGTCTGTCATAACATTGCCCTCATATCCCCATTCGCCTCTGAGAATTCTCTCACAGAGTTCATAATTATAATGACCCCAAACACCGTTGATTTTATTATAGGATGTCATTATATTCTGCGGCTTTGAATTCTTCACGCAGATTTCAAAACCTTTGAGATATATCTCACGGAGTGCACGCTCCGAAAGAACCGAGTCAGCATGAGTTCGGTTGGTTTCCTGGTTATTACACGCAAAATGCTTGGGACAAGCTGAAACACCCGTTTTCTGAATGCCGTTTACAAACGCAGATGCCATTATGCCCGTCAGATAAGGGTCTTCGGAAAAATACTCAAAGTTTCTGCCGCAGAGCGGATTTCTGTGAATATTCATACCCGGTGCAAGAAGGATATCGGAACCGACACGCTTCATTTCAAGGCCAACCTGCTCATAGAGTTCTTCGATAAGAGCGGGATTCCATGTGCTTGCAAGCGAGGTTGCAACGGGAAGGAGCGATGCACCTTCATTTATTCTGATACCCGAAGGACCGTCGGTTGTTGTTGCGGCAGGAATGCCTTTATCTCTCATGGATTTCAGGACACCGCCGAAGGTACCAGCATTGCCTGCGGCACCAAGAGGGCTGTTCATAACATAGTCACCGCGGCTGATTGCTTCAAGCTCTTCATCCGAAAGCTGAGCAACAAAATCCTTCATTGAAACTTTGCCTTCTTTTACATCCGAAAGTTTATATCCCTTATCTCCTGTCTGCGGTGTTGCTTCGGGAAGATTATCAAGAATTATCTGTCTGAGATTATATTTTGCGGTGGGAACATTTTCATAAACAAGCTCACCGTTAATATACTTCATTCGTCTGAAGCTTTTTGAAGGTGCAGATACCTGAGAAAGGCGGTAAACGATTTCGTTCTTTTCATGCTCATATGTACCGCATAATTCTGCAGAGCGAACATCGCTTCCGAGATAAATATTATAGCTTCCTTTTTCAAGAATATATGAATATTCGGATTCATCATCATAGGATGACATATCATTCACATTAAACGAAAGAGAAATATTTTCGCTTTCTCCCGGCTTAAGTTCGGATGTTTTTGCAAATGCAACAAGTGCTCTTGCAGGCTTTCCGAGTCTTCCGCAGGGAGCTTCATAATATGCCTGAAGAACTTCCTTTCCCGCAAAAGAGCCGATATTCTTAACATCAGCCGAAACGGTAATCACGCCGTTTTGGCAGGTATATTTTTTATTTTCAATCGCAAAATCTGTATATCCGAGACCGAAACCGAAAGGATAGAGAACCCTGTCCTTTGCAAAAGTTTCAAAGCCTCTGTAGCCGACATAAATATCCTCGGTATAGCAATTGAATTTTCTGTCGCCAAAATCGTTACATCCGGGATAATCATAATAACTGCAGGGAAGAGTGTCTGCAAGCTTGCCGCTCGGATATGCGTCACCCGAAAGTACATCGGCAATCGCATTTCCGCTTTCCATACCTGACTGCCAGACATAAAGAATTGCAGAAATCTTATCGCCGTAATCTGCAAGCTCTCCCATATCCATAATACTTCCGCAGTTGAGAAGCACTATAACTCTGCTGAAAGCTGTTGTTACGCAATCGAGCATTTCTTTTTCGGTTTTGGTCAGATAATAGCTGCCTTCTTCAAGCTTGTTTTCTCTGTCCTCACCTGCAGATCTGCCGATAACAACAATTGCGGTGTCGGACATTGAAGCTGCGGTGCGTGCTACCGAAAGATCAATGGGCATTTCGTCATAGCACATGGGCCAGTTACCCCAGAAGCCGTCATCAACGGGATTAAGCTCACCCCATTTTTCATAAGCAGCAGCAAGAAGCTCATTATATTTTATCTTACCGTTATTCTTTATGCCCTGCATAAGGCTGATTTTATAGGGTGCTTTGACATCACCACCCGAACCGTAGCCGACATAAAAATAATCATTCTGCACTCTTCCGAAAACAGAAACAGTATTGTTCTCATTAAGAGGAAGAACATTATCTTTATTTTTGAGCATAACAATTCCTTCAACGGCAGTTTTTCTGCAAAGCTCAATAATTTTATCATCGGGAACAAAGCTTTTACCGAGTGCACCGTCAGAGGTTCCCTGAGAAGTGGTTGTTGTTACGAAATTAACAATCTTTCCGACTGCTTTCATAACTTTTTTCTTGATAATACTCATAATATTACCCCTTATAATTTATATACATTAAATATAACATAGGTTGAATAATGT
>JAZOVN010000112.1:0-23830 GCA_045658725.1 Acutalibacteraceae bacterium
ATACTTCTCATCAATCTGTTTTACGCCTTTGTCAACAGCAGACCTGAATTCTTCCTCCGTAAGCTTTGAACTTCTCGGCAGAACCGCATCAAAAATCAGGTTGGTGTGGGTCGGGCCTTCAACAATTCTGAAATCGTGGATTGTTGATTCTGCATTGACTGAATGGACAATTTCCGAAACCGATTCTTTAAGCGAATGGGTTCGTTCATCGTTGATAATGGGGTCCATATGTATTGAAATTTCCATGCCGAGTTCCTGAACGATACTGCGTTCAATAAGGTCGATTGTGTCGTGAGACTGAAGTATATCAACATCTGCGGGCACCTCCGCATGAAGCGAGCCGTAGATTTTTCCGTGGCCGTAGCTGTGAAGCACCATATCGTGGATTCCGACAACGCCGTCATAGGACATGACAAGTTCTTCAAGCTGTCGGACAACCTCTTTATCGGGAGGCTCACCGAGAAGAGGTCCGAGAGTGCTTTTGATAATATCAATACCTGCATAAATAACAACAAGTGCAACAACAATACCCATAACAGCGTCAACGGGCCAATCAGTGAATTTTGATGCAACAAGAGCAATAAGTGAGCAGGTTGTTGAAGCTATATCACCGATACTGTCGGTAACAACGGCATCAACCGCAACAGAATTCATCAGCTTTCCTGCCTTACGGTTAAAAAATGCAAGCCAGATTTTCGCAAGAATCGAAAAAACAAGCACAACAACTGCAGGTACGCCGAAAATAACAACCTCGGGGTTTTTAAACTTATCAATTGAGGTTTTGATAAGCTCAACACCCATGATAAGAATAAAAAATGCAAGAGTAAGAGCGGAGATATATTCTACTCTGCCGTGACCGAAAGGATGCTCATCATCGGCAGGCTTGCCTGAAATTTTGAATCCGACAAGGCTGATAATTGAAGAAACAGCATCAAAAACATTATTTGCACCGTCAGCAACAATCGAAACACTCTTTGTTATTGCACCGAATATCATCTTGAAAACAGAAAGGATGATATTGAGCACAATTCCCACTATACCGCTGAGCATTCCGAGTTTCAATCTGTCTTTTTCTCCGAGAATAACGGCTATTGACGCCGCACCCTTTGATTTTTTTGCTTCACGCCTTGCGTTTTTATAGTCGCTGATAAACAGTCCTAAAAGAAAATCCGTCAAAATAATCACTCCTTGGTAATATGAATATCAAGCTGACCGTAGGGAATTGAAATGCTGTTTTCATCAAAAGCAAGCTTGATTTCTTCCTGCATATAATAGAAAACATTCCAGTATTCGTCAGCAGGGCACCAGATAAGACACGCAAGATTAACCGAGCTTGCCGCATGCTCTTTTACAGCAATAATGGGTTCGGGATCGGTAAAAATAAGGTTATTTCTCTCAACAACCTCACGGATAACCTGCTTTGCCCTTGCGATATCCGCTTCATATGATACCGAGAAAACAAGGTCAAGACGGCGTCTGTCTTCCGCATTATAATTGATGATATTGTTTGAAGTTATATATGAGTTGGGAATGATAACCCTTTTGTTATCAACAGTGATAAGCACGGTATACATAATTTTGATTTCGTGAACCTTGCCGCTGACTGTGCCGACATCAATATAGTCGCCGCTTTTGAACGGATGGTTTGCAAGAATCTGAACTCCGCTTGCAAACTGGCTAATGCTTGACTGAAGACCGATACCTGCGGTAACACCTGCCGCACCAAGGGCGGTCACAAAAGAATTGACATCCATTCCGAGGGTTGAAAAAGCCGAAAGAACAAAAACAAACTTAAGCATAAGCGACACAATTGTTCTTATAAATGAATGAATCGAAGGGTCAACACCCTTTGCCTGCATTCCCTTAACAACAAGCTTACCGATAAGGTTGGAAATAATAAAACCAACTATAAGTATTGCTGCTGCAGCTGCAATCTGAGGGATTTTTGAAATGATGAGAGCGTATATTCCGTCTATATCGCCTTCTTTTATAAGCTGTGCGAGATCAAGCGGATAATGTTTCATTTCGGTTACTCCTTTTAAAAAATTTATGCATTTATTTTACTATTTTTCAGACACTTTAGCAATAGTAAATATTAAATTCTTTGAAATGGTGTTGACAAACACGGCTTAATAAATTATAATTATGTCGGTGACATGGGTAATGGGCTCAATATGTCCGTTCCTGTTCCCGAAATTGCCGGTGTGGCGAAATCGGCAGACGCAAGGGACTTAAAATCCCTCGGTGGCAACACCGTACCGGTTCAAGTCCGGTCACCGGCACCAGAATGCCTTTGCTTGCGCGTACAAGGGCATTAATTAATGAATAATGAATAATTTTTCGATATTTTAAAATTCGGTTTACATATTTTATCAAGAGCATATAAAACAATTGTGGTGTAGCCGCATTGCAGAATCTGAGGATTTTTATTCATTGTTCATTTTTGAAAACCGTCACGGCAGTTTTTATAACTGCCGTGTTTTTTTATTTCTTGTGCCGTTCCTCGTCAAAATAGCCAAAATAACCACAAAATATTGTGTATTTTTTTCTCGATAAATTTATAATATAGCCTTTAAAAATTTCAGAAAATATAGTAGAATAAATGCATATCTAATTAAGTATCGGAGGAAACACCCAATGCCTGATTATGCAGATTTCACAACCATCCCTTACGGCCAGCTCGGAATTCTTCCTCTTCCCGGATGTGAGGGCGTTGCACAAAAAATTGACAGCTATCTTGTTAAATGGAGAAAAGAGAGAGAAAGCGAACACAAGCTCACTCTTCCGTTTGCAGGCTATGAAAAAGATTCCTACATCGTCAAGGCTTCCTTCCCCAGATTCGGAACAGGCGAAGGCAAGTGCGTAATCAATCAGACCGTCAGAGGATATGATATTTTCATTCTCTGCGATCCTTTCAACTACAGCGTTGAATACAAGATGTACGGCAAATATGTTCCCATGAGCCCCGACGATCATTATGCAAACCTCAAGAGAGCAATCAGTGCCATTGCAGGCAAGGCAAGAAGAATCAATGTTATCATGCCCATGCTCTACGAAGGCAGACAGCACAGACGCTCAAGCCGTGAATCACTCGACTGTGCAGATATGCTGCGCGAGCTTTGCATCAACTACGGTGTTGAAAACATAATCACCTTCGATGCTCACGACCCCAGAGTTCACAACGCAATTCCCCAGAGCGGTTTTGAAAATGTTCAGCCCGTTTATCAGATGATCAAGGCAATGTGCAAAAACATTCCTGACCTCAATATCGACAAAGACCACATGATGGTTATTTCTCCCGACGAAGGCGGTATGGGCAGATGCATCTATTTTGCAAATGTTCTCGGTCTTGAACTCGGTATGTTCTATAAGCGCCGCGATTATTCCGTTATTGTTGACGGCAGAAACCCCATCATCGCTCACGAATTCCTCGGCACAAACATCGAAGGCAAGGATGTTATTATTATCGACGATATGATTTCATCGGGCGACTCGATGATTGAAGTTGCAACAAAGCTCAAAGAACTCAAGGCAAACAGAATTTTCATCTGCTCATCCTTCGGTCTTTTCTGCAACGGTCTTGATACTTTTGATCAGGCATATGCCGACGGTCTTATCGATAAGGTTTTCACAACCAACCTTATCTATTCAACACCTGAGCTTCTTGCAAGAGATTGGTATGTCAGCGTTGATATGTCTAAATACTGCTCATATATCATTGACACTCTCAATCACGATGAATCCATCAGCGGTCTTCTTGATCCTAAAGACAGAATTCACAATCTTCTTGATAAGTACGGATTCAAAAGCCACAAATAAAAAATAATTACCGCCGGATTCTTTTCGGCGGTTTTTTCATAACGGAGTGATATTATGCAAAACAAAGCATTGAATTTCAAAAACGGTAATTTCAAAATAATGCAGATTGCCGATGTTCAGGAAATCCCTGCCGTATCGCCCGACACAATCAAGCTCATCTGTGCCGCACTTGATAAAGAAAAGCCCGACCTTGTTGTTTTTACAGGCGACCAGATCAAAGGATATTCATCCTTCTTTCTTGGCGAAAAAGGAAAAAAGAATGCAGAAAACACAATAAAAGCCATTATCAAGCCTCTTGAAGACAGATGCATCCCCTTCACGATGACCTTCGGCAACCATGACGGTGAGGCTGCTCTTCGCAAGAACGAACAGTTTGAGCTTTATAAGCAGTCGCCCATGTTTGTTTATGCCGATGAAGCATCCGAAGATGAAAAAGCAACCTTCTGTCTGAGCATTGACGATAAATTTCTCATTTATCTTTTTGACACTCATTCAAAGGATGCTGACGGCGGCTACAGCAGTGTTACTCCCGAACAGCTTGAATGGTATCGCTCTGTGCGTGACAGCTATGAAAATCCCCTGCCCTCACTTGCTTTTCAGCACATTCCCACTCCCGAATATTTTGAAATTATCAAAAAAGTTCCGAGATTCACGAAAAAAAGTGTAAGAGCATACGGCAATCATAAAGACGAATTCTTCACACTTGATCCCTACAAAAGCGGATTGCGTGATTTTATGAGAGAATCCCCTGCCACATCATCAAAAAATCCCGGTCAGATTGATGCGTTTCTTGAAAAGGGTGAGGTTCTCGGTGTTTATGTCGGTCACGACCACAACAACAGCTTTGTTGTTAATTATAAAGGCATTGACCTCGGTTATGCTCAGGGAGCAGGCTTCAATGTTTACGGTCCCGGTTACGAAAGAGGCGTCAGGGTTTTCAACATAAGCGAAAACGGCACTTACGAAACAAGAACGGTTACATTCGGTGAGCTTTGCGGAAAAAAGGTTAAAAATCTGCCGAAGTTTGCACTATATACCTATGCACCCACAAGCGTTTCGCAGGTTGTGACATCCGTCAAAGAAGCGGCGATTGTTGCGGCGGCGGTTGCAGGTACGGCAGGAATTATAAAACTGTTAAAAAAGAAAAAGTGATGCACATAAATTGCCCCGAAGCCTTTACGGCTTCGGGGCTTAACATTTTATTCAACTGCTTTGAAATACTTGACAAAGCTTTCGCCGTCGGCATTTCTGAGGCTTGTGAAGGCGATACCCGCATTCATAAGGAGTGCACCCGAATAAACTTCATCGGTATCATCATCAACATAATATTTATCGGGATCAAGACCCTTCAGCTTGATGTAAAACGCTCTGTCGGGCGGCTCACGCATGATAACACTTGTGAGAAGAGCTTCACTCTTATCCTCCGAAACAAATTCCCATGCTACTCTGTAGGGATTTTCAAAAGGAGATACAAGTCTGTAAAGATCGCCGTAATGGATAACATCATAATACTTATGATATTCCTTCACCTGACGCTTGACGATTCTCTTATCTTCATCGGTAAACTTATTCGGATCAAGCTCATAACCGAACGAGCCCCAGAGAGCAACATTTCCTTTGGTATCGTAGCCCGTGCGTCTGCATGCCGAAACATGAGCACCCATTGTTGATGCAGGATAGCACATTGAGGTGCCGAACTGAATGGTCAGGCGTTCGATGGGATCGGTGTTATCACTTGTCCAGATCTGCGGTGAGAAATAAAGTGTACCGGGATCAAAGCGTCCGCCGCCGCCTGAACAGTTTTCGATAAGCATATCGGGGAATGCTTTTGTGAGTCTGTCCATAACATCATATGTACCGAGCACAAAGCGATGGAAAACTTCTTTCTGCTGCTCTGCAGGAAGTATTGCAGAACCGACCTCGGTAAGATTGCGGTTGAAATCCCATTTGAGATAATCAATTTCACAGCTTGAAAGAACCTTATACATCTCACCGAAAACATAGTCACGGACATCCTGTCTTGAATAATCGAGAACATACTGGAAGCGTCCGATTGACTTTTCACGGTCGGGAACATGAAGACACCAATCAGGATGTGCTCTGTAAAGATTACTGTCGCGTGAAATCATTTCGGGCTCATACCAGATGCCGAATTTGATGCCGAGAGCCTTGATTTTATTGACAAACTCCGCAAGAGTACCGCCGAGCTTTTCTTCATTTACCTGCCAGTCACCGAGACCGCTTCTGTCTGAATTCCTGTCACCGAACCAGCCGTCATCCATAACGAGCATTTCAATTCCGAGTTCCTTTGCTCTTTCCGCAAAGGTAACAAGCTGATCACCCGTGAAGTCCATTCCCGTTGCTTCCCAGTTATTGATGAGAAGGGGGCGTTTTATATCCTTCCACTTACCGCGGACAAGATGCTTTCTGTAAAGGCGATGGAAAATACGGCTCATTTCACCGATGCCGTCGGGTGTGTAAACCATAACAACCTCGGGTGAGCAGAAATATTCGCCTGCCTTGAGCTGCCAACCGAAGTTTTCGGGATTGATACCCATAACAACTCTTGTTCCTGCATTCTGATTTACCTCTGCTTCAAAAACAAAGTTGCTGCTGTAAACAAAGTTAAATCCGTAAGCATTACCGTAATCCTCGGTTGCACCCTTATCAACAATAGCTGCAAAAGGATTCTGATGATGGCTCGATGAACCTCTCTTGCTTGAAACCATCTGTCTGCCGTGAGCAAGAGGTCTTCTTTCGAGTGCTCTTTCCTTGCCCCATCTGCCGTAAAGGCTGAGCATTTCAAAATCGCTTGTATGGAAATCAACGCAGGTACTCATGACCTTTTCGATTTCAACGGTTTTATCGGAATTATTGATAACCTTAACACTTCTTGTCATTGCACCGAGTTTTTCAAAAACGGTGTAGAAAAGAACAGTCTGAATACCCGTTACGGCATCCTCTGTTAAAATCTCAAGAGTTGTTGCATCGGAATCATCCTCAACATAAAGTGCGGGAAGACCTTCTATTGCAGGCTTGCCTGCATAGATTTTATGCGAAACATAACGCATATCCGTTACATTGTTGCCGTCGGCATTTCTGATTGCGATTGCGGATGTTCTGAAATCGCCCGCACCGTTGCCCGCATACTCAAAGGGATTTATGTCGGGAGAAAAACGCCAGTCGTCAACATTGATGTTGTTGGGGCTGAAGGATGCAAAACCGCCAGTGTAGCGGAACTCCGAAAGATTATAGTCGGGGATTTTTGCACCGTAGTAAAGGTGAACAAGATAATTCTGCTCATAAATTTCAAAAACATAGCTTGAAGTTGCGGTATCAAGCTTGAAAATCTTTTTTTCGCTGTCAAAGATAATAGGCATTTCAGTTCTCCTTAATCATCTGATTGATTTTTTCTCTTGTTTCAAGAAGCCACTCTGTTTCGTGGGGATACTCCATAAAGGTCAGAGGCTTGAAAAGGTCTTTCTCAATAAATTCAAGCACCTTTTCTCTGCCGACCTTACTTTCAAGAAGTTTAAGTGCCATCATATCCTGAAAACCTTCGTATAAAACCTTGAGACGAAGTGATTCAAGTGCTTTGCCGTCATCCGAAGGATAAACAACAAACGAATCGCCCGACGGGAATCCGCCGCCTGCATCGGTTACCTTATAGGGATCAATATCTCTGACGGAATACTGGGCGTTATAGAAATTATAGCCCCAATGAAGGAAACCTTTGATATCGTATTTATACATGATAATACCGAGCACTCTGTTTCTCAGAGAAGGCATTGACATAAATCTGTTGGGAACATATTTATTGCCTTGTGCACAGCAATAATATGACCAGAGTTCGGGAACATTTCCGACGAATTTCTCAATATGATCTTCGCAGGGAATGGGCTGTTTCACAGCACCTGTTTCATAGAATTCATAATCTGAAAGGGCATCTATGATTCTGAATCCGGGGAAGATTTCATCAATCAGCTTTGCACGCTTTTTATAGGTATCAAGCTGCTTTATATTCGGTTCATCGGAAATATGGAAAAGGCATTTTTCTCTTATGCCCTCGCTGTCGATAACCTTTATGAGTTCAGCAGCAAATGAACGCAGGAATTTATCGTATTCCTTGCTCGAAGTTCTTGTTTTCCAGCCGAAAATCTTCTTTTCTCTGCCCTTGCTGTCAATTGCAACAATCTTTGGTGCGTGCTTTGCACCCCATTGAGTGAAGAGATGGCTCATCTCGAAATATTCGATTCCGCATTCACGGCAAACGGCAACCCATTTTCTGAAATTCCTGAAATCGAAATAATATTTTCCGCCGTGATGACGGACTTTTACAAGCTGAACGGTTCTTCTCTCGCCGCCGACTCTTGTATCAAGAGGAGGAGTGAAAAGCGGAGTGAGAATGCAGTTCATTCCGTGGTCTGCAGCGGTTTTAACATAGTTTCTGCAGATATCCCAGAAAGGCTCGCTGAACGGCTCAACATTATAGTAGTTGCAAAGGCAGTCGCAATGAAACCAGTTGGTATAAATCCAATCCTGCTTCGGAAGCTCGGCACCGATAACTTCAATCTTTATGCTGCCCTGTGCCTCTTCATTTTTTGAGCTGACTTTAACCGAAAGCTCGCTTTCTCCGATTTCTCCCGCAGGTGAAACCTCAATCCAGAAGCTGTACCACTTGCCCGACTGAACATTGACTTTTCCGTTTACGGGAGTGAGCACATCGGGATAATTGCCCGATGTTTTGCGAAGATAAAGGTCATCCGCATCGTCATAACAAGCATTGCCGACGGGAACCTCTTTAACAAAAAACATCTTTGATTTTTCAGCAAGCTTTCCGCTTAATTCAGCAGTTATTTCAGCATCGTTTTCACAGCAGAATGCTGCCTGAAAAGACTGACGCTCATTACTGAGCATTGAAAAATTCTTATGAACGGGAGCTGAAGGTCTTTCGTCGCTGAAAACTTTTTCGAGAGAACTTAATATCAGGAGTTCCATTATGTCACCTCTTTATTCTGACATTGATTTATCTTTTTTGACTGTTTTATCAACTGCGGTTATAACGGAATTTTCAAATCCCGTTTCCTTGAGGCTGCAGACGCCTTCGATTGTTGTGCCACCTGGAGAACATACATTTCTGATAAGCTCGCTGACCGAAAGCGGACTTTCAAGAAGCTGTTTTGCCGAGCCGAAAAGCATCTGTGCGGCAATATCCTGAGCGGTTTTTGCAGGGATACCGTATTTTATGCCTGCGGTTGCAAGTGCATCGGCAAACATATATGCAAATGCGGGAGCAGAGCCTGCAATTGCCGTAAATGCTGAAAAATATTTTTCATCAAGATCAATTACTCTTCCGAAGCAAGAGCAAAGATCCATTGCAAATTCCTTTTCGGCATAAACAACCTGCTCAGAAGTGCAAAGTGCAGTCATCGACTCTCCGACTGCGGCATTGATATTGGGCATAATGCGGATAACCTTGGCGTCGTAACCGAGATAGCTCTTTATTGTGTCAACACTCGTGCCTGCTGCTGTTGAAATTATGACAGTGCCGTTTTTCTGTGCGACATCGCTTATTTCTTTTGCGACTGCTTCAAAATCCTTGGGCTTTACCGCCACAACAACATAATCGCAGTTTTCCGCAATATATTCGGAATACAGCTGAATTTTGACTCCGAGCTCATCATGAAGATCATTAATTTTTTTTATATCCAAATCAAAAATAACAATTTCATCTGCAGGTATCTCTTCCGATGCAATAACTCCGCGGAGGATTGAGCTTGCGAGATTACCCACACCAATAAAACCGAGTTTCATAAACATTCTCCTTTTAAGAAAAAGAGCGCAAAGCAGCATAGCGTGCTCTGCGCTTCTGGTTTTGCGATATTAAAGCTGGGATGTGCAATGGGGGCATCTTGTTGCCTCGATTGCGATTTCGCTCTTGCAGAAGGGGCATTCCTTGGTTGTTGGTGCTGCGGGAGCTTCTTCTTCCTTTTTCTTTGTCTTGTCTGCGATTGTGTTGATGCCCTTGACAAGAAGGAAAACAACGAATGCCATGATAAGGAAGTTGAGAATTGCGCTGATGAAATTACCGTAGCTGAGAACAGATGCACCTGCTTCCTGAGCAGCTTCGAGAGTTGCATATTCGCCGCCGTCAAGAGCGATGAACCAGTTTGCAAAGTCAACACCCTTTGTTGCAAGGCTGATAACAGGCATAACAACATCATCAACAAGTGACTTTACGATTGCCTGAAATGCACCGCCGACGATAACACCGACTGCAAGGTCAATAACATTGCCTCTCATGATAAACTTCTTGAATTCTGCTGCGAATCCTTTTGCTTTTGACATAATCAAAACCTCCGTTAATAGTTTACTTTATTAATTTACCAAATTTTTTATTAAAGGTCAACACCTTCGAGGTCAAAATTCGGAATAAAACTTTCTTCTGCCGCTTCTCCGCTCTGAAAATAAACATTCTCGAAGCCGAGAGAAAGAATTTTCTTTTTTACGATTGAATATTCCCTTGCAGAAAGCCGTCTGTCAATCGGCGGCATTTCCTTTGCTTTTCCGAAAGGAACATACTGACGCATAACGCTGATATATGTTTCTTCGGGCAGATTTTCACGAACCCATGAAAAGACCTTGACCGCTTGTGATATATTCCCCGGCAAAACCATGTGACGGATAATGAGTCCGCTTTTTGCAATGCCGTTTTCATCAAGCTTAACCGTTCCGACCTGCCTTTGCATTTCAAGAACAGCGGCGGATGCATATTCAAAATAATCCTCTGCACCCGAATATTTGAGAGCAGGTGCGGGATCGAAATATTTAAGGTCGGGAAGATAAATATCCACCAATCCTTCAAGCATTTTCAGAGTTTCGGCTTTTTCGTAACCCGATGAATTCCATACAACAGGAACGGGTGAATTATATTCCTTGAGAACTTTTTCAAGCATAGGTGCATAATGGGTCGGCGTTACAAGATTAAGGTTGTTGACGCCCTTTTCAATCAGGGCATCAAAAATTCTCATCAGTTCCGTACCACTGACCTCTTTACCGAAAGCATCGTGACTGAGACCGTAATTCTGACAAAAAACACAGCCGAGATTACATCCCGAAAAAAAGACCGTTCCCGAACCTTTTTCGCCGCTCAGACAAGGCTCTTCCCAAAAATGAGGTGCCGCCCTTGCGACTTTCAGCTTTTCGCCGACACCGCAGAAGCCGTATGTTTCATTTCTTTCCGACATGCAATTTCTCGGACATACCGAACATTTCACGGCGAATTCTCCTTCATTTCTGTCATTTTTAATATATTATACAATAATATTTAACATTTGCAAGATATTTTTCATTGCATTATTTTATAATATAGTGTATAATTAAAAAGATTATAATGGGAGGATTGTATTATGCTTCTTGCAATTGATATAGGTAACACCAACATCACCATGGGTGTTTACAATAAAAACGAGCTTGTTTTTGTTTCAAGGCTCGCAACCGACCGCTACAAAACCCCCGACCAGTATGCAGTTGAATTCAAGCAGATTTTTTCGCTCTATGAAATGCCCTGCAACAGCTTTGAAGGTGCGGCAATCAGCAGCGTTGTGCCTGAACTTTCGGGTGCAATGAGTTCTGCAGTTGAAAGAGTTACGGGCTGCAAGCCTATGGTGCTCGGTCCCGGAATCAAAACGGGAATGAACATTCTGATTGATAATCCCGCTCAGCTCGGTGCAGACCTTCTTGCAGGCTGTGTGGGTGCTGCCGCACTTTATCCTCTCCCCTGCCTTGTTATTGACCTCGGTACGGCAAGCAAGATAAGCGTTATTGATAAAAACGGTGCATTCTGCGGCTGTACCATCGCACCCGGCATCGGAATTTCACTTGACGCTCTTTCGGCAAGGACATCTCAGCTTCCTGCAATCAGCCTCAAAACGCCTGCAAGGGCAATCGGCAAAAACACAATCGATTCCATGCAGTCGGGAACTGTTTTCGGCTATGCTTCGATGATTGACGGTATGTGCGAAAAGCTTGAAGAAGAGCTTGGTGAAAAGGTTGCATCAAGAGTTGCAACGGGCGGTCTTGCAAAAGACCTTATCAAAAGCTGCAAGCAGGATATCATTTTTAACCGCGAACTTATTCTCTACGGACTTAAGGTCCTTTATGAAAAGAACAAAAGTAAATAATTTTTATTCGTCAAATTTTGCGTTACATCCCGAAAACAGTATGGTTTATTAATGAGCTTTTTGATATCGCCGTTAAGATGCATCTTACTGTTTAAGGAGTAGCAGCAAGGAGGAATATATTTATGTCAAAATCATCCGCAAAAGCAGGTAAAATCCTGCGACTCACTCAGCTGTCCGTGCTTGTTGCATTGCTGTTAATCTTCGGCTTCACAAGCATAGGCTACATTAAAATCGGCGTTATCGAAATAACGCTCAACATCATTCCCGTTGCAATAGGAGCAATTGTACTCGGACCTTCTGCCGGGGCAGTATGCGGTGCTGTCTTCGGTCTGACAAGTTTCTGGCAGGCTTTTTCGGGAATGAGCGCATTCGGTGCAATGCTTGTTAATGTCAGCCCCGTTTTAACTTTCGTTCTTTGCTTTGTGCCGAGAATTCTTGAAGGCTGGCTGACGGGTCTTATCTTCAAAGGTCTGTCAAAAGTATGCAAAACCAATTCAATTCCCTGCACCGTTTCGGGTCTTGCATGTCCGCTTATCAACACTCTTCTTTTTGTTGGCGGATTCATTCTGCTTTTCGGTCAGACCGATGTTTTTGCAAATCTCTACGGTCAGTCCGCCGCATCAAACATAGTTGCATTCTTTGCATGGTTTGTCGGTCTCAACGGTGTTGTTGAGGCAATCGCAGGCTTTGTTATTGCTTCGGCAGTTTCAAAAGCACTTCTCACAGCAAACAAGAAAATTCTTTAATATAAGGTGATTCAATGCCAATCAAAATAGCTAATGAGCTTCCTGCACACAAGTCGTTGGAATCCGAAAACATATTCGTAATGACTGAAGACAGAGCAATGTCACAGGATATCCGTCCGCTCAACATTCTTATTCTTAACCTCATGCCCACTAAAATCGAAACGGAAACTCAGATTTTAAGACTTCTGAGCAATTCTCCGCTTCAGGTTGAGGTTGAACTTCTTCAGGTCAAATCACACAAGTCAAAAAACACATCCGAAGAGCACATGCTCAAATTCTACAAGACCTTCGATGAAATCTGTGAAAAGAAATATGACGGTCTTATTGTTACGGGTGCACCCGTTGAAAACCTTGAATTTGAAGAGGTTGACTACTGGGACGAGCTCTGCATGATTCTTGACTGGAGCAAAAAGAATGTTTATTCAACCTTCCACATCTGTTGGGGTGCTCAGGCAGCTCTTTACCATCATTACGGAATTCCGAAATATTCTCTTGAAGAAAAGCTTTTCGGAGTATTCCCTCACAAATGTCTTGACACCTACCATCCTCTTATGAGGGGTATTGACGACACTTTCTTTGTGCCGCATTCAAGACACACCGAAAACAAAAGAAGCGACATTGCACTTGTGAAGGATTTACAGATTCTTTCGTATTCGGAGCAGGCAGGTGTTCATCTGATTTCCGACATGGCTTGCAGAAATTTCTTTGCAACGGGACATTCGGAATATGACAGAGAAACGCTTGCAAAAGAATATTTCAGGGATGTCAACAAGGGTCTTCCCATAAAAGTTCCCTATAATTATTTCCCTGATGATGACCCGAACATGCTTCCGAAAATGTGCTGGAAGGGCACGGCAAATCTGCTCTTCACCAACTGGCTCAACTATTTTGTTTATCAGCAGACACCTTACGATTTAAGCACACTCTGATAAAACAAATTGATGCAGGGTTATTTTTCGAACCCTGCATCAATAAAATCATTTCAGATAAATATATACCCCGACACACACAATCGCCGCATGAAGTGCGATTTCAAGCGGCAGACCGATCATGAATTTTTTGTGTTTTGTTTTGTGACGGATTGTTTTCATCGTTACATACATCGGCAAAGCTCCGCCGAAAAGACCGAGAGTCATAAGCGTTGCTTCGGGCACACGCCAACCGCCTCTTTTTGCGGATAATTTATCCGCAACGGTAACAATTACCGAAACAAGTGCCATAACGGCAAGATAAATTATAATAAGACTGACCCACGGCATTTTAACCATTCCTTTTTAATATATTAGATTGAAAACACAATGAAAGGAAAAAAGAATGAAAAAGCTTATTCCTTTGATTTTAATTATATCGCTTCTGTTTACCTCGTGTCAACTCAAAGGCGAAATTATTATCCCTGAAGTAAACACTTCATTTTCAGAAGCATCAACAACAGCTCCCTTCACGGAATATCATCCGCAATCCGAAACAGAAACAGAAGAAAACACAGCAGCAAACATAATAACCGCCGTTTCTTCATCGCTTGCTTCAACTCTTGCGGCAATTAATCCCGAAAAACCTTCGCAGGCAAAAACAACTGTTAAAGCAACCGAAAAAACAACGGCAAAGCAGACCGAAACTTCAGCAAAAACAACGGTAACAGCTGCGAAAACAACAACCGTTGCCGCAACAAAGCCCGCAACCGTTCCTCAGACTTCCGCTGCTTCCGTTAATCAGAACGAGCTTCGCGGAATCTGGATTTCCTGCTATGACCATATCTCCGCAGCAGGCAAAACAAGAGAACAATATAAAGCATCAACCGATACCATGTTCAAAAATATAAAGGATATGGGGCTTGATACCGCATTCGTTCATCTGCGTGCATTTTCGGATGCGTTTTACAAATCCGATATCTATCCTTATTCATCATATATTGCAGGCAAAGAAGGAGCAGACCTTCCGTTTGACCCGTTTGCCGTTATGCTCGAAAGTGCAAAGCAATACGGAATATCCGTTCACGGCTGGATAAATCCTTTCAGGGTTTCAACAAAAAATGACGCTTCCCTTCTGAGTGCAAAAAATCCCGCAAAAGCAATTCTTGATTCAGGCAACAAAAACGGAGAAATCTGCGTTCTTTCAAACGGGATTTATTATAATCCGTCATGTCCGTCAAATCACGAAAGAATCATTGACGGTGTTCGCGAAATCATAAGCAAATACGGTGTCGACGGAATACATATCGACGATTATTTTTATCCTTCAACCGATACAGCGGTTGATAGAATGCAATATTCGCAATACAAAGCGGAGGGCGGCACTCTCAGTCTTGCAGACTGGAGAAGAAACTGCGTAAATGCCTTTGTTTCGGCTCTTTATTCAGCCGTAAAATCCGTTGATTCAACTCTCACCGTAAGCATCAGCCCTGCAGGTCAGCTTGATAAAAATTATGACGAATATTATGCAGACTGCGAATTATGGCTTTCACGCACGGGTTATGCCGACCTTATCATTCCGCAGATATATTTCGGTTTTGAGCATGAAACACTTGCTTTCGGTTCTCTTCTGAATAAATGGGGAAACCTTTCAAGAGCATCGGGAGTAAAGCTTGCTTGCGGCATCGCCGCATATAAATGTGCAACAACAGATAAATTTGCAGGCACGGGCTCCTCTGAATGGAAAAACAAAACCGATATTCTCTCACGACAGCTTACCGCAATCAGAAACAATAAAAATTACGGCGGCTTCGTTGTTTTTTCTTATCAGGATCTTAACAGAAGTGCATGTAAATCAGAAATAACAAATCTCAGGAACACCATAGAGTGACAGGAACATCCAAGGGGAAAAATTAATGAAAAACAAAATTCTTGTGACATCAATGATAGGAATTGCAGTTGCAATCGTTAGCATTATTGCGGTTATGTTTGCAACAGGTAAATTCGATTCGTTAAAAAAGGATGTAACAGCAGAAACAGCAACTTCAGCCGTTACCGAAACAACAAGTGAAGCGCCCGTTACAGCAACGGGCAGACCGAAAAGTCAGCGACCCGAAACGGTTGTTGCTTCAGTTTGTTCATCATATTCGGAAAACAGTATGCTTGAGCTTGCTCTTTTTGAAGGAATGGGATTCAACACCGTTATTTTTGAGCTGACAGCCGATAATTCAGAAACGGTTGCTCCCCTTCTCGCTGAAGCAAAAAACAAATCTCTCTACCACGGCATCAAAGCAGATGCTTCTCAGGGCACAGACTATATAACCGCATTCATCGAAAAAAACAACCTTGATTTTGTAATAATCGGCGGATGCGACGAATCAATAGCTCAGACCTATATTGAAACCGCAGGAAAACTCTGCGAAAAAATCAGACAAACCGATCCGCTCATTCTCATCGGTCTTGAACCCGTGATAAGCTCAAAAGCCGCAGAAACCCAGAAAACACTTCTCCGTAATAAAACTGCGGATTTCATTTTTCTTTCTCACGAAAAGGGAAAAGAATCTTCGTTTGAAGCTGCACAGGCAGTATGGAATGAAGAAACCGCCCCTCTCTGGCTCAACCACGATTTATCCGGCATTTCTTCATATTCAACGGAAAAAGCCAACACCATGATTGACCTTGCGGCGGCATCGGCAGATATGTCAATGTGTAAAGGGCTTTCGTTTTCTCCGTTTATTGAAATTGCAAATGCTTCCGGCAAGGGTGCGGATTCCGTTAAAAACTATATCAAAAAGCGTGACAGCTACCTTCTCGACAAGGAATTCTCACTGACAAGCCATTCAAAAACAAGCTTTACCGTTGAGCAGTCTGTTGTCACCTTCAGAGGTACAAGCAGTCCTGCCCATGAGCTTGTCTGCAACGGTCAGAAGCTTTCAGTTGCACAAAACGGCGACTTTTCTCTTGACTGCGAACTCACTCCCGGCGAAAACACAATCAGGTTTGAACACAAGGGTAAAACCTATACATACAAGGTAACATATAAAATCAAGCTTCTCAAATCCGTTTCTCCGTCAGAAAACATTTCTGTTCCAGGTGGAATGCTTGTTGAAGTTTCGGCTGTTGCACTCAAAGATGCAGTTCTCACCGTTTCATTCAACGGCAAGGATTACAAAATGACGGCAGGCGTTGCAGACGGTGAAGATACCCCCGACAGTGCATCGGATTTCACAACCTTCACCGCAACGCTTGAAACGCCCGAAAGTACAGAAAAGGTTCAGAAGCTCGGCAAATATAAAGTTACCGCCCGTTACAGTTCTCTCACCGAGTCGCTCAGCGGTGCAAGTGTCAGCGTTACCGCAAAGGAAATTGTAACCGCACCTCCCGTCACACAGCCCGTAACCACCACTCAGACTCCCACAACTCAGCCACCTGCCGAAACAACAACCCTTTCAGCAGAAAACACCAATCTTTCGGAAACCGAAAACACGGGTGAAACTCAGCAGCCGACGGAAACACAAACCGAAACTCAGGAGCAGAATGCTCAGACTCCCTCGGGCAACTCCATGGAAAAATATTTCTATACGGAGAATTACGGTCTCGGTTCCGCAACAATATGCGAAATTATCGACGACTATGTTGAAGTTTATCCCGGCAACGATACCAAAACTTATTCCGTTCCCGACTGTTCTCCCCTTCTCAAAGGCACGGTTGACTATGTCAAAGGCTCACCCATAACGCTTGATGGTGACAAATATTATATTCTTGCATCGGGTCTCAAGGTACCGACTGTCCGCGAAGAGCGACTTCGCTCGGGAAGCAACGGAAAGATTACACATGTAAGCATCAAAGACGGATTTGTTATGCCAAAAAACAGCATCAAGGTTCTTTCATGCAGGTCATCGGCAGGTCAAACCGTTATTGTTCTTGAAATGAACAGAGCTGTTCCGTTTACCGCAAAGCTTACGGGTCAGACCTACAATTCATATAACGGAAGGCTTGTTTCCGTTTCATCGCTCAACTGCACGGGGCTGCAATTCACTTTCAGCGATACAGTTAACGCAGAAGGCTCTCTTTCATTCATGGATTCCGTAATAAAGAGTGCATCGTGGAGCTCGGATTCTTCGGCATCAACCGTTACTCTTTCAATGCAGCTTGCAAACGCAGGCAAATTCTACGGATTCCACTATGAATTCGATAACGACGGCAACCTTGTTATTTCAGTAAAACACAAGCCATCATCCACCCTTAATGGATACACTATTATGCTTGATCCCGGTCACGGCGGCATCGATGGCGGTGCAACATGTGCGGTTTCATCATCAAGCTTCGGCAACGAAAAATATATTAACCTTTCAATTGCAACCAAAGTCAGGGAACTTCTTGAATCAGAAGGTGCAAAAGTTCTTATGACAAGAACCACCGACGAATGGGTATGTTACACCGACCGTAACGGTGCGGTGCGTGAGAATAACCCCGATATGTTCATTGCAATCCACTGTGATTCGAGCACCTCGGCTTCAGCAATGGGAACCTCGGCTTACTATTACAGAGCTTACGGTCAGCCTCTTGCAAAGGCTGTGCACGAAAGCATAGTAAATGCATACAAAAACAATATTTATAAGGACAAATCAAACGATTTCAAATCCAAGGTCAGCAGGGGCTCCGATTTCTATGCCTTCAGAGTTGCAAGAGTTGAAGAATGCCCTGCAATCCTTATAGAATACGGATTTGTTTCAAACATGGCGGAATGTCAGGTGCTCCAGACCGCCGCAAACAGAGATATACTTGCTGCGGCAACGGTTGAAGGCATAAAGAATTATATCAGTCAGAGCTGAGCCGTTTTTCAACATAACCGCAAACATAGTATGCAGGAATGCTTATGAAAAACCACGCTATGCAGAACTGCGGACAAATCTGTCCGAAAAGGTTGAAGGGTTTATCGGAATAATCCCAAACATTCCACCCCATACCGACATTAACCGCCATTCCGACAGCGAATTCAAGGCTTGTTATAACCGTCATACCAAGAAGACATTTAATCAGAATATTAAGATTTTTTGTTTTGTTGATCAGATTAAGAAGAAGCATAACCGCTCCGCCCGTGAGAGCCATAGTCCAATGAGTATAGCCCCTCACACAAAGCTCAACAAGCCCGTAAGCAACCGCACCGATTGCAAAACACATAAAATATTCTTTGAATTTCGACATAATCAATCACCTGAAATAGAATACGCAAAAGAGGTGTTTTTATGCGGCAGATGACCGCTTTAATCAAACCTGCATCCGCAGACTGTAACCTTCGATGCAGCTATTGTTTTTACTGCGACGAAGCAGAATCAAGAAACAAAACAACCGCGGAAAGAATGGAAATTTCCACCGCAGAAAACTTAATAAAAAAGATGTTTGATTTCTGCGGAGAAAAGTCCGTTCTTACATTTATGTTTCAGGGCGGTGAACCGTTTCTTGCAGGAATTGAGTTTTTCAGAAACTTCATCGTAACCGCAGAAAAGTACAAAACCGAAGGCAGCATAATTCAATATTCGCTTCAGACAAACGGAACACTTATTACCGAGGAATTCTGCAAATTCTTTAAAGAAAACAATTTTCTTATCGGAGTTTCAATTGACGGCGACAAAGAGCTTCACGATAAAAACCGTTGCAAATCCTTTGATAAGGCGATGCAAGGCATTGAACTGCTGAAAAAGCACGGAGTTGATTTCAACATTCTTTCGGTTATAACCTCAAAAACCGATGCATCAATGCTCTTTGATTTTTATAAAAGAAACGGGTTCCGCTCGGTTCAGCCTATCTACTGTCTTGATCCTCTCAACGGTGAAAAAAGTGATTACAGCATCGGTGCCAAACAGCTTGCAAGATTCAAAAAAAGACTTTTCAATCTCTGGTTTTCCGAGGTATCGAAGGGTAATCATTTTTATGTGCGTGACTTTGACAATCTTCTTTCTCTGATAACAAAAGGAGTTGCCGAGCAATGCGGCGCAAGCGGCAGATGCAATGCTCAGCTCGTTGTTGAAGCAGACGGCACCTGCTACCCCTGCGATTTCTATTGCATTGATGAATTTGAATGTGCAAACATAAACGAAACGGATATAAACGGAATTCTTGATTCAGAGGGACTGAAAGAATTCATGGCACATGAAGAAGAAAAAAATCCTCTCTGCCAAAGCTGTCCCGTAAAAACGGTATGCGGAGGCGGATGCAAAAGATACAGAAGTCTGTATAATCAGCTTCCGGGCTACTGTCCGCAAATGGATTTCATTCTGCATGTTCTTGACAAGCTCAGAAGCATCAGATAAGAGGGAGATATCGATATGAAAAAGCCTAATATTATATTTTATTTTTCCGACCAGCAAAGAGCGGATTCCGCAGGCTGCTACGGTCAGCTTCTTGATGTTACGCCAAATCTTGATGCTCTTGCACAGGAAGGAACGCTTTTTGAAAACGCTTTCACCTGCCAGCCCGTCTGCGGTCCGATGAGAGCATGTCTTCAGAGCGGAGTTTATGCATCACAAAACGGCTGCTACAGAAATGATATCGCTCTCCCTACCGATATGAAAGGCATCGCACACTACCTTTCGGAAGCAGGCTATGACACGGCATATATCGGAAAATGGCATCTCGCATCCGACAAAGAGCACAGACTTGCAACCAAGCCCACTCCCAAGGAAAGACGCGGCGGTTATGACTACTGGAGAGCCGCAGATATTCTTGAATTCACTTCTCACGGATATAACGGCTACATTTTTGACGAAAGCGAAAACAAAATTAATTTCAAGGGATACCGAGCAGATAAAATCAACGATTTTGCAATTGAATATGTAAAGAAGCAGCACGACAAGCCCTTCTTTATGTTTGTTTCTCAGCTTGAACCCCATCATCAGAATGACCGCCTTCGTTTTGAAGCTCCGAGAGGTCTTTCAAAAAAATTCAGAAACTACGAAATACCCGGCGACCTTCTCGGCACCCTCGGAGACTGGAGAGTTCAGATGCCGTCTTATCTCGCTTGCTGTAACAGGGTTGATGAGAATTTCGGAAAGCTTATTCAGACTCTCAAAGACGAAGGAATTTATGATGAAACAATAATCATCTATACATCTGACCACGGTTGCCATTTCAGAACCCGCAACATGGAATATAAACGCTCCTGCCATGAAAACAGCATCAGAGTTCCCCTTGTTATCACGGGCGGTGCATTCACGGGCGGCGGAAAAGTCAGTGACCTTGTTTCACTCATCGACCTTCCCGCAACGGTTCTTGACATAGCAGGTGCAGAAATCCCCGAACATTTCATGGGCAAGAGTTTAACCGATAAAAAAGGCCATGAAAGCGTTTTTATTCAGATTTCTGAAAGTCAGATAGGAAGAGCCGTCAGAACCGACAGATGGAAATATTCTGTTTCCGCCCAAAATGCAGACAAGGCTTTTTCGGATGTTTACTATGAGGATTGCCTTTATGACCTCAAGCATGACCCTTATGAAAAAAACAACCTTGCTGCACATCCCGGATATTCAAAAACAAGAGCGGCAATGCGTGAACTTCTTGTTGAATATATGAAAAAAGCAGGCGAACCTGCTTTTGAAATCAAAGAAAAAGAAAATGATGACTGATAAAGCAAAACAGCAGGCATATAGCCTGCTGTTTTGCTTTTTATAAACACACGAAGAAAAAAGAAGTAATTTTCAATTAAAGTCTGTAATTTATTTGTCTGTTTCTGTATTTATTTTACTATATCTCCACGCAGTTGTCAACTGTTACAACTGTAACACAGCGATATTTTTTGTGATTTCAGATAAATATTGAAAAAGTCTGAAATATGTGTTATTATTTTGAGCGGAATAAATTTACGGAGGTACATTATGCTTTTTGACCTTATGCCACAAAAAACTTTTTATGCACTCATGGTGCTCGTTCCCGTTGCACTTTGTGCTGTTCTTCTCAAAATTTTCAAAAACAAGCTTCCCCGTGACCAGGGCAGAGAGTTCGCCTTCAACGGCAAACTTTCCGCAGGCAAGGTAAGAGGTGCGGGAATTGTTTTCGTTTGCTCTTTCATTGCAACTGCTCTTCTTTTTGTTCCCGTAACACTCGAATATATATTCTATTACATACTCATTTTCCTCGGAATGCTTTCGGGTTATCTCGATGACCGCTCCGAAAAGCCCTGGGGTGAATACAAAAAAGGTGCAATCGACCTTATTATTTCCGCACTCACCGCCGCAAACTTTGTTTATTTCAATCAGGATTTAACGGGAATTAATCTTTTTGGTCTTACTCTCACAATTCCTCCCGTTATTTTCGGAATAATCGCAACCGTTCTTGTGTGGATGCTCATCAATGCAACCAACTGCTCTGACGGTATCGACGGATTCTGCGGCAGTCTGAGCATCGTTTCAATGTTTTCGGCACTTTTTGCCATCAGATTCCTCGGTACGGATTCAAACACAAATCTCATGATAATCCTCATGATTCTTGCACTCATCCCCTATCTCTGGAGCAATTCAGAGCCGAGCACAATGATGATGGGCGATGCTGGTTCAAGAGCACTCGGACTTTTCCTTTGCATCTGCATTTTCAAAACAGGCAACATTCTTCTTGCAATTCCCCTTTGCTTCATGCTCTGCCTTGACGGACTTCTCGGCATTGTCAAAGTTTCGCTCATCCGTTTCCTTAAAATGAAGAATACATTCAAGAATATCCGCACTCCCCTTCACGACCATTTCAGAAAGAACAAGGGCTGGTCAAACACCCAGGTCATCTACAGATTCTGCATGATTCAGGCTGTTATTTCTGCGGTAACACTTATTCTGATTAAATAAAGATTCCACTCCGAAGCCATTACGGTTTCGGAGTAATTTTTTACCTTTTTTCCAAAGTAAAGTTTTTTGTATATTCTGTTCAAAAATTAACAATTAAAACATTGACTATTGATAGAAAATTATATATAATGATTATAATTATAAGTATAATGAGGAATATTATATGAAAAAACTGACAGCAACCGTTATTCTTATGCTTATGCTTATCGGCATATCCGGCGGATGTTCAGACACCAAAGATATTTATATAGGCGAAGGCAAAATGACGGTTATCCGTTCACTTATCAGCACCAACGATTTTCTTGCAAATGAGGTTTTCGGTGAAAATCACCTTCCTGTTGATGCATCAAATTCCGTGACCCGTGATTCCCGCACCTTTGCTCCCGTTGTGTCCGACAGAATTTCGTCATATGCACAGCTTGAAAATCTTGTTTACACAACCTATACGGAAGAGGTTGCAAAAAAGCTTCTCACCGAGCCTGAAAAATATATTGAAATTGACGGCAGGCTTTATTTCGACCTGCATTATGCATCTTCGGAAGATTCTGAATTTGTCAGCCGTGAAATTGAAACCGAGCTGAAAAAAGTCAATGATGACGGCAGTTATACCTTTAAGGTTAAGTTTATAAACACAAAAGGATTTAACGAAACATTAAAAATAAAAGTCACCGAAACAGACGGTGCAATTCGTCTGTGTGATTTCTACAGTTAAGGAGAAAATCTTATGAGCAATATCAAAACAAGATGGTTCAAGGAAATCGACAGAAGCTGTCCCCTTTCCGTATATCCGAGACCTCAGCTTGAAAGAAACAGCTGGCAATGTCTCAACGGTGAATACGATTACGCTATCACTTCAGAAAATTCGGGAAAGCCCGAAAAATTTGACGGTAAAATCATTGTTCCCTTCTCGGTTGAATCCGAGGCATCGGGAGTAAACAAATCTCTTTCGCCCGAGCAGAGACTCTGGTATCGCAGATTTTTCACTCTCAATGATGATTTCGGCGGTAAAAGAGCAATTCTTCATTTCGAAGCTGTTGACTGGCAGTGCAGCGTGTGGGTAAACGGCAAATCCGTCGGTGAGCACACGGGAGGCTACAACCCCTTCAGCTTTGACATCACAGATGTTCTTAACGACGGTGAAAACGAACTTGTTGTTAAGGTTTATGACCCCACCGATTCAGGTCATCAGCAGAGAGGAAAGCAGGTCAACAAGACCCACGGCTTCTGGTATACCGCAACATCGGGCATCTGGCAGACAGTGTGGCTTGAACCCGTTAATTACTGCCATATTGAAAACATCAGACTCACACCCGACATTGATAACGGCACGGTTGAAATCAAGG
>JAZOVN010000113.1:0-2485 GCA_045658725.1 Acutalibacteraceae bacterium
CGCTTCGGATACATATTAACATATAATGTATATAAATTTCAATCTATTTTTAAAATTTTACATATAAAAAGAACGAAAACCGAAGCTTTCGTTCTTAATAAGTTTATTTCTGCTTGATTTTATTATAAATAACACCTGCTCTTGTGTCATTAAAAGCCTTTTTCTTCTTTTCTTCGGCAGACAAAGGTCTGATTTCAGCATCGGGATCAATAAATCTTTCCATGTTACCGTCATCACAGATAAATGCCTGAGTCATGCAGATACCGCCTCTGCCCTTAAGCTGCGCTCTTACATAACAACTGATTTCATCTTCAAAATCCGTCAGACAAATTTCTGATGACATCGCTCCGTCAGAATCAATTTTATCTGTTTTGATTATTTCTCCGTCTGCAATCCATTCGATTACACTGCAATTGATACCGCATAACTTTATTGTCTGATTTTCATCATCAATAACAAGTCCGTTAACATAAGGATAAGGACCTTTTCCGACAAAATCTTCTCCGAGTTCATTTTTTGCATATCTTGCAATTGAGAAGAATCTTCCGTTTTCAAGAGCATTGCGAAAATTATTCAATGTATATTCGGGAATAATAAAATCCATGAATGCCGTATCAATTTCACAGACACGGTGTGCATCGCTGTTGGCAAAGCCTAAAACAGTACGCTTTCCTTCAGGTATAATTTTTTTAAGAAGTTCATCCCAAAGGATTCTGTCGCTGCGGTTGGGTCTGTCATACATATTAAGAACTTCAATACCCATGCAGGATTTATATCTTCTTAAAAGATCAGCAAAAAATCTGATATTTTCAGGAACCTTTGCACAAGAAGGGTCACGGTAAGCACCGAGCCAGTCGGTAGGATGATTTATATGAGAAACACCGCCGCTTTGCTCAATTCTTTTTATAGGACCTTCAAAATCATTTTCCTTGCCGCATTTGCCTTCAAGAGCGTCATCGGTAAAATATCCGTTAACATGATTTTTCATAAGGGTAAACATATTTGCTTCTATTGCTCTCGGAACACACATAAGACCCCTGTTCTTTGTGCGGAGATTATCCTTGGTTTTAAATGTTCCCGAAAGAACCTGTCTGTATTCCTCGGTTGTAAGGTGTCTTCTTACACCGTGCCAGAGATACTGAAAAGTATAAAGAGGAACAATTGTCGGGGTCTTATCCCATTCCTTACCCAGAAGTCCGTGTTCTGCAAAAGCAAGAATATCAAAATCAAGATCATAAAACGCCGCAATCATATCTGCCATGGTATTATTGGCATCGCTGTAGGTCGAATGGGTATGCAGATTTGTTTTATAGTGGTTTTCGTCTTTACCCAGGAAATCAATCACTTCTCTGTACGGACTTATAATCTTAAACTTTTTCGCCATAATTACACCTCGTTACTTTTTAAATTCAATAACAGCTTCGTTTTAACTTAATTATCTTTAACAATTTTTTATTATATCACTAGAAAAGAAAAAGTGCAAGGCATTAAGCCCCGCACTTTTATCATTGAAAAATTTTTATTTCGTTCCAGATAAGTTTTTCTGAATTTGTTCTTGTGGTTGCAAACGAATCTTCAAATTCTTTCAGCGGTTCCGCACCGAGTCTGAGATAAAGACTTTTTGCCGAATCATTGCCTTTTACAACACATATGCTCATTGATCTGTAACCGTTTTGAGCAGCAAATTTACCCATAGTCCAGATAAGCTCCGTTCCTATACCTCTTCCCCTTGCGTTTTCAGAAACATGGAGAGAATCGAGATACCATGTATTTTCAAGCTCGTCATCCTCTTTTCCTGCAGTAAAACCGAGAAAAATATCGGATTCATACGCTACCCATATTTTATTTCCGTCAGAAAGATACTTTCTCCATCTTTTTTCGGCAGATTCAACGGTCAAAGAAGAAAAATATTCTTCAGAAAGAAGTCCTCTGTAGGTTGTCTTATGATTATGAACATATAATTCCGCAATGTGCTCAAGATCACTTTCCTCTGCAAATCTTATAATCATCAAATACACCTGCCGTAACCAGATTATATATTCTTTTCAGCTTCAGCAATAATTGCAATCGCACTCTCCGAAGTCTTTTTTAGTGCATTTTCAACAAACGGTGATTCAAGACCTGCATCTTCAATAAGCTCAGTCAAAGATACACCGCCTGTTTTCTTCAGAAAATCAACATACTTTTCAAGAGACGACTCAAAATCATTTCTTGAAAGGCGGAGAAATCCGAGAGCAACACACTGTGCAATACAATAATCAATATAATAAAACGGACTTTCAAAAATATGCATCTGATACTGCCAACGGGTACCGAGTTCAAGATAGGGAATTCCCTCAAACGAAAGATATGGTCTGTATTTCTTTTCAAGCTTCAGATACTCAGCTTTGCGTTCAGCGGGTGTAAGGTCGGGATTTTCGTAAACAACATGCTGAAATTCATCAACAATCGTTCCGTAAGGAATGAACGAAAGAGCATCAACAAT
>JAZOVN010000114.1:0-2289 GCA_045658725.1 Acutalibacteraceae bacterium
TAATTTTAATAGTAATATTTTTTACATTTTCTATTTTTGTTTTTAATATGGATTCAATTGATGTATTTTCTGAACATAAAGGAATTGAATTACCCGTTGTTATGTATCATCAGTTAACTAAATGTGAGTCAAGAGCAGGAAAATATGTTCTGTTGCTTGATCAGTTCGAGCGGGATCTGAAATTTCTGAAAAATAACGGATATGAAACAGTTACGGTAAATGAGATTATCGGATTTGTGAACGGTAAATGTGATTTGCCTGAAAAATCAATTATGATTACTTTTGATGACGGATGTGAAACATTATATTCATATGCTCTTCCGCTTTTAGAGAAATACGGTTTTAATGCCGTCGGATTTGCAGTTGGTTCATTGGCAGATACATATACCGAGCTTGATGACCATAATCTGAATTATTCCTGCCTTGACTGGAATGAAATAAAAGAAATGTGTGAGGGCGGAACTGTTGATATTCAAAGCCACTCATATGATTTGCATAAGAACACAGCAGAACGCTCAGGTGCCAAAAAGAAAAAAGATGAATCTTTTGAGGAATACAGTGAATTTTTAACCGATGATGTGTCAAAAATGAAAGAGAGGATGATCAAACACACAGGAAAAGCTCCTGTTGCATTTGCTTATCCCTTCGGAAGCTATAGTGCGGAAAGTGCGGAAATTCTGAAAAAATGCGGAATAGAAATGGTATTTACCTGCGAAGAAAGGGTAAACATAATAAAAAAATCCGAGCCTGATTGTCTTTTCAGGCTCGGAAGATATAACAGATCTGATGGAATAAGTTCCGAAAGTTTCTTTGAAAAAATGGGAATTGGTTAATTTTTGATTAACCGAGAATCTTTTCGATTGCGGCGATTTCGACGCAAAGGCAAAGAATCTCAACCGCTTTGCAGAGTTCGTCCCTTGACGGGAAGGTGGGGGCAATGCGGATGTTTTTGTCTTCGGGGTCTTTGCCGTAGGGATAGGTTGCACCTGCACCGGTAAGGGTAACACCTGCTTCTTTGCAAAGATCAACCGTTCTCTTGGCACAGCCCTCGCAGACATCAAGACTGATAAAGTATCCGCCGTTGGGTACAGTCCAGCTTGCAATACCCTTTCCTGCAAGCTCGCTTTCGAATGCGTTAAGAACAGCATCGAACTTAGGCTTGAGGATTTCAGCATGCTTAATCATATGAGCGTCAACGCCTGCTTTGTTTTTGAGAAATGCAGCATGGCGGAGCATATTGATTTTATCGTAACCGATTGTCTGAACGGTCATTCTGTTTTTGATTGCTTTGATATTGTTATCAGAAGCGGCAAGAGCTGAAATACCTGCACCGGGGAAAGTGATTTTTGATGTTGAAGTTACTTCAATGAAGAAGTCTTCGCTGCCGTATTCTTTGGCGGCATCAAAAATATTGAGAAGTTCATCATGTGTGCTTTCAACATGGTGTACACAATAAGCATTATCCCAGATAACTCTGAAATCCTTTGCTGCAGGCTTGAGAGCAGCAAAACGGCGAACGGTTTCATCTGAAAAAGTGATGCCCGAAGGATTTGAATACATCGGAACACAGATAATGCCCTTGACTTTTTCATCCTTGACAAGTTCATCAATCATATCCATATCAGGACCGTTTTCGTTTGTGGGAATATTAATCATTTCAATTCCGAACTGCTCGAGAATTGAGAAATGTCTGTCATAACCTGGAACGGGGCAGAGGAATTTGATTCCCTTCTGAGCAGCCCAGGGTTCTTCACCTGCACCGAAAATCATGCACTGTGCAATGTAGTCATACATAATGGTAAGACTTGCGTTTCCGAAAACAATAACATTGTCAGCAGGAACACCGAAAATTTCTGCAAAAAGATTTTTGCACTCGGGAATACCGTCAAGAATGCCGTAGTTACGGACATCAAAGCCGTTTGAAGCTTTGCAGTTTCCAAGGAGGGCAGGGTTGAGCATATCATTTGAAACCTCAAGCTGATCTGTACCGGGTTTGCCACTTGACATATCAAGTTTAAGATCAAGAGATTTGTAATTATTATATTTTTCCTTGAGAACAGCAAGTCTATCGGAAAGCTGTTCGCGGGACAAGTTTTTGATTTCCATTTTATAAACCTCCGCATTCAATATGAACTTTGTCTATTTTATAATATGCAAGCGAATTTTGCAAGTGTTATTTTTGAAACTTGCAAAATTTTGTAGATTTGCACTATTAAAAGACAGAAATACGAAATTCTGTGATGTATTTGTATGCAAAATCAATTATAATCCACGGTATTATGTCTGAAC
>JAZOVN010000115.1:0-3873 GCA_045658725.1 Acutalibacteraceae bacterium
CTTTTTCTGCAGGTGAATTCGGTCATATTATCACTCATGCTGACGGAAAAGAGTGTACATGCGGCGGTAAAGGATGCTATGAAACTTACGCTTCTGCAAGTGCACTTGTAAAATCTGTCAATAATAAACTTGCCGTCTCTATGAATGGCAGAGAAATCTTCGCGGATTTTGAAAATTCCGAAATCCGCTCCGTAGTCGATGAATGGATTAATGAAATTGTAATCGGACTTAAAAGTCTGATTTATATTTTCAATCCCCTTCTGATTGTAGTTGGCGGAGGAATTATGAATGAAAAATATATCACCGATGAAATCAACGCAAGGCTTCAGAAAGAGCTTATGTCAAGCTTCAGAAATGCCAAGGTAGTCAAAGCACTTATGGGCAATGATGCCAACCTTCTCGGTGCGGCATATCTTGCATCTGACTTATAACATCAAGACCGTGTAATTGCACGGTCTTTTTTCATTGAAAAATATGTCAAATATCACAAAATATTTTTTCATAAAAACCGCAATAATATATTATATAACTCTTGATTTCTTTATGCTATGGTGTTAAAATATCCTGTAAAGTTTTTTTCAAACTTGTTAGGGGGTCTTTAAATGGAAAGAAAAACAGGCACAATTTCAAGAGGAATTCGCTGTCCCATTATCCGTGAGGGCGATGACCTTGCAAAAATCGTTTGCGACAGCGTTATTGATGCAGCAAAATGTGACGGATTTGATCTTCGTGACAAAGATGTTGTTGCAATCACCGAATCAATCGTTGCAAGAAGCCAGGGTAACTACGCAAGCGTTCAAGCAATTGCAAAAGATGTTAAAGCAAAACTTGGCAGAGAAACAATCGGTGTTATTTTTCCGATTCTTTCAAGAAACCGTTTTGCAATCTGTCTCAGAGGCATTGCAATGGGTGCAAAAAAAATCGTTCTTATGCTCAGCTATCCCAGTGATGAAGTAGGCAACCATCTTCTCACCTATGATCAGCTTGACGAAGCAGGTGTAAATCCTTACAGTGATGTTCTCACCCTCGAAAAATACCGTGAGCTTTTCGGCGAAAACAAGCATGAGTTCACCGGTGTTGACTATGTTGATTACTATGCAGGCATCATTAAAGATGCAGGCGCTGAATGTGAAATTATTTTTGCAAATCAGGCAAAAAGCATTCTCGAATATACAGACTGCGTTCTGACTTGTGATATTCACACAAGAGCAAGAACAAAGCGTCTTCTCAAAGCAGCAGGTGCTAAAATTGTTTGCGGAATGGATGATATCCTCACCTCTTCTGTTGACGACAGCGGCTACAATGAATCATACGGTCTTCTCGGTTCAAACAAATCAACCGAAGACTCTATCAAGCTCTTCCCCAGAGACTGCTATCCCTTCGTAAAGAGAACTCAGGAACTTCTCTGCGAAGCAAGCGGTAAGAAAATCGAAGTTATGGTATACGGCGACGGTGCATTCAAAGATCCTCAGGGAAAAATCTGGGAACTTGCTGATCCCGTTGTTTCACCCGCATACACCGAAGGCCTCGCCGGTACTCCCAACGAACTCAAGCTTAAATATCTTGCCGATAACGATTTCAAGGATCTCAGCGGTGAGGAACTCAAAAAAGCTATTTCCGAGAAAATCGAAGCAAAAGACGGCAGCAGCCTTGTTGGTAACATGGCTTCTCAGGGAACAACTCCCCGTCAGTTTACTGACCTTATCGGTTCACTCTGCGACCTCACAAGCGGTTCAGGCGATAAGGGAACTCCCGTTGTTCTCGTACAGGGCTATTTCGATAATTATACAAACTGATTTGAAACGGAGGAATAAACAATGAGCAGTAATGTAAGACCCGAATCAATGGCACGAATCACAACTCCCGAGCTCGCAAATGCTTTCATCGAAGAGCAGGTTGCAGAAGTAAGAGCTCAGATTGGTGACAAAAAAGTTCTTCTCGCTCTTTCGGGCGGTGTTGATTCATCCGTTGTTGCAGCACTTCTTATAAAAGCAATCGGCAAACAGCTTGTTTGCGTTCATGTAAATCACGGTCTTATGCGTAAAGGTGAAAGCGAGCAGGTTATCGAAATCTTCGGTAAAGAGCTTGATGCAAACCTTGTTTACATCGATGCAACAGACAGATTCCTTGATCTTCTCAAGGATGTTGCCGATCCCGAAACAAAAAGAAAAATTATCGGTAATGAATTTATCAAAGTTTTTGATGAAGAATCAGCAAAACTTGAAGGAATTTCTTTCCTTGCTCAGGGCACAATTTATCCTGACATTCTCGAATCAGACGGTGTAAAAGCTCATCACAATGTCGGCGGTCTTCCCGAAGATATGGCTATGGAGCTTGTAGAACCCGTTAAGCTTCTTTATAAAGATGAAGTCAGAGTTGTCGGTGAAGCACTCGGTCTTCCCCACGCAATGGTATACCGTCAGCCGTTTCCCGGCCCCGGTCTCGGTGTAAGATGTCTCGGTGCAATCACCCGTGACAGACTTCATGCACTCCGTGAAGCAGATGCGATTCTCAGAGAAGAATTCGATAATTGCGGTCTTGCCGAAAAAGTATGGCAGTATTTCATCGCCGTTCCCGATTTCAAGAGCGTCGGCGTCAGAGACGGCAAAAGATACGAAGGATGGCCCGCAATCATCAGAGCTGTCAACACCAAAGATGCCATGACAGCTACAATCGAAGAAATCCCCTACCCCGTTCTTCATAAAATCACAGACAGAATCACTCACGAAGTCGAAGGCATTAACCGTGTTCTTATCGACCTCACTCCGAAACCCATCGGCACAATCGAGTGGGAATAATACAGTAAGGGCGTGAATCCCTTATTTATAGCCATTCTTGAGACCTCAAATGCCAAAATGATACCATTTTGATACATTAGGTTCAAATGATACGGCAAAACACTACCCACTAATTTCATAATTGAGGAAAACCCTCTTGTATGAACGCTTAATCATACAAGAGGGTTCTTTTTATTTTGTTTCCTTTTTCTTGCGGTTTGGGAAGTAGGATTCGTTCCAGGTTTCGTATTCTTCAGGTGAAATTGTTCCGTTATCGCAATCATTACGCTTAAACAAAGCTTTAAGTTTCCAATCCTTGAAATCAGGCTCTTTAATCTGATTGACCTTAACACGAGCTCTGTATCGTTTGTAATACTTATTATATATAGACAAAGCTTTATTGTTTGCAAGCTTTGCTTTGTAATTTTCTGTGGCAGCTAACTCTTGGCAAGTATAACGTGAACCGTTTTCTATGCGGTCACAATAATTAGTATTATAGTTCCCTTTCACAACAAAATATCTTCCGCAACGTTTACACTTTTTAAATCTGATATTTGTTTCAAGCATTTTTGAAAACTCAAGCTCAAGCAACTCAAAAACAGAACTGAAGGCATATTTTACAACCGCTTCACGTTTGCTCATCGTATAATCCAAAAGTTCTTCAAGCGAAAGTTTTGAGTTCCTTAAAAATTTTGTCTGATCATATTTAAATGCGAATTCAACTGCTTCTTTTTTCTCTATATCACAATCATTTTCATCGTATGCCGAAGTACGAACAAAAGAAAGTATTTCTTTCCTGGGTTTTTCAAGCTTATGTCTGTGAATTTTTTTAAAAAGATGAAATCTTTCTTGGGGTGTCATCTTTCCGAGGATTTCCGGAAGATAGTCTTCGTCATAGCAGAATTCAATCAACCATAAAAATTCACTTTGAACAACCTGCAAACGATCTGCATACCACTCAATAACTACATAAGGATCAAAGTCCTTTTCAAATCTGGGAGGACATATTGCAGTGTAAATTGAAGAATATACAATCTTATAAACGGAGTGCATTGTTCTTTCAAAGTCATATAAGAGCTCCACTTTATCCTGAAGC
>JAZOVN010000116.1:0-1869 GCA_045658725.1 Acutalibacteraceae bacterium
CCAAGCGACCGGAGCCGCCCGAACCAACCCCCACCGGGACCCCCAAACAGCGCCTCTTGCGAGGCTAAGATAAGAGATAATAGTGAATAAATAATAGATAATGGTAAGCGACTCTGTTTCGGGTGCTGTTTGTATTATTATCTATTCTTTATTATTTCTTATCTGTAAAATCCCCCTGCCGTCATTGACAGCAGGGGGATATACTGTTTATGCAACAAACAAAACACATTCATCAATCGCAACCGAAACCACTTCAGATGAATTTATGAGCTTCGGGAATTTGCCTTCTAATGCAATTGAATATTCATTTTTTGTCACCGAGCCGATAATCGCATCATCTTCCGACTTTGAAGGCAATTTCAGATTGAATTCCTCGGAAGTGCCGTCAGCATAATTCAGAGTTATTGTTTTCAGAATTATTTCGTGGTCTTCGAATTCCGCAACTTTTTCCGTTCCCCCGATTACACTGAGTTCAATATCAAAACCGAGATTGCTTATCCATGCTTTTTTTGCCTTTACGGTTACGCCGTCCGTGCGGACCGTATTTTTTGTTTTGGAAAAATTAACCACCGTATTCGGATAGTCAACCCTGATTTTTCCTTTGAATATGCCCGGAACAACGGTTTGCTCGTCTTCACCGAAGCCGATAACGATATCCTTCAGTTCAATATCAAGAATCCCTCCGATTATATTAAGCGTGTGTGAATTGAAATGGACATCAAGAAGCACTGTTTTTTTGTCAACATATGTCGAGGATGAACCTATCGAATATCCGTCAAGCATAAGAGGCTTTGTTTCAACCTCCCATTCACCTATAAAATAAGTTTTGTCGGGGTCAAAGCAGTAATCGCTGTTTGACCTCAGTCCCAAGACCGTGACCAGGCTTCTTCTGTCGCCTGCAATACCACTGCAGATGAGCGAAAAATCCTCTGACGGACTTTCAAAAACGATGTTTTTAGGGGAATATATACTGCTCACATCCTCATGACCTGTCCTGAATACCATTGAGCCGAAATATTCGGGTGCCTGCGACCAGGCAAAGCCCGTTGATGAGGTTATGATTACTGCAATTACCGCCGCAATTACAGCAACTGCTTTGTAATTTATTCTTTTTTTCGGATTTTCAATTTTATCGAAAAGATTTTTCTTCCATACCTCGGGGGTTATAACATTTAATTTATTCATTTCTCAGCACTCCTTTCAGCATTTCCCTGCCCCTTCTGAGACGGGATTTGACCGTATTTTCCTTTGCTGTGAGAATGGATGAAATTTCACGGATGTCATAGCCCTCAAAATAATAAAGATAAATCACCTGAAAATACTTCTCGGGCAAAGCTTTGACAGCCGAAACAACATCCCTGTCAAAATCTTCGGTGTATTCCACCGTCAGCTCGTCGATATCGAAATGTGAACGGTGAAAAAGTCTGCGTTTTATGTCACGGCATTCGTTGAGAGCAACCGTCACAAGCCATTTGTGAAGCTCGTTTTCGGGCTTTTTCCACATTTTTTCGGATTTCCAGAGTTTCAGAAATACATTCTGCCATGCATCCTCGGCATCCGCACGGTTGCTGAGATTCATGTAACAGACACGGGTTACCGCATCCGAATAGATATTTACCAGATTTTCAAACAATGCATTGTCGGGTTGTTTCATTTAATCATCCCCTCTCAACCGTAAGAACGCATATGAGTGCCGAAAAGTTGCAAAAGTTTTCATGTTTTTCAAAAAGGAGCCGATGCAATCTGCACCGACTCCTTATATAATTAATTTTCATGAATACAGAACGGAACAACTATCTTCATTCCGCTCGCCTCAACTTTTTCTATGTTTTTGCTTACCGCAACACAGATTGTTTCACGGCATATCAT
>JAZOVN010000117.1:0-3886 GCA_045658725.1 Acutalibacteraceae bacterium
GATTTTTAATAAAATGTGAATTATAATCTCAATATAATTTACAATTATTACTGTACCGAAAATGGCTTTATGGTCATTTTGGATAAAATTCTCTATCGGAGGTAAAAGAAATGAAGAAATTCAAAAAAATTCTCGCAATTCTTCTCTCCCTCACTTTTGTTCTCGGATTTGCAGCTTGCGGCGGTAACGAAACTCCCGAAGAAACAAAATCCGATGTTCAGAATGAGGCAAACAGCGAAAAGCTCAAGGTTGGATTTATTTTCCTTCATGACGAAAATTCAACTTACGACAACAACTTCATCAAAGCAGCAAAAGCAGCTTGTGAAGCTCTTGATGTTGAATTCATTCCTAAGGTTAATGTTCCCGAAGGTGCAGAATGCAAGGAAGCAGCTCTTGACCTTGCAGATGACGGATGCTCAATCGTTTTTGCAGACAGCTTCGGTCACGAACCCTATATGGTAGAAGCAGCTAAAGAATGCCCCGATGTACAGTTCTGCCATGCAACAGGTACTACTGCACACACACAGAATCTTCCCAATTTCCACAATGCATTTGCATCAATCTATGAAGGAAGATATCTTGCAGGCGTTGCAGCAGGTCTCAAGCTCAACGAAATGATTGAATCAGGCAAAATTACTGCTGATCAGGCAAAGATGGGTTATGTAGGTGCATGGACATATGCAGAAGTAGTTTCAGGCTACACCTCATTCTATCTCGGTGCAAAATCAGTTTGCCCCAGCGTTACAATGGAAGTTCAGTTTACAGGCAGCTGGTATGACGAAATGGCAGAAAAAGAAGCAGCAGAGCTTCTTATCAACAACAAGTGCGTTCTTATCAGCCAGCACGCTGACTCATGGGGTGCTCCCACAGCTTGTGAAACAGCAGGTGTTCCCAATGTTTCATACAACGGCAGCACAGTTTCAGCTTGTCCCAACACTTTCATCATTTCTTCAAGAATCAATTGGGAACCTTACTTCAAATATATGATCGAATCAGTCATGAACGGAACAGAAATCGTTGATGACTGGTGTGGCGGTATTGCTGAAGGTTCAGTTGAACTCAGCGAAATCAACGATAAGGCTGCTGCTGCTGGCACAGCTGAAAAGCTTGAAGAAGTCAAGAAGGGTCTTGCTGACGGTTCAATCAAAGTGTTCGACACAAATACCTTTACAGTAAAGGGCGAAAAACTCGACACCTATCTTGCTGATGTTGACACTGATGCTGCTTACACAGCAGATACAGAAGCAATCGCAGACGGTTATTTCCACGAATCAGAATACCGTTCAGCTCCCTATTTCGATCTTAAAATCGACGGTATCACACTTCTCAACGAAGCTTATTAATTCTTAGTCTTTCAAGGCGGAGTTCTTAAGGGCTCCGCCTTAGTAATATTTTATTCTGAAAAAATCATTCGGAATTCCAAATGATTTTTTGAAAGTAAAATGCAGGAGGTAAAGAAGTGAGCAATCCCGCTATTGAACTGAAAAATATAACCAAAACATTCGGAAGTATTATTGCAAACAAAAATGTTTCACTTACCGTCAATAAAGGTGAAATTCTTTCAATTTTAGGTGAAAACGGAAGCGGTAAAACAACACTCATGAATATGATTTCAGGAATTTATTTTCCTGACAGCGGTCATATTTACATTAACGGAAAAGAGGTTGTTATCCGTTCTCCCAAGGATGCTTTTGACCATAAGATCGGTATGATTCATCAGCATTTCAAACTTGTTGATGTTTTCACTGCGGCAGAAAATATTGTTCTCGGAATTGAAGAAAAAGGCAAATTCAACATCAAAGAATCTGTTGTCAGAATCAAAAAAATCACCGATAAATACGGTTTTGAAATTGATCTGAACAAAAAGATATATGAAATGTCGGTTTCCGAAAAACAAACAGTTGAAATCGTTAAGGTGCTTTATAAAGGTGCTGACATTCTTATTCTCGATGAACCAACTGCTGTTCTGACTCCGCAGGAAACCCAGAAGCTTTTTGCCGTTCTTCGCAGAATGAAGGAAAGCGGTAAGTCTATCATAATCATCACCCACAAACTTCATGAAGTTCTTTCTCTTTCTGATAAGGTTTCCGTGCTCAGAAAGGGCGAATATGTCGGAACGGTTGAAACAAAAAAGACCAACGAATCCGAACTCACCGAAATGATGGTCGGTCAGAAAGTAGAGCTTAATATTGAAAGAACCGACCCACAGGACAGCAAAAAAAGAATTGAAGTAATGAATATCAACTGCGTTAACCGTGAGGGTATCAAAGTTCTTGATAACATTTCTTTCACTGCTTATTCAGGTGAAATTCTCGGAATTGCAGGTATTGCGGGAAGCGGGCAGCGTGAGCTTCTTGAAGCAATCGCAGGTCTTCAGAAGCTTAATGACGGTAATATTCTTTATACCGATCCTCAAACAGGAAAAATCGATAATCTCCGTGACAAAACTCCCGTTCAGATCAGAGAACTCGGTGTAAGACTTTCATTCGTTCCCGAAGACAGACTCGGCATGGGTCTTGTTGCCAACATGGACATTGTTGACAATATGATGCTGCGGAGCTACAAAAAGGGTAAGTCTCTTTTTGTTGACAGAAAACAGCCCAGAAACCTTGCCAAAAAAATTATTGAAGATCTCGGAGTTGTTACACCGGGCACTTCAACACCCGTCAGAAGACTTTCAGGCGGTAATGTTCAGAAAATTCTTGTCGGACGCGAAATCGCCGCATCCCCAACCGTTCTTATGGCGGCATATCCCGTAAGAGGTCTTGACATCAATTCATCATATCTTATTTATAATCTTCTCAATGAACAAAAGAAAAACGGAGTTGCAGTTATTTTTGTTGGTGAAGATCTTGATGTTCTTCTTGAACTCTGCGACCGCATTATGGTTATCAGTTCAGGTACAATTTCGGGAATTGTTGATGCAAGAACAGCAAAGAAGGAAGAAATCGGTCTTCTCATGACAAAGCACGGAGGTGAAGGCAATGAATAAAAACAATAAAATACACGAACCTCTTTTTCATATTGTTAAACGCGGTGCACTTCCCTTCTGGAAATCATGGTTAATCAGAATTCTCGCAATTGTTGCATCGCTTCTTGTGTGCGGAATCGTAACAATCGTTCTTACCGGCGAAAATCCTATCGGAGTTTATTCAACTCTGATTGAAGGTGCCATTGGTTCAGAACGCAGAATATGGTCTCTAATGCAGAATGTTGCAATATTGCTTTGTATTTCACTTGCAGTTACTCCTGCTTTCAAAATGAAATTCTGGAATATCGGCGCTGAAGGTCAGGTTCTTATCGGAGGATTGGCTACTGCCGCCTGCATGATTTATTTCAGTGAATCGTTGCCTCCCGTTGTTTTATTCCCCGTTATGATTATTGCCAGCGTAGTTGCAGGTGCAATATGGGCAGTCATCCCTGCATTTTTCAAAGCAAATTGGAATACAAACGAAACGCTTTTCACGCTGATGTTGAACTATATCGCAATGCAGATTGTTTCATATTTTGTTTTTCTTCATTCAAATCCTGTCGGTTCAGGTAAAATCGGCATTATCAATGCCGCCACAGAGGCAGGTTGGCTTCCGAAAATCGGAGGAAAATCCTATCTTTTCAATATTATTATTGTTGCGGTTCTCACAATCGGTATGTATATTTATCTCAAATATAATAAACACGGCTATGAAATTTCCGTTGTCGGCGAAAGTGAAAATACCGCTAAATATGTCGGAATCAATGTTAAAAAAGTTATCATCCGCACAATGCTCCTTTCAGGTGCAGTCTGCGGTATTGCAGGTTTGCTTCTTGTTGCAGGAACTGACCATTCGGTTGCAAAAGAAACCGTTGACGGAAGAGGTTTTACTGCAATTATGGTTTCATGGCTTGC
>JAZOVN010000118.1:0-6331 GCA_045658725.1 Acutalibacteraceae bacterium
TCTGCAATCTTTTCGGGAACATTCTTGCCGCATGCGATATAGTCAAGGAAAAGAAGGGGCTTTGCACCGCAGCAGATGATGTCGTCTGCACACATTGCAACGCAGTCAATACCTACTGTGTCGTGCTTATCCATAATAAATGCAAGCTTGAGCTTTGTGCCGACGCCGTCGGTGCCGCTTACGAGAACGGGCTTTGAGATGCCTGTGAGGTCAAGCTCGAAAAGACCGCCGAAGCCGCCGATATCGCTCATTGCACCTGCAGTGAGAGTTCTTTTGATGTGGGTTTTCATAAGTTCTACAGCCTTATATCCTGCGGTAATATCAACGCCTGCTGCTGCATAGCTTTCGCTGAAGCTTGTTTCCATGATTTATTCCTCCTGTGAAATTCACATTTTTTACATTTTATAATGGGTTCGGGTATTCGATTGGTTAAAAACGAAGAGTGAAAAGTGAAGAGTTAAGGGGAGTTGACCGCACCTTTTAATATAATATAATCGGTTACAGGCGGAGCCTGTCCGAAACTATTCACCGTTCACTTTTAACTTTTCACTGTTACACAAAGTGAAGCTTATCCTTTGCCGTTCCAGCAATATGTGCAGATGCAATCTTCGGGAAGACCGATGGCTTCAACAAGACCTGCGATTGACTGGTATCCGAGAGTTGTGAGCTTAAGCTCTTTGCAGATGATTTCGCGGAGCTTCTTGCCTCTTTCGGTTGAAGCATCGCAATATTCATCAATATATTTATCGCCTTCCTTGCCTTCAAGGTCGTGGATAACACGGCGGGCAATGAGGTCATCTTCGGAATTGCTGCGTGAGAAGTTGAGATATCTGCAGCCGTACATTATCGGCGGGCAGGCAGAACGCATATGAACTTCCTTTGCCCCGTGCTCATAAAGGAAGTCAATCGTTTCACGCATCTGAGTGCCTCTGACGATTGAGTCGTCAACAAAAAGAAGGCTCTTATTCTGAATGAGGTCGTGAACGGGAATCATCTTCATCTTTGCAACCTTGTTACGCTCGTTCTGGTTTGAAGGCATGAAGCTTCTCGGCCAGGTGGGAGTGTATTTGATGAAGGGTCTTGCAAAGGGAATGTCGCTTTCGTTTGCGTAGCCGATTGCGTGGGGAGTGCCCGAATCGGGAACACCGCTGATGTAGTCGATGCCCTCACAAAGACCTGCTTTTTTGTCTTCCCTTGCCATTACCGCACCGTTTTTGGTTCTCATAACCTCAACGCTGATACCTTCGTATCTTGCGGTGGGGTAGCCGTAATAGCTCCAGAGGAAGGCACAGATTTTGAGCTTTTTGCCCGGCTCTGCAAGAGTATGAACTCTGTCGGGATATATTCTTACGATTTCTGCGGGACCAAGCTCCTTGACGAAATCGTAATCAAGCTTTTCAAAAGCGAAAGACTCAAATGAAACGCAGTATCCGTCTGAATCCTTGCCGATAAGGATGGGCAGTCTGCCGACCTTGTCTCTTGCGGCAATGATGCTTCCGTCTTCAAGAAGAATGAGCACCGAAAGAGAACCGTCAATTTTTTCCTGAGCATAACGGATGCCGTCAACAAAAGAATCCTTCTGGTTAATAAGGGCGGCAACAAGCTCGGTTGAATTGATTTTGCCCGAGGTCATTGTTGTGAAATGACAGCCGCTGTCTGAAAGAAATTCATCGATAAGCTCATCGGAATTGTTTATGCAGCCGATTGTGGTTATTGCATAAACGCCGAGATTTGAGCGGATGAGAATGGGCTGAGGGTCGCTGTCGCTGATGCAGCCTATGCAGGCATTGCCCTGCATCTCATCGGTGATTCCTGCGAATTTTGTTCTGAAAGGTGAATTTTCAATATTATGGATATCGCGCTGAAAGCCTTTTTTTTCGTTGACAGCCGCCATACCGCCTCTGCGTGTGCCGAGGTGGGAATGATAGTCAACTCCGAAAAAAACATCAAGAACAACATCTCTTCTCGATGTTGCACCGAAAAATCCTCCCATAGATTTACCTCCGGTAACTTTAATGCGTAATTTGTGATTCGTAATGCGTAATTAAGGGTCTGCGACGCTTTTGTATTGGGTGTGGGCAACGCCCGCCCGAAATTATTCATTATTCATTTTTAATTTTTCACTTATTGAATTTCTCTTCAATTTTCTCGTTTGCGGCAAGAACCTTTTCGGTTGCTTTTGCTCTTGCGGCTGCAAGCTTTTCTGCAAGCTCAACATCCGAAACTGCGAGAATCTGTATAGACAACAAAGCGGCATTGACTGCACCGTCGATAGCAACCGTTGCAACGGGAATGCCTGCAGGCATCTGAACGGTTGAGAGAAGTGCATCCAAGCCGTCGAGAGTAGATGATTTTACGGGTATACCGATAACAGGGAGGGTTGTGTTGGCTGCAACTGCACCTGCAAGATGAGCTGCCTTGCCTGCAGCACAGATGATTGCACCGAATCCGTTAAGGATTGCGTTCTGTGAAAAATCCTTTGAATGCTCGGGAGTTCTGTGTGCGGAGTAAACGTGAACCTCATAGGGTACACCGTATTCCTCAAGAGTATCAATTGCTTTTTCAACAACAGGCAGATCGCTGTCGCTGCCCATGATAATTCCGACTTTTTTCATGGTTATCCTCCTTGGTTTCTTTTTATATAATAATAACCTTTACAATTATACAATATTATATATAACCATTGCAAGAGCTTATTGAGTAAAATTTGAATAAGTTTTGCACCCTTGTTTTGTTGAAGGTATATATATCGGTTTGTTAGTGTTGACAAACCTGACGGATGCATGATAAAATAACTAAAACCTCGGATACTGAAGTATCCGTTTGACTGTCGATAAAGTCGCTGAAACATAAACGAAATAAATGTAGGGGTCGGCGACCCGACGACCCGTATGCACCGCAAGGTGCATAAAAAATCAATTATCATTAAACAATTGAAGTTTTCGTTTATTTGCCGTTTTTTCGCTTTTCGATGTATCTGTATACACCTTCAAGCGAAGATTAAACCCCTCCGCTTCGCTGACGCTCAGCACCTCCCCTGAATGGGAGGCAGACATTCAGCTTCCTTTCTCAACAGCCACCATCTTGCCGAAAAACAAGTTTTTCGGCAATCTGCCGGATACTGAAGTATCCGTTTTTTTAATTTTTAAGGAGAAATAAAATGACACTTTTTGAGCTTTTCGTTATAGCCGTCGGACTTTCGATGGATGCATTTGCCGTTGCAATCTGCAAGGGTCTTGCCGTCAAAAAAGCAGGAATAAAGCAGATGGGTCTTGCAGGTCTCTGGTTCGGCGGATTTCAGGGACTCATGCCGTTTATCGGCTATCTTTTAGGCTCAACCTTTGAAGCCTACATAACAAAAATCGACCATTGGATTGCTTTTGTGCTTCTCGGTTTAATCGGTGCAAACATGATTAAAGAAGCGCTTTCAAAGGATGATGACTGCGAATGCGACGGAAAAGCAGGTTCGATGGCTGTCAAGGAAATGTTTACCCTTGCCGTTGCAACAAGCATTGATGCTCTTGCTGTCGGTGTAACCTTTGCTCTTCTGCCTGAAGTCAACATCGGTGCGGCAGTCGGATTTATCGGAATAATTACATTTATTCTTTCTGCAATCGGTATTAAAATCGGCAACATTTTCGGCGTCAAATTCAAGTCAAAAGCCGAGCTTGCAGGCGGAATTATCCTCATTCTCATGGGACTCAAAATTCTGCTTGAACACCTTGGGGTTATCAATTTTTAGTTAAAAATGAAGAGTGAAAAGTGAAGAGTCAAGGGTGGGCGATGCCCACACCCGTTTATATAATTGGTTTTGCGGAGCAATATAAAATCGGAGCGAAGCGACCATTAACTTTTAACCTTTCACTTTTAACTTTTCACTCAGTCGGGTAATTATATAAAACAAGGGTGGTAAATTATGCCCAGAAAAGATTCACGAAACACAAAAATGAAAATAGTCAATGCCGCATGGGAGCTGTTTTACAGAAACGGTTATGAAAATACAACGGTTGAAGAAATCGTTGATGAATCGGGCACTTCCAGAGGCTCATTCTATCATTATTTTGACGGAAAGGAAGAGCTGCTCAGCTCACTTTCAAGCCTTTTTGACAGCAAGTATGAGGAGCTTAAAGAAACTCTGACCGATGAAATGACTGCTTTTGAGAAGCTGATGTATCTCAACAAAATGCTTTTTGTTATGATTGAAAACAGTATTCCCCTTGATTTGCTTTCAAGACTTTATTCCTCACAGCTTACCATGAAGGGCGATAAAAATCTTCTTGACCATAACCGCATTTATTATAAATTGCTCCGCCTGATTGTGCTTGACGGGCAGAAAAACGGCGAATTCCGCGATGATGTTTCGGTTAACGAAATAGTGAAGGCATATGCACTTTGCGAAAGAGCAATTATAAGCGATTGGTGTCTTTGCAACGGTGAATATCCTCTCGGCAAATATTCGGAAACCCTGCTTCCCGTTCTTTTTGACGGGTTTTTGCGAAAAAAATAAAAAATATTTTAATTTTGGTTTTTATTAGATTCTTGTATTTGTATGACGCGAAAAAGCAGTAATATCAACAAATAAACAGAAATAATGCAACGGAGTGCAGATTTTATTCTGTACTCCGTTCTGTATTCCATTCTTGTTTTCTTTGTGATATAATCGCACATATTTTCCAATGAAAGGATTTTGATTTTATGACACCTCAGCTTGCGGCATTCATTCTTTATTTTGTTGCCGTTCTCGGAATCGGTCTCTTCTTCTTCTTCAAGTCGAAGGGCACAGGCGAAAAAGATTATTTCCTCGGCGGTCGCTCCATGGGTCCCTGGGTAACAGCACTCAGTGCACAGGCATCCGATATGAGCGGTTGGCTTCTTATGGGCTTCCCCGGCAGCATTCTTGCTTTCGGTATGGGTCAGGTATGGATCGGTATCGGTCTTGCACTCGGCACTGCAGCCAACTGGATTTTTGTTGCACGCAGACTCCGTAAGTTCTCACAGGCAGCAAATGATGCAATTACCGTTCCCCAGTATCTTTCAAACAGATTCCTTACAAAGAGCCCCGCTCTTCAGATAATCTGTGCAATCGTTTTCCTTGTTTTCTTCACCATTTATGTTGCATCAAGCTTTGTTGCAGGTCAGAAGGTTTTCATTCAGGTTGTTCCTCAGCTTGAAAGCAATCCCAACCTTGCACTTCTCATTTTTGCAGCTATTATTATTGTTTATACATTCCTCGGCGGCTTCAAGGCTGTTTGCTGGACAGACTTCTTCCAGGGTCTTATGATGCTTGCAGCTCTTCTTGCAGTTCCCATCGTTCTTGTAATAGCAAAGGATATCGACTACAGCGTTTTTGAAACTGTTGAAGGCGGTGTTAATCCCCTCAATCCTTTCTCGGCAAGCTGGCAGGATATCGCATCGGGTCTTGCATGGGGTCTTGGCTACTTCGGTATGCCCCACATCATCGTAAGATTCATGTCAACAAAGAATTCAAAGGTTCTCAAGAAGTCAGCAACAATCGGTATTGTCTGGGTTGTTCTTTCACTTGGTGCAGCAATTGCAATGGCACTTCTCGGCAGAGGCTTTGCTCCCACACAGGCACTTGTTGATGCAGGCAAGCAGGAACTTGTTTTCGTAACTCTCGTTCAGGATATCTTCAGCGGTCCCTGGGCATTTGTTGCAGGTCTTCTTCTTTCGGCAATCGTTGCAGCTGCAATGAGCACCGCAGACTCACAGCTTCTTGTTGCTTCATCGTCATTCACAAGCGATATTTACAAGCCCGTTTTCAGAAAGAATGCATCCGATAAGGAAATTCTCTGGGTAGGCAGAATTGTTGTTCTTGTTATCGCAGTTGTTGCTTATTTCATTGCAAGCAGCAAATCAGAAGGTGCGGCAACCATCATGACTCTTGTTGATAACGCATGGGGCGGTTTCGGCTCAGCTTTCGGTCCCGTAATTCTTCTTTCACTCTTCTGGAAGAGATTTACTTACAAGGGTGCACTCGCAGGTGTTATCGGCGGTGCGGTTGTTGATGTTCTCTGGATGAATTTCCTCACAGAGTCAACAGGCATTTACGAACTTCTTCCCGGCTTTATTGCAGGCGGACTTCTCGCAATCGTTGTTTCGCTCATCGATAAGGCTCCTTCAAAGGAAGTTCAGGAGCTTTACGATTACGCAATCAGCTCAGAAATCGAATAACATAAAAAGAATCGCGGTATGCAATTTTGCATACCGCTTTTTTTATAACTGTTTAAATTTTTTCGAAAATCCTATTTATTTATATTTTTAAATATGCTACAATACAACCATATATAGCTTATAAAGGAGCTTTTTTATG
>JAZOVN010000119.1:0-1372 GCA_045658725.1 Acutalibacteraceae bacterium
CTGTGCCTGGGTAGGAATGTTGACGCTTTTTTTTTCAACATGATCTTTATAGAAATCAACAAGAGGCATATAAACTGAAACTTTACCGTTTTTTTCTTTCTCTTTGAATCCATCATAAATGTTATGAATATAGGGGCAATGAACATCACCGCTGCCTCCGCCGCCTTTGATATATTCAATTGTCGCTTTTCCGAAAAGAGCAATTTTTTCGCCTCTTTTAAGGGGAAGAGCGTTGTTATCATTTTTCAGAAGAACCATACCTTCGGTTGCAGCTTTTCTTGAAAGCTGTGTGTGTTTTACAGATGCTGTAACACATCTGCCGTCTTCACCGAGAGGAATACACGGCTGATATCTGAATCTTGCGTATTTATTCATAAAAAATCATCCTTTCAATCAGTAATTAATTTCATTAAACATTATTTTGATTATTTTACATGATGTCAGCGGAGAATCAGAGTTATTTGAATGGTAATATGAAACAAGAAAATAATCTTCACCTTCGATTATTGCGGGATAACAGTATCCGTTGTTCGGATCATCTTCAAGTGCAAAAATTCTGTCAAATGTTATTCCGTCATCTTCACTTACTGCACAAACAAGTGGTGACCTTCCCCAGACATTTCCGTCTGCGTTTGATCTTGTTGTGTAATTGGGAATCGGATTGAAAACCGCAATTGTGTATTTACCTGCTTTTTTTATAAGAAGAGGGGAGTCGGGCGAAGAAAAGAATCTGTTCGGAACGGGATTTGTCCATGTTTCTCCGTTATCTTCAGAATAACATTCAAATTGAAATGCAAGATCTGTTCTTGAAAATGCATGAAGTTTTCCGTCTTCATGTTGATAAAGCATTGTTTCCTGAAGACCCGTTTCACTTTGCTCAGGAAAAGGAATATCCTGCCTTTCGGCAATTTCACGCCATGTTACACCGTCATCGTCTGATGCAAAAATGCATTTAAGACCGTGACCGATAATTTTAACTTCACCGTTTTCAAGCTTTGAATGCATATTTGCGGGCAAAAGCATCCTGCCGTTTTGCAATCTTATTGCATGGTCATTTTCAATTACCCAGTATGTATTATCATCATTGTTGAATTTTTCGGGTGATGAAAATGTTTTTCCTTCATCTGCTGAGCGTGAAAAACAGGGGATTGAACCTTCATTATTTCTGAATTTTTTAAGGAAAATCAATCCGACATCGCCGTTGTTCATTCTGATAAGCGAAGGGCACATAAAGTTTCTTGATTCATTATCATGTTTGAATATTATCCTGCCTTCAACCCAGGTTTCACCTTCATCATATGAAGTGAACGATGCAATATCTGCGGCACATTCATCATTCCAGTCATTGCCTGAAAACTTAGAATATACAAAA
>JAZOVN010000120.1:0-5864 GCA_045658725.1 Acutalibacteraceae bacterium
TCGGGATTGTTGTGGAGCTGAATTTTAAGAACACCTGTCATAAGGCTGAAATCAACAACCGTACCTGCACCCTCTTTAGTTTCAACAATAGCACCGGGCTTGGGAGTGATTTTCAGAAGATGTTCATATGCATTCTGTTCGTATTTGAGGCAGCACATAAGTCTTCCGCAGGCACCGCTGATTTTTGTGGGATTGAGTGAAAGTCCCTGTTCTTTTGCCATCTTGATTGAAACGGGCTGAAATTCGCCGAGAAAGCTGCTGCAACAGAAGGGTCTGCCGCACATACCGAGACCGCCGAGCATCTTTGATTCATCTCTGACACCTATCTGACGAAGCTCGATTCGTGTTCTGAAAACGCCCGCAAGGTCTTTGACAAGCTCTCGGAAGTCAACTCTGCCGTCTGCCGTGAAATAGAAAAGCACCTTGCCGCCGTCAAATGTATATTCAACATCAACAAGCTTCATTTCGAGCTTGTGATTTGCAATTTTTTCCTGACAAATCGCAAAAGCTTCTTTTTCTTTGGCTTTGTTTGCATTGAACTGTGCAATATCCTCTTCTGAAGCAATTCTGATAAGCTTTTTGAGGGGCTTTACGATTTCTTCTTCATTTATTTCTCTGTTATCCATTGCAACCTCGCCGCATTCAACGCCTCTTACGGTTTCAACGATAACTCTGTCGCCTTTTTTCAGATTTTGTCCGTCGGGGTCAAAGTAATAAACCTTGCCCACCTCTTTAAAACGGACTCCGATAACTTCTGCCATATTTACCTCCATTATTTTAACCGACTGCTCTGCGGAATTTTGTGCAGAGAGCCGTAACGGTAAGATTGTGGTTTGCGTTGAGCTTCAGAGAGCTCATGATTGCGTCTGCCGCTTCAACCAGTTCAAGCAGAGAACGCCTGCTGAGCTTTTGTGACAGCTCAGTCGGAACATCGCCGAATTCTGTTTCTTCGGCGGCGTTGTATTTTATTCTGAGTGCTGCCGCAAAAATTTCCTGAATAACAGGAAGAGTTTCACGAAGCAGAGCAGAATCTTTTTCAAAAATCGCAGCGGCTTTGACTGTTTCGTAATCGCTGTGGGATGTCAGCGAAAACGCAACGCTTTTTGCTGCTTCAAGAATTTTTTCTCTCGGCACGGAGTCGTTATCCGATGCTGAAGCCTGACCGAGATTATATACTGCGGAGCGTGAAAGCACCGTCGGAAGAAATCCCGATTTTGATGAACAAAGCAGAATAAAATTAACATATGAGGGCGGTTCTTCAAGGATTTTCAGAATAGCATTCTGACCCTCGACACCCATTGTATGCGAATTTTCAAGAATAAAAACCTTTCGGTCTGCTTCGTTGGGAACAATATATGCCTTGCTCCTGATATCCCTGACCATGTCAACCTTGAATGCCTTTGGCTTATCCTCAACAGAAAAAATGAGGATATCTGCATGAGAATCAGCGGCTGCTTTTCTGCAGTCGGGGCATACTCCGCACGGCACTTCGGCACCTGTGCAGACTAGAGCAGCGGCAATCTTTTTTGCAAGCTGCATTCTTTCGTCGGGAGAAGCACCTTCAAGTATTGCGGCATGGGGAAATCTTCGTGTGCAAAGAGCGGAAAAAAGCGATTTTTCAACCGTGTTTTCCGTGTTAAAAGGTTCGAGTTTCATTTTTATTTACACAGCCTTAAAGCTTGATGAATTTGTCAACATCGAGCACAAATATTGTTGCACCGCCAACGGTAACCTCAACTGCTCTTGAAATGAATCCTTCGGTCATAAATGAAGGTGAGGGTGAAACCATCTGGGTACGTTTGCGTGAGAATTCGTTGAAAACGCTGATTACTTCGTCAACCATTTCATCTTCGGTACCGATGAGAAGAGTTGAGTTGCCTGCTCTGAGGAAGCCGCCCGAGGTTGAAAGCCTTGTTGCGCCGAATTCTTTACGGGTAAGCTCACTGAGAACGCTGGGGCAATCGTCATTGTTGATAATTGCAACGATAAGTTTCATAACCGAAAACTCCTTTTCGTTTTAATTTATCTTTTGTTATTTGTGTAGGGCAATGTTTCTTTCAATAACCTTTCTTCCTCTCCATTCATATGCTCTGTTTTCAAGCTCACAGCCTTCAGAAACATTTGCGGCAGGGGATGAAAGGAATTCTTCAATTTCAGTTGTGGCGGCGTTTTTGTTCATCGGGCAGACATCCTGACAGATGTCGCATCCCCATACACAGCCGCATTCTTTCATGAGCTTTTCTTCCGCTTCGGAAAGCTCGCCTTTTTTCTGGGTGACAGCGGAAAGGCAGGTTTTACTGTTGAAATCGGATTTGCTTATTGATTTTGCGGGGCAGGCATCAATGCATTTTCCGCATCCGATGCATGATTTGTGTTCAGCGGCAACGGCACCGATTTCAAGGTCTGTAACAATTTCTCCTATAAAAACATAGGAGCCGTATTTCTCTGTAATAAGCAGGGTGTTGAGTCCGCATACTCCGAGACCTGCCGCACAAGCGGCTCTGACTTCGGGAATGGGAGAATTATCAGCAAAAACCTCAAATTCATTTCCGCAATAAACCTCACGAAGCATATCTGCGGCTTTGGTGAGCCTTTCAATCGCAACCTTGTGATAATCCGTCACAACGGCATATTTTGAGATATTGCGGTTTTTATATGCCGAATCATCGAGAAGATACGGAAAACATGCAACTATAACCGTTTTGCTCTTTTCGGGCAGACGGCTTTTTGCCCTGCATGGGATAAGATTGTTTTTAATTTCATCAAACGGACATATTCCCCACAGAGGAGAAGCACCGTTCATTATATCTTTGAGAGTCAATTTATCACCCCACCGCCTGAGCGAGTGCTATCATTACGGGCAGGGTAATGATTGAAATAAAGCTTACAATGGCAACCGTCTGAGAGGCAAGACCTGTGTTGCGGTCATATTTTGCCGAAAACATAACGGTATTGTTGGCTGTAGGTGCACCTGCCGAAATCGAAAGGGCAACGAGAAGCGAGCCCGTTATTCCGACTGCTCTGAATGCTGCAATAAGCAGCAGGGGAAGAATGATGAGCTTTACAAGTGCAACGCAGAAAATACGCCAGTTTTTGAATATGCTTCTGAAGTCGGTGTTTGCGATATATGTGCCGAAAATAAGCATTGCAACGGGAGTGTTGAGGCTTGCAATGTAGTTTATCGGCGATTGAATTATTTCGGGAAGCTTTATTGAAAGCAGGAAAATGGGAAGACCGATTATAACTGAGATAACACCGGGATTGAAAATAAGCTTTTTGATATCAAACTTAACCTTCTCGCCCTGCTTGCCTTTGGTGATTGTGTGGATACCGTGGGTGAAGCTGAAAATCTGGAATGAAATAATAACAGCGGAGCAGTAAAATACTCCTTCATCACCGAGAACGGCATTTGCAAGAGGCAGAGCCATATATCCGCAGTTGCCGTAAGCACAAGAATACTTGTAAATGCAACCCTGCTCAATATCAACCTTGTTGAAAACGAGAGAGGATATTCCTGCAGATACAACATGGAGCACGAAGCCGCAGCCCATTGCAATAAAAAGGCTTTTGGCGGTTTCGGGATTATATTCAAGGCTGTAAAAACTCTCGATTATAACTGCGGGAGTTATGATATAAAAGAGAAGATCGGTGCAGCTTTTTGCAACCTTTTCGGTATAAATTCCGATTTTATCGGATATTGCGCCGACCGCAACAAGTATATAAAGAATTGCAACCTGTTCGGCGGCGACCATAACATTCTGAAAAAACATTTGTTACTGTTCCTTTGATGATTCTGTGATTTCTTCTTCGGGGATTCTGTCGGTAACTCTTGTGAGAACCGTAGCAACAATAAAGAGGGCGATGCCGATATCGCAGAACTGAAGAGTTGACTGAGCATAAAGAAGTTCGGTATTGCCGCTGAGGGTAACAATCAGTCGGGGAACAAAATAAATAAGAGCGATGAGAGCGGCAGGAAGACCGTATGCACCGATTTTCCATTCGATGTTCTTTTCACCGAGACCTGTGTTGACCTGAGCAAAAGCATTGAAAAAGAGAATGAGAAGCGAAATTGCAATCATCTCAAACAGAAGCTCGGGAACTCTTATATAGCTGATGGTTCGCATGAATCTTGCAACAAGTCTCATTATATTCCAGATAACGGGTGCAAGTGCAAGCAGACGAAGCTCGGAACCGTTGGTTTTGCCTTTTAAATAGGTTAACCAGAGCATGATGAAATATATCGCCGAAAGAACGGCAAATATGCTCTGAATCAGAAAAACTATTCCTGATGAGTCGGGCTTGCCTGTTATGAAGTTCGTCTCAACCGATGTGAAAGCTATGAAGCTGTTGTATGCATCAAGCAGAATTCCGCATGCGGCGATAAGTGAAAGCCACGAAAGTCCGGGTCTTTTGACTGCTTCAAGTGAAAAATCAAGCTTTTTTCTTTTGAGTGCACCGAAAACAAGAATCGCAAGGCATGCGATAATGAGAACGGAATAAAGAACGGGTATGCTCCAGTTATTTTCGGAATAAAAACCGGTTGTGCCTTCGATTATGGCGAACGACTGAAAAACACGCAGAGGAAGAGCTGCAATTGCGGCAACGGCAAAAATGAGGCATCCCGTGCCGAAACCGCTTGTGAGGGACTTTTTATTCATTGTTTTAACCTCTTATCTGTTGGTGATGTTGGTGTAAGCGATTCTTGTTGTGTTGCTCTTGTATGCGGGACGGATAATCTTGCCGCCTGTAAGGCTTTCTTCAATTCTGTGTGCCGACCAGCCTGCGATTCTTGCAATTGTGAAAATCGGAGTGAAAAGGTCTGACGGAATATCGAGCATTTTATAAACAAGACCCGAATAGAGGTCAACATTCGCACACATTGCCTTGCTTGTTCCCTTGTGTTTGTTGAAAATTTCGGGAGTAAGCTGCTCAATGAGGCTGAGAAGTCTGAATTCATTTTCAAATTCGGTGTTTACGGCAAATTCTTCTGCTTTCTGACGGAGTATCTTTGCTCTCGGGTCTGAAAGAGTATAAATTGCATGACCCATACCGTAAACAAGACCTGAACCGTCGCCTGCTTCTTTTTTCATGATTTTTGTGATGAAGTCGGCAACCTGACCCTCGTTTGTGATGTCGGTAATGTTTTCTTTGAAATGATCAACCATCTGCGAAACCTTGATGTTTGCACCGCCGTGCTTGGGACCTTTGAGTGAACCAATGCTTGCGGCCATTGAAGCATAGGTGTCGGTTCCGCTTGATGAAAGAACTCGTGTTGTGAAGGTTGAGTTGTTACCGCCGCCGTGCTCTGCGTGAAGCATAAGACAAACGTCAAGAAGCTTTGCTTCCTTGTCGGTAAAGGTTTTGTCGGCTCTGATTGAGCGGAGTATTGTTTCGGCGGTTCTGTGTTCAGGCTTCATCTGATGGATATACATGCTCTTTTTGTAGTAATGTCTGCGTTTTACCTGATAGGCATAAACCATGATTGCGGGAATCTGAGCAATAAGATGAACGCACTGACGGAGTATGATTTCAACCGAAGTGTCATCGGGATTGCTGACGTATGAATAAAGAGCAAGAACCGAACGGGAGAGCTTATTCATAATATCGGGCGAGGGAGCTTTCATAATCATGTCTTCGATGAAATCCTCGGGAAGCTCACGGCAGGCCGAAAGCACATTGCAGAAATTATCAAGCTGCTCTTTGGTGGGAAGAGTTCCGAAAAGAAGAAGATAAACAACCTCTTCAAAGCCGAAACGGTCTTCTGTTATGCAGGCATTGACAATATCCTCCATGTTGATGCCTCTGAAATAAAGGTGACCTTCTCTGGGTATTTTTTCACCGTCGTCGATGAAATAACCTTCAAC
>JAZOVN010000121.1:0-8580 GCA_045658725.1 Acutalibacteraceae bacterium
TTCAGGCATTTCCTTTTCAGTAGGAGTAAAATGAACCAATCCCACATCATCGTTTTTTCTGATAATATCCAGAGCTTTATCAAAAACTTCTGTTCTGACAGGCTCAAGAATAAAAAAGTCCTCGAGGAAAAAGAGAATAAATTCGCTGTCGATTTTGTTTAATGCATATTTAAGTCTTGCTGTCCATGATTTGTCATTACCCGATTTGATAGTTTCCACTTTCATAAAAGGACAGTTGTATTCCTTAGTTTCAGTATGCAGAACCATTCTGTACGGACAGTCTGGCCATTGCATCTGCAGTAACTTAAAGAACGGATACCAGGTATCCTCATATAAATCACAGGAGTTAACAAGAATTGTTACTTCGCCTTTTTTCATATTTTCACCCATTTCGTTCTTTTTACATCGGCAGATATTCTTCAAAAATCAGTTTTTTAATTTTATAAAGGTCGGGTACGAGGACTGCCATTCCTCTTATCACAGCGTTTTTACAAGTCCCTTCTGCGGGAACAATGTAGCTTGATATTTTGATTTCAGAGAAAGAAGATGCCAGAGTCAGAGCCAGCGTCATTATTTCATCCTCTGTCATATCAGTTGCCATCAGCGGTAAAATCTCGCTGAAGAACATGGCAAGCTCGGGAAGGGTATATGTCTTTGCTTTTTCAAAAACGGCACCCATAATTTTTCTTTGTCTTGCCGTTCTTTGAAAATCGCTGTCTATCTTACGGATTCTTGCATAAGTGAGAGCCTGCTCGCCGTTGAGTGTGCAAACGCCTTCGGTCACGCCGTTTCCGACAATTTCAGCTTCTTTTGCGGTTAATTCGATGTCAACACCGCCTACAGTATCTATTATCTTTTCAAAGCCTTCAAAATCTGATTCAAGGCATCCGTCAACAGAAATACCGAAGTTCAGTTCAAGGGTTTCTTTAAGAAGGTCAAATCCGCCGTAAGCATAGGCTGCATTGAGTCGGTTATCCTCATAACCGGGAATCTGCACATAGAGGTCACGGAGAAACGATATCATCGAGAGCTTGTTGGTTTCGGGATTGAAGCTGCAAAGAATCATTGCATCGGAACGCTGTCTGCTCTCGCCCTCACGCTTATCCTGACCGATGAGAAGAATATTGACTAGTCCGTCATTATTCAAAGCCTCAAATTTATCACCGTTCCACTCGATATCCTCAGGATTGAGAATATTATCGGTAGCCGAAACAGTTTCTGCAGCCTGTGTTTCGGAAATCGTGATTTCATTATCTGATTCGTTTTTGTTTGAAAAATGATTAACGGCTATAACCGTTCCTGCAATCAGTGAAATGACAATCAGAATAACGGCTGTTATTTTAAAATTCTTTTTCATAGTTATCACCGCTTAAATTGTTACTTCTCATTCTTCCCGAAAAGCTTGAGTTCCGCGTAGATATCCATTCTTTCGGATGCTTCCTTTGCAACTTTTTGCGGACGGATTTTCGGGCGTCTGCCGAAAAGGGAGCGGAGTATATACCTGCCTCCGAAGAAAATCCAGCCCAAAGGCAGAAGAAATTTATATTTTCTTGCGGATTTCCAGTTTTTATATACAATGCTGTTGGCAGAGATGAAAAACTGCCTGAGCATAGAGATTTCTTTTTCATTCTTGCTTGTTATTATAAGGCTTTCGTGGGCTCTGTCGGCATTCTTCTGTCCGAAGTTACCTCCGATGATTATATCGATGAGGATATAATCAGCCAATTTCTTATCGGCATCACTTGCCCAGTTCATGCCTGGCAGACCGAGATATTCGCACGAAATGAATGTCATAATTTTTGCGAAATCCCAAAGACCGATATCTTTGAATGTTTTTTCAAACAGTTCAAGGAATTTTTCTTCGCCGACGGTATTCAGAAATACCGCCCAGTCGCACAGATGGCGAAGACCGAGTCCGTCTCCAGTCAGGTGATGGCACATATGGAGAAGGATAATCAGACCGTGATGGAATGTTGACGGCACGGTTATCTCGCCAAGCTCAGTCTGTACCTTTTCGGAATTTTCGAGAAGCCCCGAAAGATATTTTCTGACCTTGACACCTGCCTTGCCATGAGGAATGCCCGACGGTTGAAAGTGCATTTCGCATCGGCAGACCTTGCCGATAAAAACATCGTGGACATCGTGATTTTTGCCGTTTGGCTCGTAGCCGTTTTCGGCAAGAACTTTGCTTGCCTCTTCAAAATTATCCGTATCAACAAGAAAATCAACATCGCCCATCGAGCGCATAAGCGGATCGGGATAATATAGTGCAGAGGCAAAGCCTTTGAGAATCGTGCAAGGAATACCTGCATTTTTCATTATATTGCAGATGCGGATGTGCTCAAAATCAACCTTTGTGTTGTCTGCAAGAGTCTGGCTGAGCTTTTTTTTTATGTATCCGCATTTTTCACTTTTAAGGATCTCGTTTTCCGAGTTATGAAATGCCATCAGAGTAACCGCCTGAGTGTATGCTTCGCACCAGACCGCATTCAGGTTGCCCTCATTGAGGTCAACCCTGCGCCCTGCATTAAAAAGATTGTTGGCAAGAATATCCAGCAAAATCTTTTCGTGTTCTCTTAACTTGGCATTTTTAATACCCATTTAAATTACACCACTTCAAAAAATGTATCAGGCTTATTCGGGTCAAACTGCTCGTTTGCCCACATAAGAGTTACGAGATTTTCCGTTTCGGAAAGATTTATAATATTGTGAGTGAATCCCGGAAGCATATGCACAGCTTCGGGTTTATCGCCCGAAACTCGGAATTCAAGCACTTTATCAGTGCCGATTTCTCTCTGCTGAATAAGTGCAGTGCCCGAAACTACAATAAAGAATTCGCACTTTGTGTTATGCCAATGCTGACCCTTGGTTATTGAGGGGTTGCTGACATTCACTGAAAACTGACCGCAGTTTGCAGTCTTTAATATTTCCGTGAAGCTTCCTCTTGCATCAGAATTTATTTTGAGGGGAATGCTTACTTTCTCCTCGGGAAGGTACGAAAGATATGTTGAATAAAGCTTTTTGGCAAATGAATTATAAGGAATTTCGGGTATAACGAGGGTCTGACTCTGTGCCTTGAAACTATCAAGAAGCTCAACAATTTCGCCGAGAGTTACCTTATGGGTAACGGGGAAGGTGCAGAATCTGCCGTTTTTGGTTTCTGTTCCCTCAAGAGCATTAAGCATTTCGTCAACAAAATCGTCAATGTAGAGAAGTTCAAGCTCAACTGATGGGTCGTTGACCGTTATGGGCAGATCCTTTGCAATATTGTTGCAGAAGGTTGCGACAGCTGAATTGTAGTTGGGTCTGCACCATTTGCCGAAAAGGTTAGGCAGACGGTAAACAAGAGCCTTTGCGCCCGTTTCTTTTTCGTAATCAAAGAGCATATTTTCAGCTTCAAGCTTGCTTTTGCCGTATTCCGAGCCTGCAAATCTTCCTTCAAGAGTTGCCTGCACCGACGATGAAAGCATAACGGGAGCTTTGTTCCCGCAAGCTTTGAGTTCGTCAAGAACCACTCCGAGAATGCCGAAGTTGCCCGAAAATTCGCTTGCTTCCTTGGGTCTGTTTATGCCCGCAAGGTGGAAAACAAAGTCCGCCTTTGAGCAGTATTCGTGAAGCTCTTCGGGTGTTGAATCAATATCATATTCAAAGATTCCGTCAATCTGAATTGACGGTCTTGTTTTGTTTTTGCCGTCTTTTATGGTGTAAAGATTTGCAACGAGATTTCTGCCTGCAAATCCCTTTGCACCGGTGATAAGAATGTTCATTAAAACTTTCTCCAAACCATTTTATTGACAATTCCCGTATAACTCTGAATGAGTCTTACTATTTTATCGGAAACATTTTTGTCGGTATAATCGGGAACGGGAATTGCAGAATCTTTATCGCATGCAAGTTCTACTGCGGTTTCAACCGCCTGAAGCAGACCGTTTTCATCAATGCCTGCAAGCACAAAGCAACCCTTATCGAGTGCCTCGGGGCGTTCTGTTGATGTTCTTATGCAGACCGCAGGGAAGGGTCTGCCGATGCTCAAATAAAAACTGCTTTCTTCGGGCAGAGTACCGCTGTCCGAAACAACGGCAAATGCACCCATCTGAAGTCTGTTGTAATCCGAGAAACCGAGAGGCTCGTGCATAATGATTCTCTTGTCAAGCACGATGTCGGAATTTTCAAGTCTTTTTCTCGAGCGGGGATGGCATGAATAGAGAATAGGCATATCGTATTTTTCCGCAAGTGCGTTCAGAGCATTGAACAGCGAGCGAAAATTTTTGTCTGTGTCGATATTTTCTTCTCTGTGTGCGGAGAGAAGAATATACTTTTTCTCTTCAAGACCGAGCTTTGAGAGAATATCACTTGCAAGAATCTTATCAATGTTTGCATCAAGAACTTCTGCCATGGGTGAACCTGAAACATAGGTTCTTTCCTTGGGCAGACCGCAGTCTGCGAGATATCTTCTTGCGTGTTCGGAATATGCAATGTTGACATCGGAAATGATATCAACAATTCTTCTGTTTGTTTCTTCGGGAAGGCACTCATCCTTGCAACGGTTGCCTGCTTCCATATGAAAGATAGGAATGTGAAGACGCTTTGCACCAATAGCCGAAAGACAGCTGTTAGTGTCGCCGAGGATTAGAAGTGCATCGGGCTTGATTTCTTCCATAAGTTCATAAGAAGATGCAATGATATTGCCGACAGTCTGACCGAGATTTTCGCCCACGCAATTGAGATAAACTTCAGGTGCATCAAGGTCAAGATTTTCAAAGAAAATGCCGTTGAGAGTATAATCGTAATTCTGACCCGTATGGGCAAGAATACAGTCAAAATGCTTACGGCATTTCTTGATGACCTCTGAAAGTCTGATGATTTCGGGTCTTGTGCCGACGATTATGAGAAGCTTAAGCTTTCCGTTATTCTTAAATGTAATATCGTATTTCATTATGAGTTGAACTCCTCAAGTCTTTCTCTGATATAGTCAAGTTCAAGAAGCTTTTCCTTAACTTCTTCAACATTCAGAAGCTTTGTGTTACTGCTGTTGAATTCGGTAAGCTCTGCACGCTTCACATCGCCGTCAGAGAAATATTTATCGTAATTAAGGCTTCTGTTATCTGCGTGTACGCGGAAGAAGTCGCCCATATCCTCTGCCTTTGCACATTCTTCATTGGTGAGAAGAGTTTCATACATCTTTTCACCGTGACGGATGCCGATAATCTTGATATCTTCCTTCTTACCGCCGAAAAGTTCACAGACAGCTTCTGCCTGAGTCTGAATTGTGCAGGCAGGTGCTTTGCGAACGAAGATATCACCGCTTTCGCATTCCTTGAATGCAAAAAGAACAAGGTCAACAGCTTCTTCGAGCGACATGATGAAACGGGTCATATCAGGATTTGTAATGGTAATGGGCTGACCGTTTTTGATCTGATCAATCCAGAGGGGAACAACAGAACCGCGGCTGCAGAGAACATTGCCGTAGCGGGTACAGCATATTTTTGTCTTTGCGGGGTCAACATTTCTTGCTTTTGCAGTTGCAACTCTTTCTTCAAGTGCCTTTGTGATGCCCATTGCGTTGATGGGATATGCAGCCTTATCTGTTGAAAGGCAGATGATGGATTTAACTCCTGCATCAACTGCAGCAGTCAGTACATTGTCTGTGCCGATAACATTGGTTTTGACAGCTTCCATAGGGAAGAACTCACATGAAGGAACCTGCTTAAGAGCTGCAGCGTGGAAAACATAGTCAACGCCAACCATAGCACCTCTGAGCGAATCAATGTTGCGCACATCACCTATGTAAAACTTGATTTTGTCAGCAACTTCGGGCATCTTAGCCTGGAATTCGTGACGCATATCATCCTGCTTTTTCTCATCACGCGAGAAAACACGGATTTCCTTTATATCTGTTTTAAGAAAGCGGTTGAGAACGGCATTGCCGAACGAACCCGTACCGCCGGTTATAAGTAAGGTTTCACCTTTGAAATTATACATTTTCATTTCCTCCGTTGATTTGCTCTATGCAGGGTAAAACAGCGTTGCCCCAGTCCTTGAACCAGTGTTTGAGTTTTAACGAATTTTCACCGTGTTCAACCGTAAATCTGAGAGCGGTAGTGCGGTCATAAAACATGATTGAACCCGATTTATCTTCATCGTAAAGAATAACATCAACCGTGTATTTACCCGGAACAAGATAGGATGTATCAAAATTGAATTCAGCAGAATTCATTCCTTTTTTATGTTTTAACTCTCCACCGAAAATAACACCTACGGGAGTTGCGTCGATTCCGTTGATAACCATTTTCATCAGGAGTCTTTCAGTGTCATTTTCGCTCTTCCATTCAATGCGGAAGGGAAAAACTTTACCGTATTCAAGAACGCAGGATTCGGATTCATACATATGAAGATTCTGAAGAAGATGTCGCTGATTGCATTTCGGATGTCTTTTTGCTCCCGATGTATCAAAAAATGTTGTGTTATCAAGATTTTCGTCCTGCATATAAACAGCGATAGCCTCTTCTGTTTCACCTTCAAAAGCAACCTGACCGTGAGAAAGCACGATGCAACGGTTGCAAAGGCTTTTGACGGTTGCCATGTTGTGGCTTACATAAAGAATTGTTCTGCCTTCTTCTTCGGCAACCTTCTTCATTCTGTCGATGCATTTATTCTGAAAAGCAACATCGCCGACAGCAAGGACCTCGTCCATAATCATTATTTCGCTGTCGAGGTGAGACGCAACAGCAAAGGCAAGTTTCACCTTCATACCGCTTGAATATCTCTTAACGGGAGTATCAATAAACTGACCGACCTCGGAGAATTCAACAATTTCATCGAATTTGCGGTCAATTTCCGCTTTGTTCATACCGAGAATTGCACCGTTAAGGTAGACATTTTCTCTGCCCGTGAGTTCGGGATGAAAACCTGTTCCGACTTCGAGCATACTTGTGATTCTGCCGTTGAGATATATGTTACCTTTTGTCGGTGCGGTAACACGGCAAATGAGTTTGAGAATAGTTGATTTACCTGCACCGTTTCTGCCGATAATGCCTACGGTTTCACCTTTTTTGATATCGAAAGACATATCGTTAAGTGCGAGAAAACGCTCGTTTTTGCCGTGAGCTTTTTCCCCGATTTTTAAGTTGGGATCTTCTTTGTTGAATATCTTTGCAAGCTTTGACTGGATTTCTCCTTTAAGCGTAGCACCGCCGATAGCACCGAGGCGGTATTCTTTTGAAACATGTTCAACTCTTATTGCCAATTCTTCCATACCGCACCTCACACCGTATCCATAAAGGTTTTTTCGGATTTGCTGAACATCAATGCTCCGATTACAGCAACAACCGCTGTTGTTATCCAGCTTATTCCGTAAAACAGCCAGTCCACATCACCGGTGCCGAGAAATCCGTAACGGAAAAGGTTGATAGCAGGAGTAACGGGATTGAGCATATATATATTGTAGAACATGCTTCCCGGTGCAAGCTGTGAACGGCTGAACATATCGTAAGCAACAGGGGAGCAGTATGACCATAGACTTACACCGAAACTAACCACCATAGCAAGATCTCGGTATTTTGTCGTAAGTGCCGAGATAATCATACCGAATCCCATGCCGAGAATTGCAAGCTGAACGAGTACAAGCGGGAACATGGCGATAAGAATATTGGGCTTAAGACCCGCATCGGTAATAAGATAATACACCATAAAGCACAGCATAAATCCAAACTGAATGAAGAAGCCGATAAACTGCGAAATTGCCGTTGAAATAGGCATAACAAGACGAGGAAAATAAACTTTACCCAAGATAGCGGAGTTGCCTGTAAAAGTATGAGAGGTTTCTGTCAGACAGTTTGCAAAGAGTGTCCATACAATTGTTCCTGAAAGGTAAAATATGAAGTTAGGTACACCCGATGCACCGAGACCTGCAATGTTTCCGAAGAAAACGGAGTAAACAACCGTTGTGAAAAACGGTTGTATAACTGCCCAGGCAGGGCCTAAAACTGTTTGCTTGTATTTCGCAACAAAGGTTCTGCGTACAAAAAGGAATATAAGGTCTTTACACTTTGAAAGACCTTTCAGATCCATATCTATTAATCCTTTGTTTGATTTGACAATAGTCATCCATTTTTGTTCAGCCATAATTTTTCTCCTAAAGGGTTCAGTCAAAATGCTTTATAATTTCCGCAGGAACACCTGCTACCAAAACTTTGCTTTCGGTAATATCTTTTGTAACTACGGCACCGGCACCGATAACAACATATTCTCCAGTGATTCTTACGCCTGGAAGTATTGTTGCATTTGCCCCTATCCAGCAATGATTCCCAATAAAAACAGGAGCATCTTCCACATGAAGTTTTTTGCCAGTATTTATCCAATGATCTATGTCATATCCGGTGGAAATGATTTTTGCACTGTGAGAAAGAGTAACATCATCTCCGATGGTAACACCGCTTCGGGCATTGATATATACACTGGAGTTGATTTTGCAGTCGTTGCCGATTTTTAGTTTGTTGTGATATGAAATTTCAGGAGTGCTATAAAGACAAAGATTGTAGCCACAAAAAGCAATTGAATTTCTGAATTTTTCAGTTTTTT
>JAZOVN010000122.1:0-3994 GCA_045658725.1 Acutalibacteraceae bacterium
TGACCGGGTTTATGGGTGAAGACATGCCGAATTACATTATGGGCGTTCTTATAGATCTGATAAACAACAATGTTCTTAAATGGAAATTGCGGAATGTATTCCTTGTAATGGGACTCGGAACAAGCATAATTTCATCTGCATTCACTCTTTATTTCTTCATTGTTTCACGAGAAAGAGTTATGCAGTCAATAGAAGCACCCAGCGTTAAACAGGGATTAAAAGCTGTTATAAACAACTACCCTGTTTTGCTTATTACTATTTCAGATTTTCTCGGCGGATTCAGCGTCAGCGGAAGCAATACCAACTATTTCATTGATGTTCTCGGCTCCGCATCCTTATTAACAATCGCCAATCTTCCTTCGGGAATCAACGGAAGCATCAGCTATGCATTTGTCAAACCTATCAAAGAAAAGTTTTCATCAAAAGCAATATGGGTTTTCGAAGATCTTTATACAAGATTCTGGTATCTTGCATTATTTGCAGTCGGTTCAATCGGCAAAAACTATCAGAAGCCTCTTCTTATGACAATTCTTTTCGGAGTTCAGGCCTGGTTTGATAAATGGGCATTCGGTATCAGAAAAGTTGTTAAAGCAGAGCTTTATAATGAAGCAATGGACTATTGCGAATGGAAGAACGGATACAGAGTTGAAGCAACAATCGGAGTTGCAAGAAATCTTATTACCAAACTGCAGAATCTGTTTATGAATTCTGCCAAAAACCTTATTCTTGAAGGAATCGGATATAAGCAAGGCATCACAATCGGAACCCAGACCGATAAAACAAAATGGTGGCTTTTCGCTCTTTGCACCGGTATACCCCAGCTCACAGGAATCCTTGCTGTTATACCCAAATTTCTTTATCCCCTTTCCGGCAAACTCCGCGAACAGATGTATTCAGAACTCATGGTAAGACGCCATGAACTGAGCGAAATGATTACTAATGAAAGCAACGAAATAAAAATTACTGTTGAGGAATAAAATATCACACTATGAACACTAAGCCTTTAAAAACAATTATTGTCGGCGGAGGACACCGAAGCCTGACATATGCCGCACTTTCAGAAATCGAAAGTGATAAAATGGAGATTGTCGGCGTTGCTGACCCGAATGAAGCCCGTCGCATTTCAATAGCCAAAAGATTCAATATTCCTGAAGAAAGATGCTTTGCAAGTGCTGAGGCACTTGCAAGTGTGCCTAAATTTGCTGATGCAGTAATAAACGGCACAATGGATCATGTTCATGTTAAAACATCAATACCCTTACTCAAAGCAGGATATGATATTCTTCTTGAAAAACCCTTTTCGGTAAATGAAAAAGAAGCAAGAGAGCTTGTTGAAACTGCTGAAAAATACGGCAGAAAGATTATGGTATGCTTTGTTCTCAGATATGCTCCTTTTTACCGTAAAATCAAGGATTTGATTCTTGCAGGTGAAATTGGTGATATCATCAGTATTCAGACAAACGAATATGTCAGCTATCACCATATGTCAACAAGCCATGTAAGGGGTAAATGGAATAATTCCGAAAAATGTCACAGCTCTATGCTTCTTGCAAAATGCTGTCACGACATTGATATAATGATGTGGCTTATGAGCGAAACAAAACCTTCATTGGTTTCAAGCTTCGGATGCAACAAACAGTTCAGGATTGAAAATGCACCCGAAAACTCAGGCACAAGATGTCTAGTTGACTGTCCGCTCGTTAATGAATGTCTTTATTCGGCAAAAAGAATTTATATTGATCATCCCGACAGATGGTCTTTTTATGTGTGGGATAAACTTGAGCATCTTGAAAATCCTACCATTGAAGATAAAATAAATCTTCTCAAAACAAGTCCCTACGGCATTTGCGCTTACAAAAGCGACAACAATGTTGTTGACCACCAGACTGTCAGCGTTTATTTTGAAAACGGTGCAACAGGTACTCACAACATGGTCGGAGGTACAAGCAGCGGCACAAGAACCATTCATATCACAGGTACAAAAGGTATTATTTACGGCGATTTTGAAAAAGCAACATTTACTCTTTCAAAAATAGATCCGAGACCCGATTGTGAACATGAAGACACGGTATTTGATTTAAAAATTGATAACGATACACACGGCGGCGGCGATCTGGATCTTGTCAGGGATTTCGTTGCTTACGCAAGAGGTGAAAATCCTTCGGTTTCCTGCACAAGCATAACAGATTCGCTTTCAGGTCATCTTGTTGTTTTTCTTGCAGACAAGTCAAGAGAAAACAACGGCATTCCCGAAAAAGTAATTTTATAAAAAGCAAGACGCATTCACGGAATCAATCTGTGAACGCGTCTTATTATTTTATTTAAGTTTTACAAGCTTATCAATATCCGAAAGCTTTATTCTCTTTGAAACAACATAAGTCTTATATGTTCCGTCTTTAAGCTTTTCGCCGAACGCACCGTAAGTAGAAGTTACGATTGTGTTATCGTCAAGAACAACATTTCCGCAATATCCTGTATCTCCATTTGCCGAAAGTTCAATCGCTGTCTGTTTCTTAAGATAAGTGTGAGCAAGCTTTATTCTGTACTGACCTTCTGTTCCGTTTTTAAGGTCATCATATGTTCCTACCCATGCAACCCAGCCTTCGCTGAACCAGCATACCGATCCTGAAAAATATTTTTCTTTTTTAGCCTTATCTCTTTCAATTGAACGGAATGTGATAAACAATCTTCCGTCTTTGGTATAATCGGCTTTATGTCTTTCACCGTTTAATGCGGAAGGTGCAAAAACAGGTTTTGACCATGTTTTTCCTTCATCATTTGAAAAAGAAAGAATTGAATTATAATTTTTGTTGTTGCATCTTGCAATAAGACAAAGTTCATCGCCCTTACCCTCATCGGAACGGACAACTTCAACCTCGCACATATGTGCTTTCTTCTCGATTTTTCTGTGTGCAGAGAAATACGGCTCGGGTTTGCTCCATTTAGCCTTACCGTTTTCAAAAGAAAGAATGGTTTTATAATTTACAAACTTGCTGTCATGGAAGAAAGCCATCCATTTATCAACAAACTTTCCGTTTTCCTTCAGTCTGGTAAGTGATGCCATAGCAACAATGGGGATATAGTTGTAACCCTGTTTTTTTGTGTAAACAGACTCAAACTCACTCCATGTTTTTCCCTCATCATCCGAAAGTGAAAAATTAAATCCGCCTATTGAGCCTTTGCCGTCATGCCAGTCAGGATTACCTGCTACAAGAAGGATCTTGTCGGGAGTACCGTCAGAAAATTCGAGTCTGTAAACTGTAGGAGTTTCTCTTGAATTTTCCCAGCTCTTCGGCTGATTATCGATATCTTTACTATAAGTAAGTCCTCCGTCAGTGCTGATTTTACCTCTGATTGCACCTTTACCGTGACCTGAAGGATATACGGTCATAAAACTGCCGTCTTTAAAAAGAACAGAATCAGGGTGACCGAGATAATCAAGTGAATTATCAACAATCTGAAAATCATAAAGATAACTTAATTCTTCAGGAATATTAGCAGGCTTTTCGTCAAGTCTTATGCACGGAATGCTGTAATCCCCTGCTCCGTTTTTATATTTTCTTGAAAACAAACTCATATTATTTTACCCTCACTTTAAAAATTCTTACACCGTGTGCAGGAACACTTGCTTCAATTTTATCACTGACTGTTTTCTCTTTACCGCTCCACAGATCACGCGAAATATATTCATCTGCAGATGAAGTTGCTATAAACGGTTTCGAAATAATCTCACCAAGCGAAACACTCATTCTCGACGGTGAGCTTGCTTTATTGAAAAAGCAAACCGCAAATTCATCGCCTTCAAGAGGCTTCAACAAAACATCTTCCGCACCGTTTGTTCTTATTCTGCGGCACTGAACGCCGAGCGAATCCTGATCAACTGCAATCAGCTCTTTATTGGTCACTATTTTATATGCAGGATTTTCATCATCAACAGTACCGTCAGCCTTTATAAATTTTCTGATATCATTACCGAGAATAAGAGGAGCCGCCA
>JAZOVN010000123.1:0-3651 GCA_045658725.1 Acutalibacteraceae bacterium
AATGTGCCGTCAAAATTCGGCTCAAGCGGAAGAAGCAGAGGCTCGGTGAATTTCGGAGCGAGTGCCTGATATGCGGTTTGCGGAAAAGCTGCGGTAACAAGACCTGCACCGCTTCTGAGTGCACCCGTTACCGAAAGATAAGCCGCACCGACCATTTTCATGCTGCCGCAAACACAGAGAGCATGTCCGTAAGTGCCTTTGTTTGAAACGGGCTTTCTTTTCGGAAGCTTGCTTTTTATGTCGCTGATACCGAGTGTGAAACACGGGGGAGTATCCATATTGCGGTAGTCGGCAGTAATTATTCCGATGTCGGCAACGATGATTTTACCGCAGAATTTGTTGCACGGCTTCATAATATGTATCGGTTTATATGCCGAAATGGCAATTGTTATGTCTGCTTTGAATGCAGTACCCTGGATAATAGCTTTGTCACAGTCTGCACCTGCGGGAACATCAATCGAAATAACGGGAGCTTTTGAAGCGTTTGATGCCTGAGCAAGAACGCTGAGAGAATGGTCAAGTGTTCCCGAAAAACCCGTTCCGAAAACGGATTCAACTATGATATCAGCTCTCTCGAAAAATCTTTTGAGAACGGTAAGGTTATTGTCGTAACGGACAACATCAATCCCTGCCGCTTCAACAAGAGAAAACATATCTTTTGCATCCTGGGCTTTAGGGTCTCCGCATGCGAGCATAACGGTAACATCCGCACCGTATTCCCACAATTTGCGTGCGATAACAAAACCGTCACCGCCGTTTTTACCCTTGCCGCAAATAATAAGAACATCCTTTTTGTTTTCGCGGCTGATATTGAATTGCTTTTTTATTATTTTAGCACAGGCCTGGCCTGCGTTTTCCATTAACTGAGGAAATGAAATGCCTCTTTTAACTGCATTGCATTCCGCCTGATACATCTGATTGCTTGTAACAACAAACATACGGTTCACCTCACAAATCTGTGTTTCTATTTTAGCACATATACACATATTTTAAAAGATATTTTTATAATTTTTCAATATTTTTATTGATATATATATTATAAGGTGATATAATCACAATGGAATTTTATGAATTTATTCCGGAAGCATTTTCATGGAAGAATATATCAACGGCTACATACGCCCGAGACTTCAGGGCGACGGCGGAGAAATCACATTTGTGAAACATGAAGGCGATGAGGTTACCGTGCTTCTGCAGGGTGAATGCTCAAAATGTCTTATTCTTGACCGCTGCCTTGCGTGGATTGAACAGCGGATCGAAGCCGATAAAGGCGAAAAAGTAAAAGTTATCGGTATCCGAAAGAAACCGTATTTTCAGGATGTGTGAGGTGAAGCGGAATGGCACATATCAAGGTCGTCAGACGAAGTATGAGACCCGAAGAATGGATAAATCTTCGCTTCGGCTGGCTCAAAAGATATATTTACAGCGAAAAACATGAAATAACAACTTTTAAAATCAAGGATGCCCGTCAGGTTTCGGAGATGAATTTCGAATTCTATGACGGCGGCGAATTCAGACCTCTGAACAAAGGCGATATGTATTTCACTCCCGACGGAACAGCCTTTATCGAAGCTGATTACGAATTGCCCGAAAGCCTTGAAGGTAAGAAATATTGCTTTGCTCTCAAAACAGCGGCAGAAATGATAGTTAAGGTAAACGGATTTTATGTAGGCGGCATAGACCCTAACCGCGAAAGACTAGATCTTTCTCCCTATGTTGAAGGCAGAAACCTGCATTTTGAAATCATGGGCTATAACCGTTCAAAGCCCGATGACGAAAGAAATCCCGAAAGCCTGAGCGTAAGAGGATGCCGACAGATTTTTGAGGGCGGATATATTGCGGTTGTCAACGAAGCCGTTCAGTCGCTTGTTTATGATATTGAAATGCTTCTTGATGCGGCGCTCAGCGAGGTTTTTAACGAAGATTTTTCTTCACTCGTTATCCGTGAAATTGATGCGGCACTCAACCTGATCGATTTTGACGATGTGCGTGACGGTGATGTCAGAGCAGCTTCGGAATATATTGATAAAAATATCTTTTCAAATAAAGACTATAAAGGCAGCGGCAGGGTAGCTCTTATTGCACATTCTCATCTTGATATTGCGTATTATTGGCGAAGAATTCATGCCGTGCAAAAAAATCTGAGAACGGTGCTCATTCAGCTCCGTCTGATGGATAAATATCCCGATTTCAGGTATGCCCACACTCAGGCTTATACCTATGAAACGGTTGAAAAATATTATCCCGAAATTTTTGAAGAACTGAAAAAGAAAATTGCAGAGGGCAGGTTTGAACCGGTCGGTGCGATGTATGTTGAGCCTGATTGCAATATTCCCTCATGCGAAAGTCTTATCCGTCAGTGCCTTTACGGTCAGCACTATTTCAGAGAAAAGTTCGGCATAACAGTCAATAACTGTTGGTTGCCCGATGTTTTCGGCAACAGCTGGATTCTTCCGCAGATACTCAAAAAAAGCGGTGTTGATTATTTTGTTTCAAACAAAATGTCAACATGGAATGATACCAACAGATTCCCGCATAATAATTTCATCTGGAGAGGTATCGACGGCACGGATGTTTATGCATGCGTTCCACCGACTCATTTCATTTCGTGGAATATGCCGAGCCAGGTTCAGGAAAACTGGGATGCATATCAGGATAAAAATGAGGGCGGTCAGACAATGCAGATGTTTGGCTACGGCGACGGCGGAAGCGGAGCAACCGAAGAAATGGTTGAGCTTATGCACCGCTTTGAAAAGCTTTCTGTTATGCCTGAAACCGAACACATCACCGCCAAGGAATTCCTTTCAAAGAATTTTGACGGCAACGATGCTCTTTCCGTCTGGGACGGTGAGCTTTATCTTGAAATGCACAGAGGTACCTTCACAACAAAATCAAAGCTCAAGGAATATAACCGCAAGCTTGAATTTATGCTCAGGGATGCAGAGCTTATCAGCACCATGAGAATGATAGAAGGCGGGGATTATCCTGCCGAAAAGCTCAGAAACATCTATAAAAAGCTGATGATAAATCAGTTTCATGATATCCTTCCGGGAAGCCACATAACTCCCGTTTACCGCGATGCAATGGCGGATTACGAGGAGATGGAAAAAGAGCTTTCCGAAATCATAGGCAACAGCGGAGAGTATTACAATACTCTTAATTTCACCCGAAACAACCTGACTTTTATTCCCGATGAAAACGGAGATACGGTCAGAAAGGGCGAAAAAGGATTTTTTGCCGTGCCCGGAATCGAAGGACTTTCAAACGGTGAAATTATAAGAGAAGAAGCTGAACCTGACTGGATAATGATTGACGGAACAAAGGCTGAAACTCCGTTTTATTCGGTTGAATTCGCACCCGATGGCAGTATCATTTCTCTCAGAGACAAAGAACTTTGCCGTGAATGGGTTAAGGGTGATTTCAACAAGCTTAAAATGTATCACGATACACCCGGCAACTATGATGCGTGGGATATTCTTCCGAATTATAAGGACAGACCCTGCGAAATGAAGCCTGAAAAAGAGCTTGAATTTGTTTCTGACAACGGAGAATGTGCCGAATTTGCGGTTTCTTTTGCAACAGAAAAGAGCAGGTGGAAAATGATAATCCGTCTTTTCCGCCGTTCAAAAGGAATTGAGATTGAGCATATTG
>JAZOVN010000124.1:0-4035 GCA_045658725.1 Acutalibacteraceae bacterium
ATATCAAAAATACAAACTGTTTTGCTGTTTTCTTTGTTTTTTCAAATCCCATTGCAGAAATATTCTGTAAATCAAAAGAAGCGGCAAAGTATATTAAAATACTTTCACCGCTTGTACCCGTGATGTATACAGATATTGTGACCGACGGCATGCTAAAAGGACTTGACAGACATATTGATTCAATGAAATTCAATATTATCGATTCAGCATTATGCATCGGTCTTGTATGCTTTCTTTTGCCGAAATATTCGGTAAAAGGTTACATTTATACAATTTATATCAGCGAAATAATAAATTTTTTGCTGAGTATCAATCTCTTGAGGAAAATCTGTAAAATCAGATGTTTTCCAAAACACGAAGAAGAAAATTCCATGTTCTCTCGGTTGAAGAGATGCTTAATTTTTCAAGAGGAGTATGAATATCAAACATATCAGGGCCGAAGGAAACACAATCAAGCCCCTTGATATTTCCGCAGAAAAGTCCGCATTCAAGTCCTGCATGAATTGCAGTTACAGTCATTTCTTTTCCAAACATATCCTTGTAAATTTCAGAAAGCTTATCACGGAGAAAAGAATCTTTTTTGAATTCCCATGCGGGATATTCACTGTAAAAAACAGAATTACAAGAATATTTATCAGCAATTTGTTTTAAGGTTGAAGAAAGTTTATCTTTTTCGCTGTCAACACCGCTTCTGACAGCGAAGCTGTAGATTACTTCGTCATTATCAGTTTTTAAAATACCGAGGTTGAGTGATGTTTCAACAAGACCTTCGATTTCTTTGCTCATCGAAATAACACCGCTCGGAAACTCGTTGAGAAGAGAAATTGCATTGCATGTTGATGCCGCATCCATTGCAATATTTATACTGTCAACAGATTTTGCTGAAATAAAAATATCAGGATCAGCAGAAAGATACTCATCTTTAATGTCACTAAAGATATCGGAAATAAAACTTATAATATAATCATCTGTTCTTATAATGCAGGATGACTCTCTTGTGATAGCATTATCCATGGTGCCGCCGTTAATCTGAACAAGTCTGAAATCGGCTTTATTTCTGAGCATTTCAAGAACTCTGCCCATAACTTTGTTTGCATTTGCATAACCTTTATGAATTTCAGCGCCTGAGTGTCCGCCGTGAAGACCGCAGACATCAATTTTATATGCGGCAGAATTATTTTCTTCAAAATTCACTTTTAAAGATATATCTGTTCTTACACCGCCTGCACAGCTTACCCATAAAGTGCCTTCAGCTTCGGAGTCAAGATTAAGCATTCTTTTTGATTTGAGATTTGAAAAATCAAGTGCCGCAGCACCGAGCATTCCCGTTTCTTCATCCGCGGTTAAAACGATTTCAAGCGGAGGATGGCAGATATCATCAGAATCAAGGATTGCAAGACACATGGCAACTGCTATACCGTCGTCACCGCCGAGGGTTGTTCCTTTTGCGAAAATATAATCTCCGTCAACCGCAAGCTCAAGTCCGTCGGTTTCAAAATTGATGTTACAGCTGTCATCTTTTTCCCATACCATGTCAAGATGACCCTGAATTATTACGGGTTCAGCCGATTCGGAATTTTTCGATGCATCTTTATAAATGATTATATTTCCTGCATCATCAGAAACATAGTCAAGATTTCTTTCTTTTGCAAAGTTTTCACAGTATTCTTTGATTTTATCATTGTAACCCGATCCTCTTGGGATTGCGGATATTGCTTCAAAGTATTCAAAAACTTTTTCAGGAGTCAAACCTGTAAGAATTTTCAAATCAATCACCTCTAATTATTTCTATGCACTCAGGTGCGGATATAATTGCTTCTTTATCTTTTTCTGCTTTAAATAATATATTGCCGGATTCGGTAGGAATGATTATTTCTGCATAATTAAGATCGTAAAGATTAGGATTGAATTTCAGCTTTTTCATTCCGGGTTCGATAATTTCAAGTCCCGTTATCGCCATGGGCATCTGATAGGCGGGAGTGCCTCCCCATGCATGAGAATGGTCAAAGGAATAGCTTTCTTCAGGCGCAATCCATCCTTCCGCAAGTCCTTTATCACATTCCTCAACAACGGGAATCCATCTTTCAAGCAGCTTCATTCCGTATTTATCAAACATATTATATTTCCGTATTGCTTCAAGAAGATAATGCATGAAATACGGCTGGATATCCTGCAATGAATCATCAAAAATTATTCTGTTCAGAATGTCTGTTGCAAGTTCATTATCGGCAAGACCGTAGAGCGAAGCGAGAATATTCGGATATTTTGAAAAATACTTTTTATTAATATTTGCAGGATGATAATATTTATCACCGCCGTAAGGTGTGCCGAGTCCGTCAAAATAAAGCTTTTTATCATTATCAAAAAAGATTTCGTTAAATCTGATTTTGAAATCTTCTGCTTTTTTGTCTATCTCGTTTGATAAATTGTTTTCACCGATATAATTATAAATTTTTGATGCATTGATCAAAGCATTATAATAAAAACAATTGAGAACGGTCTGACCGAGAGCTTTCGGCGGATGATGCATTGAAAATCCGTCAATAACAGTCCAGTCAACAAACATGAAGTCAGGCGGATTGTCAATTATTCCGTTTTCGCCTTTATAACTCTCAAACCTGTCAAGCAAAACATCAAGCGCTTTTCTGCAATACATAAGAATTTCTTTTCTGCCTGTTATCATATAAACGTCATGGAGCATCTGAACCCAGATCAAACTGTAAGTTGTGTGAAACATAACTCCATTATTCATCACAAGCCAATCTGCCGTTCTCATAAGATCAAATTCAGCAAGTCGCATATCACCGAAACAGAACAATGTCATTAAACTTTCAATATTATAATCACCGGTGCATGCAAGAAGTTCCTGATGCTTTGTGCTGTCAAGATGTATTGACTGACGGCATATCTTTAATGTATGTTTGCAAACATCATATATTTTGTTGAGAGAATCATTGCTTGTTTCAAACCAACCTTCATTTTCAATCGGATACAATGGAGCAATAAGTGACAGATCAACGCGGATTTCATGGTCATCCGTGTTTGCAATACAAAGCGATACTACGCTTGCACTGTGCATCCGAAATGAAAAATATTTCTTTCCGTGATGACCGAATATAATTCTTTCGTCAGTTTCGTTCTGTCCTTTGAGTTCGCAGGTTTTTAATAGTACATCACAATTACCGAAGGATTCAAGAACGGGATGAAAACCGTAAATCTTGTCGAGTTCATATTCACATTTAAGTGTTTCGCCGACTCCGACCCATATCCCCGTTTCAAAAATCTTATTCAAAGACCTCGGAGGTATACAGGAATCCTCGTTAATACGCAAATTGTCAATGACCAAAGGATAGAAATATTTACATGCTTCTCTTTCGGTAGAATTATAATACAAAAAGTCCTTGTAAAATTCATCGGGTTCAACAAACCATGAAGAATCGGTTTCGATATTTTCTGATGTACCGTCGTCAAATGTAACCGTTCCCGAAAGATAAAATCCGCCGTGACCGCAGGAATAATCACAGCACATTTCAGGCTGAAGTCTGACTTTGGCATTTATTACAAGCTTAGCTGTGTTATCAAGATGATAATCGAGTTTATACTTGTCTGCGTAAAACTTCGGCGGTCTGGCGGTACAAAGGAAATCGCCTCCGGGCAAAGCAGGACCGATGCCGATAAGTTTATCGTTAATATGTAATATATAACTGTTATCGGCACTGACACGGAAGTTGAAAGTTTTAATTTTTTTATCAAATTTATATTCTTTGAAGCAATCAACAACACAATATCTGAAATCTTCGGATTCTTTATTATCGCAATCATACAGAGTATTATATCTGTTTCTTTGAAATTGAGGATAAATCTTTTCGTCAAGCCATATCCACGGCATAAAATATCACCTTTAATTTAAGCCCGAACTTATAATAAATTCGGGCTTTTGAATTATTCTTTTATAATTCCTTCAAGGAAGTTTGTTTCGGTAACATATCCTTCGGAATCGATTCTGAAGGTTTTGATTTCGAATTTCTTGAAATC
>JAZOVN010000125.1:0-1812 GCA_045658725.1 Acutalibacteraceae bacterium
ATCAAAGCATATTTTCTTTTTCCGAAAGCTTTGATTTTGCTTCAGCTCTGATTACTTCAAGCTCAGCCATGATTTTTTCTTTTCGTTTACCGGTAAAGTTATCAAACAACATGATTATGCCCGGCAGAAGATTGCCTATGATACCCGGAACAGCGACGAGAAGGAATATTCCGTGTAAAGTTTCGGGTGTCTGGATAGCTTCAACCATTTCTCCGTTAATTATCTGTGCGCTCTGATAACCGATAAGCGCAAGTCCGCCGTTAACAAGAAGTTCTTTCCAAAGGGCGGAAATTCTTGAAATCATCGTGCTGAAAGCAAAGACCATACCTTCGTTACGCTGTGCAACGCCGTATTTTTTGTAGCTTTTCCATTCCATATAATCTGTTGAATCGGCAAGAAGAATTCTTCTTGCGGCACTCATGGCAGCATTGGGAAGACCTCCGAGTGCAATAAGAATACCGACAAGCCAGAGTGATTTATATCCGAAAAGCAAAAGTAAAAGATAGCAAATACCTGTGTGAAGATAACCGCACACAACAATATCTCTTGATGAAAGTTTTTTGCCGATAAAAGGAACGGAAAGAAGTCCTCCGTATGAAAGTGCGGAGCTTCCCATTTCAACATAAGTTTTCATGCTGTATTTATTGAGTGTCTGCTTATAAAAGAACGGAAGTGAGTTATAGCAGACCTGTCTGATTGAATCGATAACCTGACTGAGACAGAGAAGAAGCAAGGGTCTGTTAAGAAGAATGAGCTTGTAATCAATTTTAATTTTTTTCTTGGATTCTCTGGGAGGGAGAACCATGTTGCGTTCTTTAAGAGTGAGGCAGGGAACAAGCATTGTGAACATTCCGAGAACGCCGAAAATTAAAGCAACGGTAAAAAACGCCCATTTTTCTTTAGCATAATCGTTTCCCTGAAGTTCAATGATAATGGGTACCATTCCGCCGGGAAGCATTGAACCGAGAGTTGAGGCAAACTGTGCAATTGTGTAGAAGTTCTTTCTTGATTTTGCGTTCGGAGTCATTCTGACAGAAAGTGTTGACAGAGCAACATCAAAAAAGGTGTCTGAAATATTGAAAAGCAAAAACAGCAGAAAGCTCCATACGAGATTGAATGTTACTGATGCTGTGGGGACAATGAAAAGAAGAATTGATGAAAGTGTAAACGGGATGGCAGATGCCATCATAAAGCGTCGAGCATTACCTTTTGTTGAATGGTTATTATCAAGCAAAGCACCGACAATCGGAGCAATAAGAATATTAACACCTGTTGTAACGGATTTCATAGTAACAATATGTGAGGATTTGAGTCCCATATAATCATACATGAACTGATCCGTGTATGTACCGACGGAATCCTGACCCATACAGTTGCCGAAAACACCCGAAACATATCCGACCTGTTCTTTAAGAGCAACATCCGGATTGTTTTTCAGTTCCTGAAATTTTTCTTTGAATTTTCCCATTATATTTTCTCCTTTTTATTTGTGATTGAATATTATTTCTGCAGAGTATGTGCCGTCAGAGTTTATTTTAAGAAGTGTTGCGCCCTGAATCCATTCATTTTCGGGTGCATCAAATTTGGATTGCATATTATATGCGGAATAGCCTGATGGCTGGATATAAGAAAGAAGAATGCCGTCATTCATAACACCGAAATCATTCACATGATCGTGGCCGAAATAAATAGCCTGACCGCTTCCTTTTTCTTTCATTGCATCGAAAAGTCCCGCATCAAATCCTGATTCACAGACTCCTTCTCTTTTTTCTCCGTAAAGAAAATCGGTTTCGCTGTATTCTTTTTCAATCT
>JAZOVN010000126.1:0-20763 GCA_045658725.1 Acutalibacteraceae bacterium
GCTGATGCAGATGAACTTACAGATGGCGTTATTGTAAGAAGAAAAGTTCTGATTGAAAATGATGTGAACAGCAGAGATCCCGAATACACAATACATTCAGAGGACGGTGTAAGCGGAGATTATATCGAAATCAGATTTAATTATGCACCCACAGGACCGATTAAGCTTATACATTCGGTTGACATCACCTTTGACAGTGATATTGCAGGCAAGAAACCCGAGGATTTTATGGAGTTCTTCACCTTTAATACCGAGGGTCTTGAAATAAGACAGGAAACATTCGATGCGTGGTACAGAACCAATAATTCCGTCAGTCCGCAGCGAGCAGAAGCGTTTGAGCTTGGCAAAAGCTATAACTCAACAATTTATGTTTATCCTAAAGACGGGTATGCGATTTCGGGACTCGTATATGATCTTCCCGTAACGATTAAAGCGGCCACAAACAAAGAAGATGATGTTATATTTAATATGGAGTATGAAGCTTATAAGCCCAACAGTTATTTGGTTTCAGGTGTTGAAATTTCGTTTAGTTACAGAATAACCGGTCCCGAACCTGAACCGACAGGAATGGAAAAGCTATTTCAGCCTATTATCGATTTCTTTAATGCAATTGCAACCTTCTTCACAGAAACATTCATCCAACCTATTGTAGACCTTATTATGATACTTTCATAACACAAAATAACATCGCGAAAATCACAGAATCCCCGTCGGTAATAAATCATTATTATCAACGGGGGTTTTTCTTATTTCTATTGCTGAAAATATTTGTACTTGGCATTGCTATCATATGCGTTATATTTTTGATACATCCGTTGAAGGTCCTTATTATGTTGAGGTTTATATTTAAAATACCGGCAGAACATTTACTAAGGTTATGCCTAATATCCAGAAAAAAGTATGGTGAATATGTAGTCAAGGGCACGAATATCCGTCGTTGACGCAAACGGAAATGTCATCAGTTCAGACGAACAGACAATGACATCTAAAGCTGGTTTCTTTGATAAGATCATTGCTTTCTTCAAGAAGCTGTTTGGTTTAACAAAGGTTATTCCTCAGGCATTCAAAGGTATATTCTAAAAACAAGAAAGAGCTCATCCGAATGGATGGGCTCTTTTGTATAAGCATATCAAATTAAATCATCTTAAAATACTTCAACGCATCTGTAATGGCGTCTTCTTTTTCTTTCGGGCAGTTGGGGACACGGTGGCCGTCTTTGCCTTTGTTATAGCATTCTCTTTCAATGATACTGTGCTTGGCTTTGACCTGAGCTATATTCAAAGTGGAGACCTTTAACCCAAACTTTTTGAATACATATTCCTTGATTTCATCATAGGTTGCCTTGCTTTCGGCTGCGGTTAAGTCTAGCTCATCCATATCCAAATCAATTTCGATATGGTGCTTGACATTAAGTTTGGACAAAAGACATACCGTCTCCACATGACCTGTTCTCGGGAACATATCGACGGGGGTAGCTTTGACGGCTGTGTAGCCGAGGTCCTTGAAGAGTCCGCAATCGCGCGCGAGGGTTGCAGGGTCGCATGAAACATAAACAATTCTGTCGGGCTTCATTTCTGCCGCAGTTTTAATCATTTCGGGGCTGCAGCCCTTTCTCGGCGGGTCAAGAATGATAACATCGGGTTTTGCACCTTCGTTTTTAAGTATTTCAGCCGCCTGTGCCGCATCTCCGCATATAAAACGGGCATTGCTTATGCCGTTTAATTCCGCATTGATTTTTGCATCTTCAATCGCTTCGGGAACGATTTCAACACCGATGATTTCTTTGGCATTCTTCGCCATTGAAAGTCCGATTGTACCTGCTCCGCAATAAAGGTCCATAACGGTTTCACTGCCCGTAAGACCTGCGTATTCCGCCGCTTTTCCATAGAGCTTTTCGGCCTGATTGCGGTTGACCTGATAGAACGAAAGCGGAGAAATTCTGAATTTCAGACCGCAGAGAATATCGGTTATGCAGTCATTTCCCCAAAGGGTTCTGCATTTTTCTCCGAGGATAACATTGGTATCTTTTGTGTTTGAATTTATAATAATACTTTTTATATTGCTTTCTTTTTCAAGCAGAGAGGCAACGAGTTTTTCTTCATCGGGCAGTCTGCTTCCGTTGATAACGGCACAAACCATGATTTCGCCGCTTGCCGTACCTTTTCGGATATAGATATGACGGAGCAGACCTCTGTGAGCCGTTTCGTCATAGACGGTAACACCGTTTTCTTTTATGTAATCCGAAAAAATCTCAAGAATTCCGCTGAATTCTTTGGGCTGAAGCAGGCAGTCGGGGCAATGGATAACTCTGTGGCTGTGTGAAGAGTAAAATCCCGTTTTTATTTCATTGCCGTCAATCGCAACGGGATACTGAGCCTTGTTGCGGTAACGGCTGTCAGAATCTCCTCCGATAATCGGTTCAAAATCAGGCTCAACTCCGCCGATTCTTCTGAAGCATTCTTTGACATGATTTGATTTTATTTCTTTTTCGGCATCATAATTCATGTGAGAAAAAACGCAGCCGCCGCATTTGAGATAAACGGGGCATTCGGGCTGAATTCTGTCTGCCGAGGGAACAAGAATATTTTCAACCTTTGCGAAAGCATAGGTCTTTTTTACCTTGAGAATATGTGCCGTTATCTCATCTCCGACTGCGGTTGCGGGTACGAAAATTGCCATTCCGTTGTGTCTGCCGATACCGCTGCCGTTTGATGAGCAGGATTCGATTTTAAGATTTATTCTGTCGTTTTTCCTGAGCTCCACGGAAAAACCTCCTGTTTTTTATTCATAATCAGTAATTATTATATCATGTAATGCCGCGATTTTCAATAAAATCCCGAAAATACAAATAAAGCTTGATTTTACACAATATGTTGTGGTAATATCTACCTGATTATTTTTACGGAGGTATATAAGTGAAAAAGACAGTATTAAAAGTAACCGCAGTATTTTTTGTGTTTATTTTTGCGTTCTCATCTCTTGTTACGGCATTTGCGGTTGCAACTCCCACAGACCCCGTTCCCGAAGAAGATAAGACGGTAGCTCTTATTCTTTCAGCTGAAAGCCTTTCGGTCAAAATCGGAAAATCAATTCAGATGACAGCAACGGTAACCAATGTCAGCAAGCAGCCGACAATAGTATGGGCATCCTCGGATATCGATGTTGCTGTTGTTGATCAGAGCGGTAATGTCAAAGGCAAGGCTCTCGGTAAGGCAACCATAACCGCTACCTGCAAGGTTAACGGCGAAACCCTCAGAGGCGAATATGTTATCCATGTTGTCAAAAAAGGAAACTTGCTCAAGAATTTCCTTGAAGACCATCAGGTGCTGAGCTATCAGTACAGCTATGTTGATGACTATTATTACACAAACGATAAGGATGCATGGCAGTATAATTTCGGCTTCGGCAAGATTTATGATATTTTTGCTCCCTATATTCTGCTTGAATATGACTACATCCGCATTTTCTTTGTTTATGAAGACAAGGACTGGATGCTCCAGATGTGGAAGGGTCAGTACGGCATGATTTTCTATGGCGGAGAAATCGGAATTTATAACAGAGAGCATGATGAAGACGGTGTGGGTGACTGGACTTTCTTCAACTGCCCAGGCGAAGAAGACTGGCTTGATATGGAAATGACTATCTGGCATCAGGAGCTTAACGGCAACTGGACCCGTGAATTTACCAGAGAATATGATAAATACTGGTGGTGCACAGGTTTCAAAAACGGTCAGCTCAGAGAGCAGGAGCCTGCAGACGAGCTTCGCATGACGGGATTGATTACCTTCAAGGATGAAAAGATGGCAGAGATTGTTGCCGACGGTCTCAAAGAATGCGGATTCCTTGGTGTAGCTTCAAAAAACAACCTCGGTATTGACCAGTATTACAGAGACGGAAAAGACATTCATTTCTGCTGGCAGAATATTTCCGAAGCTGAAAGCACAATGGCAATCAAGGTTGTCAGCGGCGGACTTACGGCACTCATGCTTATGCCCTTCTGGATTTACATTGCTCCCTATGTAGCTCTTTTTGCAATGGCAGCACTGCTTGTTTCGGCTGTTCTTTAATAAAACAATAAATATACCGCCGTTTCTTCTGATACGGCGGTTTTTTAAAAGGTGAAATTATGACATCGGATGAAAAAATTCTTCTTGCGAAAATTGAAGATAAAGCACGCCTTTGCAGTGAGAATTCAATGATAACAAACAGCGTTTTTCTTGATATGCATGAGCGTTCCGTTGTTTCTGCAATGAAAAATGCTTATACGGATGCAAGAATGTTTTTTTACGGCGGATTTGACGAATGCGAAAGAAGCATTGCCGTTTTCATGCCCGATTATATAACCGATGAGCCTCAGGAATATTTTGACTCGTTTCCCGATGACGACCCGATTGCGGTTATTGAAATTGAGAAGGATAAGTTTTCGCCTGCCCTCGGTCACAGGGATTATCTCGGTGCTCTGATGGGTCTCGGCATAAAACGCGAAATGACGGGAGATATCATCGTTTCGGAAAACGGATGCAGAATGGCGGTGCTTGCGAAAATCGCTCCGTTCATTGCGGAAAATCTTGATAAAGCGGGCAGAGGCACTCTTAAAGCAAAAATAATTCCGCCTTCGCAGGCAAGAGACGGCACAAAGGCGGTCGGAGTGCCCGACAGCTTTACCGTTTCATCAATGCGGCTTGACAGCGTTGTAAAAAATGCATTCCATATTTCAAGAAGCGATGCGGCAAGTGCGATTGAAAGCGGTGTTGTTTATGTTAACGATACCGAATGCACAAAGCCCGATAAAAAAATCGCCGAAGGCGATAAAATCGTCTTCAGGCGAAAGGGCAGAATTATTATCGGCGATTGCTCGTCTGTTTCCAAAAAAGGAAGAATTATAGTTGAAATCATGAGATTTCAGTAAAACGCAAGAAAAAGGTGCCGAGGAAGCACCTTTTTCTGCATGGGGTTGAATTGAGGAGGGGTATTGCTTACTCAAAATGAGCAGTACCTTGCAGGTTGCGGCTCCTGCTTGGTACAATTGAATGATAACCCTCAAATATTAATTCCGTATGAATTCTTTTTTAACTATTGTGAGATATTTTGTTAATTAAAGAATGCTTTAATTAACAAGTTAACAGCGAGGAGTGAATAATTTCGGAAGGGCTTCACTTTTACCTGATTATATTTAAATCCCTCCGTCTTTTGGCTTCGCCAAAATCCACCTCCCTTAAAAGGGAGGCTATGAAAACAGACAGCTGTTTGTATAGCAGAATCCTGCTCCTTCGGCTCCCTCTTGAGGGAGTTTAATCACTTTTTGCGGAGCAATTGTATTTTCCGGAGCGAAGGACTGAAGGAGAGAAAAAAGCGGTAGGGGCGATTCATGAATCGCCCGAATGCTTACGCATTCATCAATCCTCAGTCTCGCTACGCTCGACAGCTCCTTTTCAAAGGAGCCAAGGGGCAAGCAATATTATATAAAAAGTGACCATTGATTACGCATTTCATTATATAATTGGGTAAGGGCGAAGCCCTTCCGAAACTATTCACTCTTCACTATAAACTTTTAACTTGTTAATAAAACCATACATAAAACAACCGTCGGACTGTCTTGTGCGGACAACCGACGGTTAATTTTTTAATTATATTTTGCTGTCAAGCGAGCCTTCGGAAACGGGCTTGAGATAAGCGTCGCTGCCGTTGCCGACCTGCTTATAAACCTGATCTGCAGGAACATCGGACATTTCAAGGCTGTTGAGTCTGCCGCCCCACATAACAATTCCGAGCATTGCAACGCAGGGAATGGGGATGAAGGGAATGAGCTTTGCCGAACCTGCGGTCCATACGGTGAGTGCGAAGCCCGTGCAGTTATAAATGGGGTCAAAATGATTGCCGTTTTTCAGAACCTTTGTAACTGCTTTGAGTCTGCCGTAGGTGAGCTTATCGGTAACGGCAATTGTGCCGTCGATGCCGTATTTGTGACCGCAATGGGATTCAACATTGTAATAAAGACCTCTGCCGTCTGAACGGGTGAGATTGAAGTTGCCGAGTGAAACGCCTTCGCCGGGCTGAACGGTGTAAAGACCGACAACAAAAGGTTTGTCACTTGTGTTGTGGATATAAACCCATACATGACCGAATGAAATGTGGCTCAGACGGAATGCAAGAGAAATAGTGCCGACAACCTCGCTGTTTTCGGGTTCAGAGGGTTCATCGGGAACGCTCGGTGCATCGGTGCCTGTTGCGGCATCGGTGGGAGTGAGTGCCCTGATAACTGCTCCGCTGTCTGATGCAAAAGCCGCCGAAAGAGGAACGATTGCGATAATCAGCGCAAGCAGAATTGCAGTCAGAGAGCGTGAATATGTATTTTTCATTTTTATACTTCCTTACTTGATCAGAATGATTTGACAAGCTCTTTGAGATATTCCTTGAAGTCATCTCCGATTTCGGGATGATTCATGGCAACCTCGCAGTTTGCCTTCATGATTCCGAGTTTGTTGCCCATATCGTATCTCTTGCCGTCAAAATCATAAGCAAGAAGTTTGTCTTTCATGCCGAGTTCTGTGAAAACATCGGTAAGATAGAATTCCTCGCCTTCGGGAGTGTTTGCAAGACCTTTTTCGATGAGTTCAAAGGTTTCGGGAGGAAGAACAACTCTTCCGAGAATTGCAAAGAGAGAAAGAATCTGGTCGGGAGCGGGCTTTTCGATGATTCTGCGGCAGGTCATTGCTCTGTCTTCACCTTCAATGGGAGAAACATCGAGTGTGCAGTAAAGTCTGATAAGTTCTTCGGAAACTTCATTAACACCAACAACGCCCTTGCCGTATTTTTCGTAGCAACGGGTAAGCTGAGCGGTAACGGGATCTTCCGAAACGATAACATCGTCGCCGTAAAGAACAGCGAAAGGCTCGTTTCCGACAAAGGATTTACCGCAGAGAAGTGCGTGGGCAAGACCCTTTGTTTCCTTCTGACGGATAAAGTAAATATTTGCAAGATTTGCAACTGCCTTGACATCCTCATAGAGCTTTTCCTTTGAGGGATTGCCTCTGAGACCTGCTTCAAGCTCAAACGAATGATCGAAATGATCCTCAATTGCACCCTTGCCTCTGTTTGTGATGATAAGGATATCTTCGATTCCTGCGGCAACCGCTTCTTCAACGATATACTGGATTGCAGGCTTGTCAACGATGTTGAGCATTTCCTTGGGTACTGATTTTGATGCAGGGAGAACTCTTGTTCCGAGACCTGCAGCAGGGATTATGGCTTTTCTGACTTTCATAATCTGTTCCTCCGTAAAATTCAAATTAAAAACTGTTCATTATCATGTCAGCTCCCGAAACGAGAAGCTGAACGAGTGAATTATATCCCATAATGCTTACCGCAAAAGCAAGCGGTGAAAGACCGCCTCTGCGTGAAATCATAAGCTTACGCATGTTTGTTTCGATAATGCTCTCGTCAATGAGCTTTATGTCATCTTTCAGTTTCTTATAATAAAGCCTGTCGGCAATAAGAGCACAGAGAAGATGGGTCAGAGCATCAACGCCGAGGATTATCAGCATGGGCTTTTTGGTTTTATCAAAAATTTCATCGCTCATTTTCAGAACTTCGGCTTCAAAAGCGGCAAATTCTTCTTCGGTTGCATTTTCATAGTCAAATTCGTTGACAAGGCTGATATAAGGGTCGTAAGCATTGAAAATTTCGGTTGCAAAGCCCGAAAGCATCAGCGATGCCGCTGCAAAAAGAACGATGAAAAAGGCGCCTGCTTTATAAAGCTTTCTGAAAAAGAACCAGTACGGTGCAAAGAAAAACGCCGCAAAGTTGAACGAAAGCTTTTTGCCGTTTGCAAATCTCTTGAATTTGGGCAGATATCTTTTGGTGTTTGTCTGAGTGAAAAGTGCGATATCGCCTGCCTTCATGCCGCCGATGAGCTCATCGGGGGTAACACCCGTGCCGACAAGGTAGGGATTATCGTTGAAATAGAATTTTTCGCCGTTTATCGGTGCACCGCAATATTTGCAGTGGAGTGCGTCGGAATCGTTTTCTTTTCCGCAGACGGTGCAGATTTTATTTTCTGATGATGTATCCGCATTGTTTTGCTTCAGAAGAGCACCGCAGTTGCCGCAATGAAGAGCTTCGGCAGGATTTTCGCTGCCGCATATGTGACAGATGGCTGTATCGGTGTCGGTTTCGGGTGCGGGTGCGGGAGCTTCGGTTGCAGGACGGGTATTGCTTTTATCGTTCCACACAAAACCCGCGGAGTGCAGATTTTCATTTGCACAATGTCCGTTTTCAGCCCAGCACTCTCTGTGCTGCGGAGTTGCACACACGGGACACACAACAACATCATCCTCAGCTCTGAGCGGCTTGCCGCAATAAGGGCAGGAATGATTTTCGTAATTCAAGGTTTTCTTTCTCCTTCGTTTTAAGCATACATTATATTCTAACTAATTATGCCCGAAAATGCAATGATATTTTTAAAAATAGTTCAGTCTTCGCGAAATAAATATAATTTTAATACAAAAAATAAGCGTAACTTCTTTACATTTGAGGAAATTACAGTTATAATATACGCTGATTAATTATGTATCAGGAGATTTATTTATGGTTCAGTTTGAAGAATTAAGACTTTCGTTGCTTGAATATGAAGAAAAACTCGGTCAGCTCAGAGAAGCTCTCGGTCTTGACGATATGACAAAGGAAATTGCAGAGCTTGAGGAGCAGACCGCTCAGGACGGCTTCTGGAATGACCTTGCAAATTCCCAGAAAGTTCAGCAGAGAATAAGCCAGCTCAAAAATAAAGTCGGCGCATACAATTCGCTTGAAAATGAATTCAACGATGCTCTCGTTCTTATCGAGCTTTCAAACGAAGAAGAAGACCTCGATATGTTTGACGAATGCAAAACATCGGTTGATTCGTTTGTTGAAAAGCTTGATGCAATGACTCTCAGCACCCTTCTTTCGGGTGAATACGATTCAAAGAACGCAATTCTCACCTTCCATGCAGGTGCAGGCGGCACAGAGGCTCAGGACTGGAATCAGATGCTTGTCAGAATGTATCAGCACTGGGGCGAAAAGCACGGCTTCAAGGTCAGCATGATTGACTTCCTTGACGGCGATGAAGCAGGTCTCAAATCTGCGGTTCTTCTTTTTGAAGGCGAGAATGCTTACGGTTATCTCAAGGGCGAAATGGGCGTTCACAGACTCGTTCGTGTTTCACCGTTTGATGCTTCGGGCAGAAGACACACTTCGTTTGCTTCGCTTGAAGTTATGCCTGAAATCGATGATACCGTTGAGGTTGAAATCAATCCCGACGACCTTCGCATAGACTATTACCGTTCGAGCGGTGCAGGCGGACAGAAGGTTAACAAAACATCGTCTGCCGTTCGTATCACACATATTCCCACAGGCATCGTCTGTGCCTGCCAGGTTGAAAGAAGCCAGCATCAGAACCGTGATGTTGCAATGAAGATGCTCAAATCAAAGCTTATCGAAATCAAAGAGAGAGAGCATCTTGACAAGATTGACGATATCAAGGGTGAGCAGAGAGAAATCGCATGGGGCAGCCAGATCCGTTCCTATGTTTTCATGCCCTATACCCTTGCAAAGGACCACAGAACAGGCTATGAAGCAGGTAATATCAACGCTGTTATGGACGGCGATATTGACGGCTTCATCAATGCTTATCTTAAAATGGAATCACTCAAGGATTCCGCAAAATAAGCGAAAAGTCAAAAGTGAAGGGTGAAGAGTCAAGGGTTTGTGACGCTGATTATTATCCGTAATTATATTGCTTCGCAAAAACTGATATCAATCCTCCGTCACGGCTGAACGCCGTGCCACCTCCTTTGCCAAAGGAGGCTGAGAAAACAGTTGGCTGTTGTTTGGGCTCCTTTGAAAAGGAGCTGTCCGTAGGACTGAGGATTGATTTTATAATCAATTATAGGCAAAGTCTGTCCGAGATCATTCACTATTCACTTTTTACTCTGAGCTGAAAGGGGTGAACACATGAAACTGATTGATATTTCACGGAAATTTTTCTCTTCCGAGGTTTATCCCGGTGACCCTGCACCCGAAGCGGAGCAGATTGCCGTTATCGGAGAGGATTCCGAGTGCAATCTTTCGGTTATTCATGCCTGTGCCCATACCGCAACCCATGTTGATGCACCTCTGCATTTTGTTTCTGACGGAAAAACGATAGATGAGCTTCCGCTGGAGCCGTTTATCGGACCGTGCACGGTTATCGAAGTGCCGAAGGGTGTTATCACGGGTGATTATGTTGACAGATGCTTTCCGAAGAAGTGCGAAAGACTGCTGATCAAAGGCGGCGGAAAGGCGTTCTTTATGGATTCTTCCGCTCAGGAGCTTGCTGACAGAGGGCTGATTCTTATCGGCACGGATTCAAATTCCGTCGGCTGTAAGGGAAATCAGACGGGTCCGCACAAAGCGTTTCTGCTCAATTCGGTGGCTGTTCTCGAAGGGCTTGACCTTTCAGAGGTAAAACCCGGCAATTATTTTCTTTTTGCTCCTCCCGTTAAATGTGAAGGGATTGAAGGAGCGCCTGCAAGAGCGGTTTTGATAGAGGATTATGTTTTCTGGTCAAAACGCTCATAAACGAGGTGTGAAAATGAAGCGCATATTCGATTTTACAGTGAGCCTTCTGCTCATAATACTTCTGCTTCCGGTTTTTCTGATTATCGGAATCATTATTGCGATTGATGCGGGAAATCCCGTTATCTACAGGCAATACAGAGTCGGCAAGGATAACAAGCTTTTCTACATTTATAAATTCCGCACCATGAAAAGAGGAACTCCTCTTGCGGCAACAAACGACCTTGTCGAAGCAGAAAAATACATAACCAAAAGCGGAAGATTCCTTCGAAAGGCAAGTCTTGACGAGCTTCCTCAGCTTTTCAATGTGCTTGCGGGTGACATGAGCTTTGTAGGTCCGAGACCGCTCATTCCCGAAGAGAAGGAAATCCGCAATATCCGAAAAAAATACGGTGTTTATTCCGTCAGACCGGGCATAACGGGTCTTGCTCAGGTCAACGGCAGGGATATGCTTTCAGACGAAGAAAAAGCCCTGTTTGACAAGGAATATGTTGACAAACAGAGCTTCGGACTCGATATTAAGATTTTATTCAAAACCGTTATGGTTGTTCTCAGAAGAGAAAATATTTCCGAGGGCGGAGAGCCCGGAAACAGCAGGAAAGTTTAATGAAAAATGAAAAGTGAATAATGAAAAATCAAGGACAGGCTCCGCCTGTAACCGAATTTAAACCAATTCATAATTCAGGATATATTCTTCAAAGCATTCGCCGCTTTCCTTCATTTCCTTTGCGGCATCAACTCCGACATATCTCCAGTGCCACGGCTCATAGATGATGTTGGTGATATCCTGCTTATCCTCGGGATAGCGGAGAATAAAGCCGTAATCGGCGGCATTTTCGCTCAGCCAGGCAAATTCTTCGGTATCCTCAAAATTTTGATAAAGGCTGCATATATCCATGGCAAGACCTGCATTATGCTCGCTTGTGCCTGGAGGAAGAATGATTGTTGCCGCCATCTGAGTGGCTTCGGTTTTGCTGTAGCCCTCATTGATATATTTCTGAATTTTGTTATCAAAATTATTTTTCTGGCGTTCAACCGAGCGGTAGCCCGAAACGGGAGTCAGCTCAATTCCGTCTTCAAGAGCCGCAAGATACATTTCATTGTAGTGCGGTGCAACGCGGTGGTCAAGCGGCAGGCTGTCGGGATCATCGGCGATGCACGGAGCAAGCTCAACCTCGTAATCATCGGGGAGTATGTAATCTCTGTTGACAAGAAGCATCTTCCAATCCTCAATGTCAACATTCGCATAGTAAGGCTCAAAGCCTGCATAGGCATATTCGTAATCTTCGATTTTCACCGCCTGTGTAACGGCAGGAGCTTCGGTTGTTGTTTCGTCAACGGGGTCAAAATCAAACAGTCCCCCGAAAAAAGCAACTATGGCGGCGATTGCCGCAGCAATAAATGCGATAATTCTTTTCATAACAGTTTCTCCGATTATAAATTCATAAGTCCATAATAAACTCAAAAACCGATAATGTCAAATAAAACGCGGCATTGTTAATAAATAATTTGCAAAAAGCTAATCTGAAAATAAAATGAAAGGGAGTGTTTGCTTTGAAAGCAAGCGAAAGCGTAAAAAATTATCAGTCCGAACGCAGAATGTATACAAACTATGCGGCAAGGGCAATCAAGAAGGTCTGCAAGGAAATCGGCCCCCGTTTTGCAGGCAGTGAAGAAGAAAAGAAGGGTATTGAATTCATGGCAGAGGAGCTTAAAACCTGCTGTGATGAGGTTAAGGTTGATTCGTTCACCGTTCATCCCAAGGCATTCCTCGGATGGATTCCCATGTCGGTTGTGCTTATGACAATCTCATCCGTGCTCTTTTTCCTCGGTCAGTTTTTTGTTGTTCCCGCTCTTTTTTATGTTTCGGTTGCACTTGCGGTTATCTGCCTTTTCTTTATTGTTACCGAATTTCTTTTCTATAAAGAAACACTTGATCCGTTTCTTCCCAAAAAGACTTCATATAATACCTATGGTATCCGTAAAGCAACAGGCGAAACAAAACGCCGCATAATCTTTGCAGGTCATGCAGACTCATCAATGGAGTGGAGATTCACTTATTACGGCGGTCCCAAGCTTCTTATTCCCGTTATCGGCGGCTCGCTTGTCGGTGTTCTTTATGTAACCGTTGCAAGCATTGTTGCAATTGCAATGTCATTTGTTAACTCCGAATTCATCAATTCAACCGCAATGGATGTGCTCAGTTATGTTGCACTCGGCTTTATCGTTCTTTTCCTTGCGGCATCTCTTTTCTATGATAAGAAGCGTATTGTTGAGGGTGCAAACGATGACCTCACAGGCTGTTTCTCATCAATCGGCATTCTCAAATTCCTTCAGGATAACGACATTCATTTTGAAAACACAGAGGTTGTTGCTCTTTGCACGGGTTCGGAAGAAATCGGTCTCAGAGGTGCAAAGGATTTCTGCGAAAAGCACGGTAAGGAATTCAGCGATGTTGAAACCGTTTTTGTTGCAATTGACACCGTTCACGATTTTGACCACCTTGCTATATATAATAAGGATATGACAGGAACGGTCAAAAATAACGAAGAAGCCTGCAAACTTGTTCAGGCAGGTGCAAAAATCGCAGGTTATGATGTTCCCTTCAAAACTGTTTCTCTCGGTGCAACCGATGCGGCGGCAGTTTCAAAAAGCGGCACAGGCATCAAGGCAGCATCGTTTGCTGCTATGGATCCCGCACCCGCAAGATATTATCACACAAGACTCGATAATCACGAAAATCTTGACCTCAAAACCATCGAAGCAGGTCTTGATATCTGCCTTGAAACACTTTTCCTCTATGATGAAAAGGGACTTGATGTCTGATAATTATGCATTATCAACAAAGTCGGCATGGCAAATTTTTTCACTTTCAACAAAAATTTTTATTTCATAAAAATCAGATGTAATTTATCGGTATATGTGATATAATTACTCTATTAATATCGCAGGAAGCGGCGTTTCTGCCGTTTGCGAAAGGAGATTAACCATGAACAAGAAAATTTTAGCTGCAATAAGCGTTATCCTCATTTTCTCAATCCTGTTTGCATTTGCAGGCTGTACTTCAACAGGCGAAGAAGAGGCAACAACTACCACAACAATCTTTGTTAAAACTCCCCTTCCCACCGATATCACAACAAGCATCGACGAAGAGAGCATGGTTGTAACAGACACAACCTACACTCCCGAGCAGCTTAAGGCAAACACAGCAACTATCTTTGAATATTTCAATCTTCATATCAACGAAGTAAAGGCTGCAAAGGCTAAGGTCAACATGGGTCAGAGCAAGAGCATCGGCAAGGCAAAGGATGCTGAAGGCAACGATATCGCAATGAGCGAAAACGCATATATCAATGCCGCTATCACTTCTCTTGACAGCTACATGCTCCACAACGACGGTGCAGAGCTTGCTTACGGCGAAGATATGGTTGCTTTCATGCCCGTTAAGGGTGCAAGCTATGTCAGCGCACTTACTCTTGAAGATATCGAGAGTGCAACCTGCGTTGATAATGAAAACCAGAGAACAATCACTCTTACTCTCAAATCCCCTGCTCTTCCCGAAACAATCGAGAAGGCTTATGACATGGGCAATGTTGACGATGTTATGGCAGAGTTCACAAAGGCTGAGAAATATCTCACCGTTGAGAAGCCCACTCTTACATATAAGGATTGCCAGATTATCATCATTTCAAATATCGAAACCGATGAAGTTCACACAATCAAGTATGTAAAGAACATCGATGTTGCAACAAATGTAACAGGTCAGGGCTCACTTGCAGATATCGGCACAGTTCCCGTAACCTTCCGTTACAGCAACACTGTTGAATACACAATCGACAGAACTGCTCCCGCAACAGAAACAGACGCATAAGTAAAATAATTACAGGCTGACTCAAACGGGTCAGCCTGTTTTTTATATAAATTTGTTCCACGGAAAGTCCGTAATATCGGGTTTTGCGGAAAATGAAAGGGATTCTTTTGTTACGGGATGCAAAAATTCAAGCGTATGTGCAAAAAGAGCAAGCTTTCCGCCGCCTCCGCCGTATCTTCCGTCTCCGATAAGCGGCATTTTCCGACTTGCGAACTGAACTCTTATCTGATGAGTTCTGCCCGTGTGAAGAAGGATGTCAAGAAGTGAAAGACCGTCGGCTTCGCCGATGACTTTATATTCAAGCGATGCATCACGGACTCCCTTACGCATGCGGTTGACAACGAAAGTTTTGTTTTTCTGCTTATCCCTGAAAAGAAGGTCGGTCAGCACTCCGCATTTTTCTTCGGGAGAGCCGTTAATAACGGAATAATAATGCTTTTTGATTTTATTTTGCTCCGCCTGCTTTGAAAGCTCTGCGGCAGAGCGGGAATTCTTTGCATAAACCATGATACCCGAGGTTTCGCGGTCAAGTCTGTGAACGGGGAATGCCTGAGCCTTTTCGCCGTTTTCTTCAAAATGAGCATTGAGCAAAGCTATCATGTCGGTATCGGTACCGCTGCTCTGACTTATAATCCCTGCGGGCTTTATGCAGACCGCAATATGCTTATCCTCAAACAATATTTCCATTTTCAATCCTGTTTTCCAATCTTTTTTCGCTTCGTCTGAGCGATTCCTTGATGTTGCCCGAAATCAGCCAGAGCTGACTGCCGAGCTTGAGCGGATCTTCACGCATTCCCGTTCTGAACCATTCCGAAATAATTCCGAGAAATGCATATTCATAAAAAGAGGCAATGAATTCGATATCCTCTTCGGGAACCTTCATGCCTTCCGCGCTGACATGCACGAAATCAACAACAATGTGCTTGCAGGCTTTATACATATAGTTTTCAAAGTAATTATAGCTTCGTGAAGAGCAGATGTTGTTGATAAGTTTTTTATGCTCATAGGCAATGTTTGCAATTTTGGCAAAAGCCTGAATCCATGATTTTCCTTCTTTGTGGGCATCAACAAGGAGCTTGAGTTCGTTTGCAAAAATCTCTTCAAGAAGGTCATAGATATCGCTGTAATAATAGTAGAAAGTGTTGCGGTTGATGCCGCAGGTTTCAACTATATCCTTAACCGTTATTTTATCAAACGGCTTTTGCTCGAGAAGTTCAATAAAGGTGTGGAAAATAAGTTTTTTCTTATCTTTATTTTCGGAATTCATGTTTTTTACCCCCCGTATTTTTCGGATTATAATGCCTCAATCGGATGTTTCTATAATATAAGTGTTACAAATTCATATTTTTGTTGCATCAATTTTAACATAATTTTTAAAAATTTACAACTAATTAAAATACGGTTTTTGAATGAACAACGGCAGGCTGAAAGATATCTCAGCCTGCCGTTGTTGTTTCAATGGGTATTTCCGTAACACTGAGGGGAGGTGCCGTTGTCTGCGGAACAGAAGGAAAATCAAAGCCGTGCATAAATCCGCCGAGGTAGAGTGAACAGATATCACCGCCGATGATTCTGCCTTCAAAAACAAGCAGATTTGCCTGCACTCCCGATTGATTTTCAAGCCCGGGATAATTGAAGATATCATATGTCCACCGTTTGGCCCTCATGCCTTTGTAAGGTTCAAGATCAAGTCCCTGAGCCTTGTTCATTTCAGCATATTCAAGATATCCCGCATCAAAATCCGCAGGAATGATAACCTCGCTCACCTCAACGGGGTCTTCTGAAATCTTCCATCCGAACTGAGAAAGGAATGCCGCCCTTTCCGCCGCGTTTTCAGCTTTGTAGCTGATTGCCGTGTCGTTTGTTGCAGGCTCCTGCTTTTTGTTCATGACAAAAATTATTGCCGCAACCGAAACCGCAATCGCAAGCACGACTGAAAAAATTTTTGCTTTTGATGTTTTTACCGAATATACAAACATAAAAATCACCGCCTGAGAACAATCTATGCCCGTGCGGCGGATTTTATTACAGTTTCATTTTGATAAGCATAATCCCGTTCGGCACAATATCAATCACACCGTATTCGCCGTTCTGAATGCTTCCGGGATTCATGATGTGAAGTCCGTCGTCATAATCGGTAACACTCTGATGCGTGTGACCGTATAATGCAATGTGTGCACCCATGTTTTTTGCCTTGTTGATAAGCACACCCGTTCCGTGCTTGACAAGCTCTGAGTGACCGTGGGTGCAGAGAATTTTCTTTCCCGCGGCGGTTATGAATTCATTGTCGGGGAGCATCGAATAAAAATCGCAGTTGCCGCACACCTGAACGGTTCTGCGTCCTGCAATTTCTTCGTCAAGTGCCGTGAAGTCTCTTTCTCCGTCGCCGAGATGAATAATCATATCTGCTTCGGGGTGGTTCATGATTGCGGTTCTCATCTTGTAGGTTGAACCGTGTGAATCCGAAAAAACAAGAATTCTCAAACAGTCTCCTCCGTTCTAACAGTAGTTTTTTCAACATATTTATTATAGAAGAAAGCGACGGTGATTGCAATGAGCAAAGATAGTTTTTCTGTTGAAGAGATGCTCCGTCTGGCAAAAGCGGCAAATGCAAAAAAGCCCGAGGACCTGCTCGGTGCCGTGCAAGACAGGGTATCCGACGATAAAATGAAAGAAATCAAAAGGATTCTCGGCGATAAGAAGGCACTCGAAGACCTTCTTCGCAGCGAGCAGGCACAAAAACTGATGCGTCAATTCGGAAACAACAAAAAATAACGGTGGAGATATGGACAGCATAAACGAAATTTTATCCTCACTTTCAGATGAGGATATGGAAAATTTAAGAGCCGCGGCGGAAAATCTTTTTTCGCAGGATAACGGGTCGAAGGAGAAATCCGCCGACCCGGATTTTTCCATGCCCGATTTTTCGGATTTGCTCGGAAATGCACAGATGCTTGCAAAAATAAGCTCGGTTATGGGTGCGATGAACAGAAAAGATGACCGCACCCGTCTTATTGAAGCATTGAAGCCTTTGCTGAGCGAAAAACGCAGAAGAAAGGCGGATGAAGCCATGCAGATGATGAAGCTGATGGATTTGCTGCCGCTGATAGGGCAGATAACGGGAGGCGATGAGGGGAAATGAATGAAAATATACTGAAAATCCTGCTTCCTTCAAAAAATCCGTATATAAAAGAAAAAAGCGGACGGAGTGCCGACTCCGACAGAGAAATAATTATGCCGATTGTTATTCTGCTTATGGCAGAGAAATGCGACTTCTTTCTGATTTTTGCATTGATGTATATTCTGATGTAAAGGTATAGCTTTATTACAAATGAAGAGTGAAAAATATAATTGCTCCGCAAAAAATGTTAAACACCCTCAGTATCGCTGTCCGTAGGACTGAGGGAGAGAAAAAGCAGTAGGGGCGATTCACGAATCGCCCGAATGCTGACACATTCATCAATCCTCAGTCTCGCTACGCTCGACAGCTCCTTTTCAAAGGAGCCGAGAGGCAAGTAATATTATAAAATCCGGAGCGACATATGATTACACATTTTTAATCGGGTAAGGGCGAATCCCTTCCTTAACTATTCACTCCTCACTATTAACTTTTAAGTTGTTAATAAAACTATACCTTGAAAAATAGCTGAAAATATTGTAGAATAATAAAAAATATAAGACGGGAGTGAAACTTATGGCTTACACATACAGAACCAAAGGCACCTGTTCGCGTTCAATCAGTTTTGAAATTGTTGACGGGAAAGTGAAAAATGTCCGTTTTGAAGGCGGATGCAACGGAAATCTCAAAGGCATTGCGGCTCTTGTTGACGGAATGAAGCCCGAAGAGGTTATCGAAAGAGTTGAGGGTATCCGCTGCGGATTCAAAAACACATCATGCCCCGATCAGCTCGCAAAGGCTCTCAGGGAGGTTAAAGAAAATGGATAAAAAGAATATGAAGCTCACTTTTTATGTGGTGTGCGGACTTCTTCTCGGAGCACCCTACATATGGCGTCTGGTCAAGCTTGTGCCCGAAATTTTTGAAAAGCTTCCCAATGCAAAGGAAATTCTTGCCGCATCGGGTTATGCGGTGCTCGTTATTGCGTCAATCGTTGTTGCTTATAAGCTCGGCGAAGCGCTCTGGCTGAGAATTATCAGCGTTTATTCCTCGGTGGGACTTGCCGTATGCATCATTACCATGATGACAAGAGCACTCGGAGCATCCGAGATTTTTGAGGTTCTTTATGAGCTTATCTGTGCTCCGTTTTTCGGAATCGAATCCCCCATGGCGGTTACCGTGCTCATGCTTGTTCTTTCGGTAACGGCATATGTTTTTCTCAACAAAATGCCTTCAAAGCCCAAAACGGGCGGCGAAAACTGAAGTGCTGTTAAAATAATGTTAAGCAGATAATTTTATGCTTGCATTTACATCGCTTTTATATTATAATAATTTCATACGCGGATATGACAGAATTCGTCATATTCAGAATTTTAAAAAACATACATATTCAGGAGGAAAAAACCATGGCAAAGAAAATTCTTGCAATTGTTCTTGCACTCTCATTCGTATTTGCTTTCGCAGCTTGCGGCGGCAATGAAGACGAAGTAACAACCACAGCTCCCGTAACAGAAGAAGAAATCGTAACAGACGCACCCGAAACAGAAGCAGCTACAGATGCTCCCGTTGCTGACGAATCAGAAGTTGCAGTTTCAGATCCTACAGAAGCAGCATCAGAAGCAGCATCAGAGGCAGCTTCAGAAGCAGTTTCAGCTGAAGAAACAACAGCTGCAGCAGCAATGCCCCAGACAAAAGAAGAAATCGTTGCAGCTTTCAATACTGCTGTTAATGCAGTTAAGGCAGACGGCAAGAGCGTAAAGCGTTCATATTCAAAGATCAGCCTTAACGGCGCACCCGTTCTTCCCGGCGTTGTTGACGGCATTCTCAAGATGCTCGGCGGTGCAGAAAACTTCCTCAATGATCAGCTTTCAAAGAACAGCAAGGGCGCAGAAACCTACACAGGTGCACAGATCGACGCTGTTTATCCCGTTGAAGGCGAAAGCTATGCATCAAAGCTCACAGCTGCAGATGTTAAGGAAGCAACTATCAAAGAAAAAGACGGCAAGTGGATTATCACAATCAAAACTGTTGATGACGGCAAGTCAGACAGCATCAAGCACGGTCAGGGTCATGCACCCAAGGCTTTCAATGTTGTTCTTCCCGGCGTTGTTAATGACAACATCCCCGGTATCGCAACAGGTATCGTTGGTACTGCAACAATGAACTATCCCTCATCAACCTGCACAGTTACAGTTGATCCCGCAACAGGCAGAGCACTTGTTGCTGATTACTACCTTAACTGGACAATCAACTTCGATAAAGCAGGCGTTGTTATCCCCTTCACAACCAACGACTATTTCACAATTACTTACTAATTAAAAATTCGGTGACCGTCATTTCGGCGGTCACCTTATTGCATTAAAAATAAAAATTAAATAAAAAGGTGATTTACTATGAAAAAGGAAGTTCTTGTTGAAACTTCAGCACGCCATGTTCATGTAAGCCGTGCAGACCTCGACATTCTTTTCGGCGAGGGTTATGAACTCACACACAAAAAAGACCTTTCACAGCCCGGTCAGTTTGCTTGCGAAGAAAGAGTAGCTGTTGTCGGCGATAAGGGAAGCTTCCCCGCTGTTTCAATCCTCGGTCCCGTTCGTCCCGCAACTCAGGTTGAGCTTTCACTCACAGATGCAAGAAGCATCGGTGTTACTGCTCCCGTAAGAGAAAGCGGCGATATCGTATCAACAGGCGCTTGCAAGCTTGTAGGCCCCAAGGGTGAAGTTACAATCGACTGCGGTGTTATCTCCGCAAAGAGACACATCCATGCAACTCCCGCAGATGCAGAGAAATACGGCCTTGAAGACAAGCAGATTGTCTGCGTTAAGGTTGAGTCAGACGGCAGAAGCCTTATCTTTGATGATGTTGTAGTAAGAGTTAACCCCAATTTCGCTCTTGCAATGCACATTGACACAGACGAATCAAACGCTGCAGGCGTAAAGCCCGGCATGATGGGTGAAATCCTTTAATTTTTAACATAGCTTTTAACGGACAGCTTCGGCTGTCCGTTTTTGTTTGACTGTCGATAAAGTCGCTGAAACATAAACGAAAAGAATAAGTTGTAACTTCGTTAGCCTCCTTTGAAAAGGAGGTGGCATTTTCGTAAGAAAATGACGGAGGATTGATAAGAAATTTCGTTTATTTGCCGTTTTTTCGCTTTTCGATGTATCTGTATACACCTTCAAG
>JAZOVN010000127.1:0-9287 GCA_045658725.1 Acutalibacteraceae bacterium
ATTTTCGGGGTCGATAAGACCGCAGTTACGAAGAGCAACTCTCTTCTGGGTCTTATAGAAGTTTGTGTCGTTAAGAGAAATTGTTTTGCCTGCTTCTTCAATAACGCTTTCGTCTGCATCCTTGTAAACAAGTCTGTCAACAAGACGGCCCTTGAGAAGGTGCTCTGAAACGATTTCTGCAACATCACTTTCCTGAACCTGGCTGTAGAATGTGCCTTCAGGATAAATGATAACAACGGGGCCGAGGGCACAAAGACCGAAACAGCCTGTCTGAACAACCTTTACTTCTTCAGCGAGACCGTTCTTTTCGATTTCGCTTTCAAAAGTGGAAATGAGTACCTTACTGCCCGATGAAGTACAGCCGGTACCGCCGCAAATCAATACATGGGAACGAATCATAATTTTTTAACCTCCATTATGAGATAGCGTTGCTGATTGTGTATTCCTGAATAGCTTTGCCGCCCTTGAGGTGCTTTTCAACAACCTCGGCTGCTTTTTCGGGAGTCATCTTGATGTAGGTAACCTTTTCTTTGTCTGCTTCAAAGATTTCTACAACGGGCTCATACTGGCAAACACCGATGCAGCCTGTCTGTGAAACGGTAACCTTGTCTGCAAGTCCTGCCTTGCTTACTTCTTCAACAAATGCGTTGAGAACGGGTCTTGCACCTGCTGCGATGCCGCAGGTTGCCATGCCGACAACAACTCTGATTTCGCCGCTGCCTTCACGAAGAATAACCTTATCCTTCATCTTTTCTCTGATTGCTGCAAGCTCAGCCAATGATTTCATAACATCTATCCTCTCTTTAATTATTTATTGTATTATGAAACGGATTCGTATGCTTCCTTGAGGAAGTCTTCTATCCATTTTATAACCTCGTAGTTATCAAGCGGAACATCTCTGAGAATTTCACGGAGTTCCTTTGTGTTAAGCTCAACGGTTTCTCCGTTGATGTTGTGAACAAACTGCCAGTCAATATCGGGCGAGCCCTGAATCAGCACCGTTATGCTTGAAACAACATCTCCGAGCGGAGTGAAATCAAGATGGTTTTTAAAGAAAACCGCCGTGACCGTTGTTCCGTGATTTTCGGGACTGTCGCTTTCGCAGACGGAAGTGATTTCAATGTTTCCGCCTGTCTGCTCCGCCGCAAGTTTGAGCAGCGGAATGCCCATGCCGACATTTCGTGTTGTTCGTGTGGTGTAAAACGGATTCATAACATTCTGAACCGTTTCTTCGCTCATTCCGCAGCCGTCATCCTTAATCGTGAGAGTCAGGGTTTCGTCTGTTTCGTCGAGCTTTATGAGAATATTCTCAGCTTTTGCCTTGACTGAGTTTTTTGCAATGTCAAGAATGTTCAGTGATAACTCTTTCATTCGTTTCTCAGCCTTTCAAAAAGCTTTTTGCGGATTGCATCGGGAGTTTCATCTTCGGCATCAAACTCAAAGCAGTTGAGCCTTCCGCTTATATCCCACAGATAATGGGCATCGGATGAAACAACAACGGGCTTGTCCGCAATAATCGGGAATTTTGAGATATATTCATCCTTTTTATCGGAATCGTGAAGCTCCGCACACGGGAAATAAGGCGAATCGGGAAAAACGCCGAGAGTGGCGATAATTCCGTTTGCTTCTCTGTCGATATGCGCAGGATAGCAGATTCCGCCGAAGGTATTCACAAGAGCGGGGGCTTCGTCAACAGTTATCTGCGTTGCGTTTGACAGCAGATAATCGTCAACTCCGATAACCTCGTCGTTTTCGTTCATTATCATTTGCTGACCGAAAATATCAACTCGGTTTTTGAAGGGTATTCTGCGAAGATTGACTGTTTCGCTGAATTTCAGAGCGTCTTCAAGATGCTCAAAAAGACAGACAAGGTGGATATCCTCCGCAGTGGTAAGCTCCATTCCTGCAACGGGTATGATTCCGTTTGCCTCTGCCGTTTTGAAAAAAGCAGGGCAGTTGAGGCAGGAGTTGTGGTCGGTCAGAGCCATGATATCAAGCTTTGCAACCACGCCCATGCCTGCGATGTTGTTGGGAGTCATATCGTCGTCGCCGCAGGGCGACAGGCAAGAGTGAATATGTAAATCGTAATAATATTTCTTCATATCTTCAGAAGCATCGCCGTTTCATAAGCGGGCAGATCCGATGTGAGAATGTTGATCCCCTTTGCGATTGCGGTTTCGGTAACCGTTGAATCAAGAGTTACGCCTTCCGCAAGAATAATGCATGCAACATCGGCAAGGGATGCAACGGCAACAATGTTGATATTGGACATTATTGTTATCCATGCACCGTCTGCTTTTGCTCTGCCCATAACCCAGCTGAGCAGGTCGCCGATATAAACATTTCTGATTTCTCTTTCACCGTCGGGAAGGGCAACCGTTTTAAAGCCGGGCATTGCTGCAAGCTCATTTACCGTCAACCGACTCACCTCCGCTGTATTCGGCAATATATTTTTTAAGAAGCTCCTTATAGGCGATTATGCAGTCGTTTCTGTCTGCGTTGCCCATAACGATATCCTCTGCAAACGCACGGCAGCTCGGAGCGCCGCAGGAGCCGCAGTCGATACCGGGAAGCTCTTTTCTCAATGCCTGAATTTTTGACATAAGCCTCATTGACTCGCCGATGTTATCGCTCAGTCTGTTGAGCGGATTATAATTCGGAAGGTCGGTGAAGAAGCATCCGTGAGGAATATAGCTTTCTTCATCTTCGGGCTTGTTGAGTGAAACAGGCATATAACGCCTTAAAGTATGAAGTCTGTTTTTGGCAACATAGGGATTTTCGATTGTCAGAACTCCGCCTACGCAGCCGCTCGGGCACGCATTGAGCTCAACAAAGTCAATCGGGGGAATGTTGCCGTCTTCTATCTGGTCAAGAACGGAAATAACATTGTTGATTCCGTCTGCCGCAAGAATCTTGTCGTTGAAAATCGCAGAGCCTTCGCCGCCGCATATTGCCCAGCTCAGACCTATTCTTCCTGCTTCGCTTGCGATTTCGCAGAGCTTTTCACGCTTCATGACATTGATAAGCTGAAGGTAAATTTCGCTCATGGAAATTACCATGTCAACCTCACTTCTGTAGCTGCCGAAGCCGTTTCTTGCGTAGCTCATTTTTGCGGGGCACGGAGAAATAAAGCAAACTCCGATATCCTCTTTTTTGAGTTCGGGATGATTTTTCATTGCCTTTTCTCTTGCGAGCTTTGCGGCAACCTCCATCGGAGGCAGAAGAGGCATGAGATTATCCTTGAGAAACGGGAAGCGGAGCACGATGAGTCTTGCAACAACGGGGCATGCCGTGCTGATAACGGGCTTTTTGATGCCTTCGGTCTGAAGATACATTCGGGTATAAGCCGAAACAAGCTCGGCACCCTTTGAAACTTCAAAAACATCGTCAAAACCGATATCGAGAAGACCCTGAAGCACATAGCCTATGTTGTCAAGATTATCAAACTGTGCAAAAAGTGCAGGTGCGGGAAGAGCGATTTTAAACTTGTATTTTTTGATTTCGTCAAAGGAATTACAAATGCTTTTCTTTGCATTGTTGGGACAGTTGCGTATGCACTCGCCGCAGTCGATGCAGCGTTCGGAGTCAATAACGGCACAGCCGTTGCGGACTCTGATTGCCTCTGTCGGGCAATGCTTCATGCAGGTTGTGCAGCCTGTGCATTTGCTCGGGTCGAGCGCAACCGAATGAATATATGTATTCATAAGAAAAACACTCCTTCCCGATTCGGATGAGCATTAAAGATTAACCTTCATTGTGATGGTTGTTCCTTCGCCCACCACCGAATCAATCTGCATTTCATCGGTATATCTTTTCATGTTCGGCAGACCCATACCCGCACCGAAACCGAGTGAGCGGACATTATCGGGAGCGGTTGAGAAACCTTCCTGCATAGCCTGCTCTATGTTTGCAATGCCGGGACCTTTGTCTGCCAGAATGATTTCGATGTTTTCGTCATTGACGATAACATCGGCGGTTCCGCCCTTTGCGTGGATAACCATGTTGATTTCGCCCTCATACATGGCAATCGAAACACGGCGGATTGTTTCGGGGTCAATGCCGAGCTGACGCAGATTTTTTTTGACCTGCACCGAAGCCTGACCCGCTGAGGTGAAATTATCACCGTCAACCTCAAATCGGAATACCAAGGGTTCTGCCATCTTATTCACCATTCCCTCTGAGCCCGTTTGAATAGAGAATACCGCAGGCATCATACATACGCATGGGCGTTGTGAGCACAGCAATTCCGCATTCGTCTGCAAGCTCTATCATTTCGGGAGAAGGACGCTTTGAGCGAACAAAAACAACGCACATCATGTCCATCATCTCTGCGGTGCGGATAACCTGTGCATTCACAAGACCCGTTAAAAGCACCGCCTGATTTTTAACATATGCGAGAACATCGCTCATCATGTCGCTGCCGCAGGCTGAATGAACATCGTTTTCAAGATGTTCGCTGCCGCAAAGAACCTCTGCACCGAGTAAATCTTTAATAGTGTTGATAGTCATTATCAATCCCTCATTTCCGCTTTGCGGTTAAGAATCTTAGTTATACTTTGCGAGGATGTCGGGAATTTCGTCGGGAGTTACTCTGCCGTAAACATCTTCGTTGATTGTGAAAACGGGTGCAAGACCGCAGGCACCGATGCAGCGGCAAGCTTCAACCGAGAATTTGAGATCGTCGGTGCATTCGCCGGGAGCAACGCCGAGAACTTCGCAGATCTTGTCGAGGATTTCCTGTGAGCCCTTAACATAGCAAGCTGTGCCGAGGCAAACGGAAACATTGTATTTTCCCTTGGGAGTGAGTGAGAAAAGTGCATAGAAGCTTGCAACACCGTAAACCTTCTGAAGGGGAACATTCATGCCGTCGGCAATCATGGTCTGAACTTCAATGGGAAGGTAGCCGTAGATGTTCTGTGCTTCCTGCATAACATGCATGAGCATGCTCTTGTCATCCTTGCATTCTGCGATGATAGCTTTGAGCTGTGCTTCCTGCTCGGGTGTGCCTGTGAAAGGCAGGTTGCTGATTTTCTTAACCATTAAGTCATTCCTCCTGAATGAAATTTTAAACAATGTGAATATAACAGAAGAGCAGATGGAAAATCCCGCAATTCTGCATTCTAAATCATTATACCATATAATAAAATAAATTGCTACTTTTTTATCGATAATTTTTGCACGATTTGATAGAAATTTTTATGATTTTTTTGTATAAATATTCTCTTTTTGAAGTTAGGTATTCCTAACATTTCCGAATCGTTGACAATGCATGAGAAAATATGATAGAATAAATTTAACTATCCGATTAAAGGTTGTCTTGAAAAAAGAAAGTGATAAACATATGAAAAACAAAAGAAATTTTCCGATTTTAACCATAACGAAAAAGGGCGAAGCCGCAATAAAAAAGGGTCATCCGTGGGTCTATGATGCCGAAATCATGCAAACCTTCGGAGAAACCGAAAACGGCTGTTTGGTTGATGTTGTTTCAACCAGAGGCTCATATCTCGGCACGGGATTCCTGAGCACAAACAGCAAAATCCGCGTGCGTGTGCTCAGCTCAAATGCAAACGAAAGCTTTTCTCCCGCATTCTGGGAAAGAAGGCTGAAATATGCGATTGACTACAGAAAAACAGTCATGGGCGATGATTTTTCATGCTGCCGTCTTGTTTTCGGCGAAGCCGACGGGCTTCCCGGTCTGACGGTTGACCGTTTTTCGGATATAATCGTTACTCAGGTGCTTTCCTACGGCATGGATAAAATCAAGGATATGATTTATAATTCGCTCATTAAAATTTTGCGTGAGGGCGGCGAAGAAATCAGCGGTCTTTATGAGAGAAACGATGTTGCAATCCGTGAGCTTGAAGGTCTTGAACAGTATAAAGGCTGGTATGAAGCCATACCGCATCCCGAAAGCACGGTTACCGAAATCTGCGAAAACGGAATAAAATATCTTGTTGATGTTGAAAACGGTCAGAAAACGGGATTTTTCCTTGACCAGAAATATAACAGACTTGCCGTTTCAAAAATTGCAAAGGGCAAAAAAGTGCTTGACTGCTTCACTCATACGGGTTCCTTTGCACTCAATGCCGCAATGGGCGGTGCTGAGCATGTAACGGCTGTTGATGTTTCAAAAACAGCGGTTGAAATGGCAAAAGCGAATGCAGAGAGAAACGGTCTTGACGGCAGAATGGATTTTCTTGCCGCGGATGTTTTTGACCTGCTTCCCGAGCTTGAGGCGAAGGGCGGAAAGCCTTATGATTTCATTGTTCTTGACCCTCCTGCATTCACAAAAAGCCGCAAAACCGTACGCAGTGCGGAAAGAGGATATAAAGAAATAAACTACAGAGCAATGAAGCTTCTTCCGAGAGGCGGATACCTTGCAACCTGTTCCTGTTCACACTTTATGAAAAACGAGCTTTTCGTTAAGATGCTTCATGATGCGGCGGCGGATGCAGGTGTTCAGCTCAAGCAGATTGAAGCCCGACAGCAGGCGTGCGACCATCCCGTGCTCTGGAATGTTCCCGAAACGGATTACCTCAAATTCTATATTTTTCAGGTGGTGTAAGAGATGTTTTATGAAAATTGGATGTCTTATATCAAAGACGATGCAAAAATCACTAAAATCGCAATGCCCGGTTCACATAATTCCTCAACAATGGGAATGCTGAAAATCGCAAAATGCCAGAACGGCTCGCTTTATGAGCAGTATAAATACGGCGTCAGATTTTTCGATATAAGAATGAAAGCCGATAAAAAAGGCAATCTTTTCATCGCTCACGGCATCATGAAGGGTATGCCCGCAAGGCAGGCTTTTGAAAGTCTCAAGAAGATTTTTGATGAGAGCGACGAGTTTTTTATTCTTTATATGAGAACATATATGAACCAGAAAATCGGTCCGATTTCTCTCAGCTATAACGGCAATGCCAACGCTACAAATGACCTTATCAGAGAGTATCTCAGCCCTGAAAAATATGCTCTCACGGGCTACGGAGATATCAGCAATCTCACAATCGGCGACATCAGAAAATCGGGGAAAAAGTATATAATCATCAACGAAAAAAAGGAGTATGATTTCAGCAATAACTGCCCCGTTCAGGGACCGTGGGAACCTGTGGTTTACGGCTACAAGCCCGAAAAATTTGCAAAAGAAATTGTCAATTATCTCAGAAATCTCGATACCGACGGCTTTTTCTGGTTCCAGACTCAGCAGACCCCGAATCTCGGCACCGAAATGGGCTGGTCAAAATGGCCTGATGACCTTGATGTGCTCTCACGCCGCTATTTTCCGCAGGTTATCGGGGAGATTGCCGACGATCCGAAGCTTGTTGAAAAAGTCAATATTGTTGCAGGCGATTTCATGACTGCGGATTTCATGAAAGCAGAAAAAATCCTTGCTCTCAATCTTCTCAAAGGTATTGTCAAAGAAGAAAAGATTGAGGAATACAAAAAATTCATAAATGCATAATTGAGGTTTGTTATGAAATACACATCAATGATAATCGGTCATGCAACCATGGATTCAAATACCGACCATCTCGGAAATACCGTCAGAATAGTCGGCGGTGCGGTTGTGTTTTCTTCTGCAAGTGCATATGCACTCGGTCATAATGTTGCCGCAGTAACAAAGCTTGCCGAAAAAGACAGGGAAAGGCTCGGAAGCTTTACCGTTCCCGAAGAAAATCTTTTTTGTCTGCCGAGCGAAAAATCCTGCGACATGGTGAATGTTTATCACACTCCCGATAAGGAGAGAAGAACAAGCACCTGCCTTTCTGTCGGCGACCCGTTCAATGCCGTAGAGTTGCCTGCTCTCGACTGTGAAATCTATCATCTTGCAGGACTTGTTTACGGCGATTTTGATGCGGAATTAATCCGTACTCTTGCAAAAAAATCACCCGTTGCACTTGATGTTCAGGCAATGCTCCGCCATGTTGCCGATGACGGCTCGATGTATTTTGAGGATTGGGCGGAAAAGAAGGAATGCCTTCCTTATATAACCTATCTTAAAACAGATGCCGCCGAAGCCGAAATAATGACGGGCTGCACCGACCGCAGAGAAGCCGCAAAGCATCTTTATTCATGGGGAGCAAGAGAAATTCTTATCACCCATAATACCGAGGTGCTTGTTTATGACGGCAAGGATTTTTATACCTGCCCCATAAAGGCAAGAAATCTGAGCGGAAGAACAGGCAGAGGCGATACGACTTTTGCCGCATATATAAATGAAAGACTCACAAAGACGATTCCCGAAGCTTTGCTTACCGCAACGGCAACCGTTTCGCTCAAAATGGAAACCCCCGGACCTCTTAAAGGCACGAGGGAAGATGTGGAAAACTATATTGAGGAATTTTATAAATAATAAAATCGGGTGTGCCGAAGGAGGCACTTCATAAGGAAGTTGCCTCCCTTCGGTTTTTGTAGACAGTCGGAATGATGAATTGTAAGGATTATCAATCTATTACGGAGGTTTACGAAATGTCTGGTTTTATTGAAGATTTTTATTATGGCAACATTGAACCGCAGGAATGCTGTTCAGAGTTGAAAAGTAAGTTAAAGAAAAAGTTGAGTGTCCTTGCTGAAAAAGAGGAAACACTGACTTCAAAGTTAAATGGCGAAGAAAAAGATTTGTTCGTAGCTTACACAAATACATATAACGATTTTCTGACAGTCAGCATAGCCGATAGCTTTATTTCAGGCTTTCGGCTTGGGGCAAAGTTTACACTCGACACATTTGTTACGGATTGAAAGGAAGGTTGTTTATGGATAAATCATCATTTGAACAGAACGGCGGCACATATAGAACAGTTGGTGATTATAGCATACCCAACATCACATTACCTGCCGAAGCAAACAAGCCACTCAGCATGTGGGGATTGAAACGCAAAGATTATCTTATGAAACATAAACGAGTGCAGTTTAATATTATGATTATGAACGGTACATTGTGGAATCATCTTACGGAGGTTGATGAACAAGCTACAGATATGTTCTCTCGGCTGGTAGAACAGATGAAGGTCAATGAGGGCATAACAGAACAACTCAAAGGAGACAACCAAATGGAATGGGTTACCCGTATAAACAACATTGAAGCAAGGGCAAGAGAGATTGTTAATTACGAGCTGATTTTTACAGCATAATCATTTCTGAAAAACATAATCAGGTGCAACGAGATATACTCCTGCTGCACCTGATTTTCTTTTTCGGCTTCTTCTTTTTTCTATTGGGTGTCAGGGGTGAAAATCCCTGAATTGTGGATTTGTACACACAAATCCATTGCTCGCTAAGACAAA
>JAZOVN010000128.1:0-13905 GCA_045658725.1 Acutalibacteraceae bacterium
ATTTTAATCAACATTATAAGGGGAGGATATAAGAATGGTAGCAGTAATAGCAACAGTGCTTATCGCAGCATCGGCAGTTATGGTAATGGCAATCGTGGCAAGACCTTATTGAGCGATTGAAAAACGAGGAGGAGATTAAGAGATGGTAGCAGTAGCAACAACAGCAATCGTTGCTGTAGCAGCAGTAATGGCGGTTGCAATTATTTGCAGACCCCGTCACTTCTGATAAGAGGTAAACAAAAAGAGACTTGTGTGTTTCACACAAGTCTCTTTTGCTGTTTGCTTTATTTGATTATTTCTTTTGCACTTGCGGCAAGCCCTGCAAGTCCCTGAATATCGCTGGGGATAATAAGCTTTGTTGCCTGACCGTCTGCGGCGGCTTCAAATGCCTCAAGGCTCTTCATTGTGAGATAGCCCTGACCGGGTGCAGCTTCGTTGATAAGCTCAATTGCTTTCGCTCTTGCCTGCTCAACCTTAAGAATAGCCTCTGCTTCACCTTCTGCTTCGCGGATTTTTGCTTCCTTGATAGCTTCAGCGGCAAGAATTGCACTCTGCTTTTCAGCCTCAGCGGCAAGAATCTTACTTTCCTTCTGACCTTCTGCAACAAGAATTTTACTTGCTTTTTCGCCTTCTGCGGTGAGGATAGCTTCACGGCGCTGACGCTCAGCCTTCATCTGCTTTTCCATCGCATCCTGAATTTCTTTCGGAGGAAGAATATTCTTGAGTTCAACTCTGTTAACCTTGATACCCCAGGGATCGGTTGCTTCGTCAAGAATACCTCTTATTTTTGCGTTGATAACATCTCTTGAAGTAAGAGTATGGTCAAGCTCCATTTCACCGATGATGTTTCTGAGTGTTGTTGCAGTCAGATTTTCAATAGCGGTGAGAGGTCTTTCAACACCGTAAGCAAAAAGCTTGGGGTCTGTAATCTGGAAAAATACGATGGTGTCAATCTGCATGGTAACATTATCTTTTGTGATAACGGGCTGAGGCGGGAAGTCAACAACCTGCTCTTTGAGCGAAACCTGCTTTGAAATTCTTTCGATAAAGGGGATTTTGACATGAAGACCGGTCTGCCATGTTGCACTGTAAGTACCGAGTCTTTCAATAACATAAGCCTTTGACTGCGGAACAATCTTGATGTTTAAAATAACAACCGCAATGATAATGAGTGCAAGAACGATGAGAATGATAAATTCCATGAATAATACCTCCTGAATTCATTTTTATTTTGTTTTTACAATAAGCTTGACTCCGTCAATCCTCTCAACGGTGACCTGCTCATTTTTTCTGAATACCGTGCCGTCTGACGAGCGTGCTGACCAGACTGTGCCTCCGACCTTGACCTGTCCTTTGCTTTCGATATTATCGATATCCTCAACAACAACAGCGGTCTGACCGATAAAGCGATCGGCATTGGTGGGCTGAACCTTTGTCTGAGTAAGTTTTTTAACAAGAGGACGGGTTGCAACAAGAGTTACGGCAGAAACAGCAACGAAAATAATCCATTGCAGCCAGACTTCCGCACCGAGAAATTCCGAAACAAGAGCGGCGGCTGCACCTGCGGCAAACCAGATGGTAACCATCTGTGCCGTTACCGCTTCCACAATAATCATGATAACGAGCATTGCTACCCAGAAAATAAGCATGCTGAATTCCATATTCGATTCCTCCTTTCCTTGATTATATTTTATCACCTTTTATGAGGGATTTCAATAATTTCTTAATCGAATTTCAGAAACCCTTACACATTATAAGACGAAACAAAAACTGTTCAAGTCTGTGTGAAATGAATTTTTCGTAACTTTGTATTTATATTAATCCCGAAATGTAGAAAAGTACATGACAATATGTGAAAATAAAGGCTATTTAAATTGCACTTTGTGCAAAAAAAGCCGACAGACAATAAGTCTGCCGGCTGAAATTTAAAATTCAAAAGGATTGATTTCTTTGTCAAATGGCTTGAATGCAACAGTGAATTCAAACGGCTCAAAATCCCACTTGCGTTCGGGCTCAAGCTCGTCATAAATACCGTGACCGCTTCTGACATCAAATTTATAATCTGTGTAAACGATTGTGTCCTCAAGAGGAACAAGTTCATCGTTATGCTTGGTTTCTTCGAGCATGAGCGGAGTGAAGTGCGATGCGTTGAACTGGAATGTCTTTTCACTCACGGGTGCAAAAATCATACCTGCACCTTCGTCATTTCTGACCGTTCCGTATCTTGTGCCGAAATGCGAACCGTTTTCAATCGGTCTGATGTAAGGCACAAAATTATCATTGACGGTTGTTGCAAATTTGCCGTATCTGCAGCCGAGATGACGGTCTGCATAGGTTTCCTCGGGACCCTTGCCGAAGTATTCCATGTTTTCATAGCCGCCCTTGAGTGCAAATCGGAAGCCGAAACGGGGCAGACGCATGTTCATATCAATGAGAAGCTGTCTGAATTCGCCGCCGAATCCGATTTCAGCCTTGCCGTCTGAATAGAATTTAAATGTCATTTCGCCGTTAAGAATGGGCACAACAGCAGGTCCGCCGATTGAAACGGGGCAGGTGATTTTTACGCAATCATTCTCTGCGGTAACATTTGCCGAATATGTTTTCTGAATTACCGCCTGCATTGCAGCGGAGCGTCTGTCTTCGGCTTCGCCAAGCTGATTGTAGCCGTGTGACTTCCAGATTTCAATCTGAACGGGCTGTGCGAGCATTTCTTTACCGCCGCAGAGGATAGATGAAATTCTGCCGTAGGGCTTATCGAATGTATAAATAATATTTCCGCAGTCGATTTTAACAAATCTCTTGCCGTCTTCAAATGCGGGTGCGGGAAGATCGGTTATTTCCTTAGCTGTTTCAACGGATAAATCAAACTGAAGGAAACCGACTTCGTAATCTGCTTTTGTCCACTTTCTGTCATTCTTTTCACGGAAGGTGAGGGTAAGATAACAGCAGTCGCTTTCGGGTGCTGTGTCAAAGAGCTTGTATTCCTTTTCGGACTGAGGAGCGATTGCGGTGTCGTCAATTCTGCCGCTCATAACGCTTTCGCCGTTGACTTCAAGCTTCCATTCAATATATAAATCGTCAAGAGTTTCAAAGAATCTGCGGTTGAATATGCTGATTTTACCGTCAGCATATTTGCCTTCAAAAGGCTCATAACCCTTCTTCATATCGGCAAAACCGGGACGGAGCTTTCTGTCGGGGAAAACAACGCCGTCAATGCAGCATACGCTGTTGTGGGGATAATCACCGAAGTCACCGCCGTAACGGTAGCCTTTTCCGTCATTAACTGCAACTGCATGGTCGGTAAGCTCCCAGAAGCAGCCGCCCCATACTGCAGGATATTTTCTGAAAACATCGCAATGAGCATGGATGTTGCCCGTTGACATCGAGCAGCAGAATTCGCAGAAATAGAAGGGCTTCTTTGAATTCTTGTTTTCGGCATATTCGGCTGTATAGTCAAGAGGAGCATACATTCTGCTCTCTACATCTGAAATGTCGCTGTAGTTTTCGCCAACGGGAACAGCCTTGAATTCAAGGTGAGCGTTTTCGTAGTGAATAATTGCATCTGGGTCGCGTTCTTTGATGAATTTACCCATTGCTCTGTGATTTTTGCCGCAGCCCGATTCATTACCGAGTGACCACATGATAACGCAGACATGGTTTTTGTCACGCTCATAAAGGCGCTCTGCTCTGTCAACATAAGCAGGCTCCCATTCATCGTCAATCGAAAGCTTTGACCAGCGCATCCAATCCCATGTGTCACGGTATTCAAAGCCCATGCCGTGAGTTTCGATATCTGCCTCATCAACAACCATCAGACCGTATTCATCGCAAAGCTCAAGGAAACGGGGATCGTTGGGGTAGTGCGAGGTACGCACGGTGTTGCAGTTGCCCTGCTTTATAATGTGAATGTCTCGGAGCATGTGCTCCATATCGCAGTAATAGCCTGTTTCGGGGTTTGAATCGTGGCGGTTAACGCCGTAAAGCTTGATGGGCTGATTGTTGACATAAGCAACATTGCCTCTGAATTCAATCTTTTTAAAGCCTGTTTTAAACGGAATAATTTCGTTTCCGCAATAAACAAGAACGGTGTAAAGCTGAGGATTTTCGCTGTTCCAGAGAACGGGATTTTCTATTTCGATATCAAGGTCTGTGCCTTCAAAGATAACCTCTCCTGTGGGAGCAATTACCTTGTAGCTTGCTTCGGGCTCATTGCCTTCCCATGAAAATTCCTTAATATAAAGGTCGCCCGATTCAAGGTCGTCATCAAGCTCTGCGGCAATGCGGATATCAATTGCACAGTTCTTTTCTCTTTCAAGGATGTAAACCTCTCTGAAGATACCCGAAAGGCGGAACATATCCTGATCTTCAAGATAGCTGCCGTCACACCATTTGACAACAACAACATCAATTACATTTTCACCGTTGATAAGTTTATCGGTGATATCAACCTCAGTTGTATTGTGGCTGACCTGACTGTAAGCCGCAAATTCACCGTTTACAAAAAGATAGAAGCATGATGAAACGCCTTCAAAGTTGATGAAATATCGCTTATTCTCCTTCTTTGAAAGCATGATTTTTTTGCTGTAGTGACCTGCAGGATTTTCGTCAGGCACATAAGGCGGGTCAAGCGGAAAAGCATAGAAGAGATTGCTGTAAAGAGGAACATCGTAGCCCTTGCCGAGAACGGTCTGCCAGCAGCAGGGAACGGCTATTGTGTCCGTAAGCTTTTCTTTGAGAAAATCATCTCCGATATCTTCAAATGAATTATAGAACTTGAAATTCCATTCACCGCAAAGAGAGGTGTAAAACTCTGATTTTTCTCTGTTGCCGGCAAGTGCGGCTTCTTCGCTGTGATAAGGAATGTAATATGCTCTGGGAGCTTCGCAGCCGATATGAAGGCTGCCTAAATCTTTGTGATATGACGGAATATTCATTTTTACCTCCTGTATAATAAAGGATATATTTAATTTATATCACATAATAATCTTATTTTCAAGATAAATTATTGTTAAAAAAGACAACATATCGTAGCTTGAAAAAACAAGCTTATTAAAGTATAATTCATATAAGGAAAGAGTTTATAATATCCAAGAAAAGGGAGAATGAAAATGAAAAACCAAAAATTAATCAGACTTGTTTCGTCGGCTGTTTTTGCGGCAATAATCTGCGTTGCAACATATATCGTGCAGATTCCTATGCCTGCAACGGGAGGATATATCAACCTCGGTGATTGCTTTGTACTCACGGCAGGTATAATTCTCGGTCCTGTTTACGGAGCTCTTGCCGCAGGACTCGGCTCTGCTCTTGCCGACATGATTGCGGGATATATGCAGTATGCACCCGCAACATTCATTATAAAAGCACTCATGGCGGCTGTTGTGTACCTGGTTTATGTTGCACTGAAAAAAGCTTTTTCGGGCAAGGCAAGTGCGGTTGCCAAGATTATTTCGGCAGTAATTGCCGAAGCTGTTATGGTTTTCGGATATTTCGGATATGAGGCGGTTATTCTTAAATACGGTCTCGGTGCTGCTGCAAGCATTCCCGGAAATGCAATTCAGGGTGCGGTGGGTGCTGTTGCTGCATTGGCTCTTGTGACCGCTCTTGAAACTGCCGCAAACAAAAGCAAAACGCTTTCAAACATTTTAAAATAAGGTGAAATCATATGAACGAAATCTGTATTCAATCAAACTCGGCTGCTTTGGAACTTATAGAGAAGGCAGGGCTTAAGAGCGGCGATGTTGTTGTTGTCGGCTGTTCAACAAGCGAGGTTATCGGTGAAAAAATCGGAACCAGCGGAACTGTTGAAACCGCTCAGGAAATTTTTAACGGCATAAGCAAAGCTCTTTCGGAAAAGGGAATATATATTGCCGCTCAGTGCTGCGAGCATCTCAACAGAGCGATTATCATCGAAAAAGAAAAGGCGGATGCACTCGGTCTTGAGCAGGTCTGCGTTGTGCCTCATCCCCGTGCAGGCGGTTCGTTTGCAACTGCGGCATGGCACACAATGAAAAATCCCGTTGCCGTTGAAGAAATCAGAGCAGATGCAGGATTGGATATCGGTACTACTCTTATCGGAATGCATCTTAAAAGAGTTGCTGTTCCCCTCAGACTTGAAACAAAGAAAATCGGCGAAGCCACTCTCTCTGCCGCAAAAACAAGAGCAAAATACATCGGCGGCGAAAGAGCCAGATACGAATAAAAAACAAACTGCTGTGAGACAATTCCGACTCACAGCAGTTCTTTTATTGAATTGTATATACATTCTATGCTTTGTCTGATTGAAAGCCTTGACAGAAGATTATAAAATGACTCAGACACAGCATTTCTGAAGTGGCTGTTAAATTCAGCGGAAGTGAACAGCTCGTTATAATCAGGTGCGGTGCCGTTGTTAACGGTGATTGAAAAATCGGAAATATTAAAAAAGTTGATTGAACCGATTTCTGCATAACTTATTGTTATCTGAGCGGCAGTTTGTGACTTTTCGGGAACATTTCCGTTGAAGCTTAAAGCAATTTCTTCGCCGGGTTCAAGAATTCCGCTTCCCGAAATATCAAAATCAAGGTCAACACCGTAGGGAGTGACGGCAAGAATTCTTACATAATTTTCATCGGAAAGATTTTTTACGATAAGCTTGCTGTCATCGGCACTGAAATAACCCGTCGGGCTTGAATTGAATTTCACATGCAGATTTTTATAAGGATTGTTTGAAAATTCAAACTGCGGAAATGCTTTGCTTGAATGAACATCCTTAATCTCATCCGTAAAGAGAAGCTTTGTTACAAGCGAACGGGTATATTCTTCATAGAAATACTGCCCGTGATACTGACCTTCAACAAACCATGTGTTTTCGGGCAGATATGCCGATGATGCATCAATTTCTCTTGAAGGTGAAATGTGATTGTGCGAAGGATTTTTGCAGGCGGATTTCTGGCCGTCATATCCGTCTGAAAATCTTTTGCCTTCAGGTGCACAGATTGCACCACTGACTTTTTCGGCAGGCAGAATGACATCTCCGTTATAATTTCCGCCTGCAACAAGCTTGCTGCCCGTTGCACATATAATCGAAACCGAGCCACCTTTTTCAATAAGTCTGTTATAAACCGATTTGAACTGAGGCTTGATTTCATAATGGAGCAGATCGTTGTTTTTTATGATTACCGCATTCTTTTCGCTGTCAAGATAATCGAGCTTCAGATTTTCGTAAAGATCTGTTGAGCAAAGCGACCATATACTGCCCCAGCAGAGAAGAGCCTTGCGGAATCCTTCGGCTGAATTTGATAGAATATCGTTCAGAGCTTCCGTCTCATCGTTTTCAAAGTTTCTTGCAAGATTTGCTTCGCCTTCAAAAATCGTTTCGGCAAACATAATCAGGTTTTCTGCGGGAAGAGCAATGTTGCCTCTGAAAAGTCGGTCGGGAATGTTGGTACCGCCGATTGCGGGTACGCTCATAACAACCTTTTCAACAGAATTTTCGTTTTCATAAAGTGTGAGGTAGGTTGAAGTGATAAGACCGCCGAAACTCAGCGCAAAGATATTGACTTTTTCAGCATTGTTATATTTTTTTACTTCATTTATGAAATCACGCAACTGATTGGCAACCGTTACCGCGTCAAGCCTTGAATCATACTGAAAGCAGTAAACTCTGCCGGGGTCGGTCTGCTCTGCAAGATGTTTGCAGAAATTCTTTTCATAAAGCCTTTGTTCAAGACCGTTTTCATACATATATTTAAGATTGGAAGTTTCGGGATTGTTGGGGTAATGCTTCAATTCATAAGCGGAGCTTCCGTCGGGATTGCAACGGAAAACATCAAGAATATATTCCGCACCGTTGCCGAGTGCTTTTCCGAATTCGTCTGTGTTGCCCGTTATAAGCTTTGCAACTGATTTTGCTGTTTTGTAAATATCGTTGCCGAAGTAGTCTGCGGCTCTTTCAAGGACAGCATTCCAGATGCTTTTTTCGTCTTTTGTGCCGTAATCAAGATAAAGCTGAGAGCAAAGAAATCCCGAAATAAGAATAGTGGGATTATCATTTTTTTCTTCTGCGGCAAACGCCATATTGCCGAATGAAAAAATCATAGCCGCACAAAGCAGAAAGCATAATATCCTTTTCAACATTCCACCTCCTTGATTTTTATATTATTATATTACCATATTATCAAAACCTGTGCAATGCTTTCACACGGGATTTACAATAAATTAAAAAATGAGGTTGAGTTTGAGAAAATATGATGATATAATCAAAAGCAGGTGATGATATGAATAATATTTTTGGAAATATTCCTTTGTTAAAAAAAGAACCGTCGTGCAGATATGATTGCTCAAAGGGCTGTGAAATGCTGCTTTTTGATATGTGCACCAAAGAAGAATATGACCTTCAGTGCAGTTTGCTTGAAAATTCGGGATTTATTCTTTTTGATGAACATAATCTCTGCGGAAATTACCACAGAACCTACCGCTCGTCTGTTACGGTTCACACATATTTCTGCGAAAGCGAAAAGTCACTCCGTGTTATTGCAGACCCCAACACAACGCCTTATTCCACAAAACCCGAGGCGTGCGAAAACAAGGCGGAAACAACTCTCTGGCAGTTTGAGGTTGATCATACCCTTATTGACTGCGGAATGTTTTATGCCGTAAGATGCAAAGACGGAAGTTTCTTTGTTATTGACAGTGCCCATATGTATTCTGTTAATGATGATATCCGCATAATCGAATTCCTCAGAAAACAAAGCGGAGGCAAAAAGCCCCGTGTTGCAGGCTGGTTTTTCTCTCATTGCCATGAAGACCATGTTGCGAAATTCCTTGATATAATTGAATATCACAGGGATGAAATAGATATAGAGGCGGTTTATTATAATTTCCCCGATGCCGACCACCGTGACTATAAACACTGGGGCGAGGTCAACTACGCGATGACGAATAAGTTTGAGCGTATTATGAGGGAAGCAACGGATATAAAGAAAATCAACCTGCATTCGGGACAGAGATTTTATGTACGCAACCTTGAATTTGTTGTGCTCTGTACCCATGAGGATGTTTATCCCCGTTCAATGCATGATTTCAATAACACCTCAACCGCACTCATGATGACAGCGGAGGGCAGTAAGGTTCTTTTCCCCGGCGATGCATCTGCCGAAAGCGATAAGGTTATTCTTCGCAGATATGCCGATTATCTTAAATGTGATGTTGTTCAGGTTTCGCATCACGGTCATTCGGGCACCTCACCCGAATTCTACCGCCTTGCAGATGCCGACTGTGCTCTTTTTGCGGTTACTCAGATAAAATTTGACGAGGAATATCCCCGTCAGGAAGCAAACAGAGTTGCAATTGACCTTGCAAAAGAATATTATATTGCGTCAAACGGAACCGCAGAAATTCCGCTTCCTTATGTTTTCGGTCAAACAAAAATATATCCCGATGAAACCTTTGAGGATTTCAACGGAATTTTCAATCTCTGGTGTTATGAATACAGCGATGAGATGAAGCAGAAGCTTTATGATGAGTTACTTGAAAGAAAAAACAAATAAAAAGAATCACCCTTCGGCAGATCGCTTCTCTGTCGAAGGGTGTTGTTATGTGTTATGTAACAATGTATCCGTTGCTGAATTCAACTCCGCCTACATTTCCGTTACCGCCGAGAATTCCGCCGATAACACCTCCGAGTCCGCCGTTAGCTGATGTTGTGGCTTTGGTTGTTGAAGGACCTTTGGTCGTGGAAGGAGCAGTTACCCAGTTGCGTGTGAAATCGGTTGAGTCCGTTGTGTTGGGAGTGTTTGCTCTGGTTGTTGAAGCTGAAGTGCTTCCGTTTGTTGTTAAGGGAGCGGTTGTTCCCATGGGCTCTGTTACGGGTACTGTTGTTGAAGCTGTTGACTGATTTGTTGAGTCAGCCTTGGTTGTTGTTTTGTTTGCTGATGTTGAAGGTCTCTTGGTTGTGCTTGCCTTCTTTGTGGTGGAAGTCTTTCTTCTGGTGGTTGTCACCTTGTTCTTTTTGCGTGTTGTTGTTACACGCTTACGGGTGGTTGATTCTTCCGTGGTTGATTCCTCAGTAGTTTCTTCAGCACTCGTGAACACCCATGTTGTTATGGGTCTTGTTGTGGGAGGTGAATAAACGGGATATGTTGTTGCGTTTGCAAAAGCATATGTAGTTGATGAAGTTGATTCGGTATCGGGTTCTTTATCGCCGAGAATTCCTTTGAAAACAAGTGCACCGCCGAGAACAAGAATTATAACTGCGATAACCGCACCTGCGATTTTCATTATCTTTGCCTTGTCAACGGGTTTTGAATATGCTCTTGCATCTGCGTTGGCATAAGGTGAAACCGCTTCGCCTTCATCGGGAATTGGAGCATTTACGCCGAACGAATTGCGGTATTCCTCTTCGTAGTCAGCATCGCTGTCACCGACCATTGCAGCTGCAATGGGAGCAAAAATTGCGGTTTCTTCAACGCTCATAAAAGCAGTCATAACCGTTATGTTATCTTTACCGCCAACCTCAAGAGCTCTGCGGATAAGTTTGCTTGCAACACCCTGAGCGTTTTCGCCTGTTGAAAGAATAGCGGTGATTTCATCGTCGCTGAGCATATCGGTCAGACCGTCGCTGCAAAGAAGGATGATATCGCCGTCATCAACATCGTCAATAACGCTGATATTGGGTGAAAGTCCGCCTTCTTCGGGGAAAACACCGAGATGACGGGTCAGACGCTTTGCATCGGGAATGCGGCTGATGTTATCCATCGAAACTTCGCCTGCATCAACAATCGTCTGTGCGTGAGTATGGTCAAAGCTTATCTGCTCAAGGATGCCCTTTGAATAATGATAAACTCTGGTGTCGCCGATATTAACACAGATAACCTTACCTTTGACTGCATACATTGCGGCAAGAGTTGTGCCCATTCGCTTGCCTCTTGCGTTGATTTCTGCACAGATACGGCTGTTTGCATCGTCAAGGCAATTTGAGATTGCAAAGCTGAAATCCTCGCCGCTTTCATAAACATTTGCAGCATGAGCGGCAATTGTTTCAACGGCAATGCCTGAAGCAAGCTCTCCGTAGCTCTCTCCGCCCATACCGTCGCAAACGGAAAGATGGAAAGGCTCGGTCATGCTCTGAACGAAAGCGGAGCCTTTTTTCAGGTCGCCCGTAGAAGTCATTCTGCCGTTCAGGTCATAGTTATCTTCGTTTTCCTTACGGATTCTGCCTGCGTGGGTTACCGCGCAGACATTCGCCTTAAGTTTCTTCATATAATAATCACCTTAAAGTTATTATTTAAGAATTCCTTCTGCATTTGCCCAGTCATACCAGACTTCGATTGAACGCTTTCTTGCGGAACTGAGATCGTGTGCACCTCTGGTGAACCACTTCATGTTGATTCCCTGAAGACCTACAAGATATTTTGCACTTGCGCAGAAACCTGAATCAATGCAGTTGTCAAGTGAAATAATGTGCTGATGAGTGATTTTTGCAGCTTCAAGATCGCCTTTGACGAATTCATCCCACATCTTTACAAAAAGACCTGCACCACATGAGGTGGGAGTAGCGATAACGCCTCTTGCACCCTTGAGATAAGCATCATAAAGGAAGGGGATATTTGCCTGAAGAACATTTGAATCGCCCTGAACAGCAATCTTTGCTTCGATTTCGGGCATTTTGCAGGTTGTATCTTTGATACCCATGAATTTGCCTGTTGCTGCAAGCTTGCCGTATGTTACCGAGTCCATGAGATGGGGTCTGAGACCGGGGAATTCATAAAGAATGATGGGAAGTTCGGTGTGTGAAGCAAGCTGCATCATGTATTCATACATATGGTCGGGCTTGTCGCACATACCCTTTGTAACAAAAACAAGACCTGAAACGCCCTGCTGCTCAAGCATCTTCATTTCTTCAACCTGAGCGTCAAATTCTTTTTCAAGGTTTGCTGTTGCATAAACGGGAACACCGTTTGAATTCTTGACTGCAAGACCTGCACAGGTGATTCTTTCTTCCTGGGTAAGCTCTGTCATTTCTGATGAGCCGCAGACTGCGAAAAGATGCTGGGGCTTGTATGCTGCCTGCCATGCAACATATTCCTCGTAGCATTTGTAGTCGATTGTTCTGTCCCAATTAAAGGGAGTCAGAAGAAGTGAATAAACACCTGAATATTCGTTATACTGTGACATAAAAAAGCACCTTCTTGTAAAATTTTGTGTATTTGCCTATTCGTTAGCATTATAACTTACTGTTAATTAAAAATCAATACTAATACGGAATTTTTAAAGGGGATTGACAATTATTTTATTTACGATATACTTTTTATGGAATTTTACAGACAAAACAGGAAAAGAAAAATATGAATAACAGAAATTTTTTCAAAAACATGGCGAAGCTTGCCCTGCCGATTGCAATGCAGCAGCTTCTTGTTTCATGTGCTCAGCTTGTGGATACCGCAATGGTAACCCGTCTGGGCAATGTCGTTGTATCATCTATAGGCGTTTCGTCAAGATGGATATTCCTCATGAATCTTTTTTATTTCGGAATTTCATCGGGTTCGGCGGCACTTATCGCACAGTTCTGGGGTGCAAAAGATAAAGGCAACATAAAAAAATCCTATGGCAACGCCCTTGTTTTCGGTGTCGGAGTTGCGATTATTTTTAATTGCCTTATGTTCTTTATACCCGAATTACTGATAAGAGTTTTTTCTTCGGAGCAGGCAGTTATTGAAACCGCTTCGCAATATATGCGGATTGTTGCGTTTATGGGCATTTTCAGTGCTTTCAATCAGGTTACATGTACGGCACTCAGAGCAACTGAAAGAGTCAACGAGCCTTTGCTGACTTCAATTGCGGCGGTTGTTGTCAATACAGTGCTCAACTATATTCTTATTAACGGAAAACTCGGAATGCCTGCACTCGGAATAAGGGGTGCGGCACTTGCAACGCTTATTTCAACCGTGTTCCAGTCTGTTCTTCTTTTTGTTGTGCTCCGCACATCAAAGCAGATTTTCAGCGATCCTATAAAGGATTTCTTCAGACTCAATTCCGATTTTATAAGAAGATTTTCACTTGTTTGCCTGCCTGTTGTTTTCAACGAGGCAATGTGGGCGATTGGCACCAATATTTATTCAATGGTTTTTGCAAGGCAGGGAAGTGAAGCGTATGCAGGCTATACGATTTTCAGTTCGGTTGAGCAGATTGCCTTCGTTTTCTTTGTCGGTATATGCCATGCGTGCTCAATCATGACGGGAAAAACAATAGGCGAGGGCGACGAAAAAGGAGCATACAAGCTTGCCAAGAAATTTCTCATAATGACTCCCTTAATCGGTGTCATAACCGGCAGTGTGCTCGCATTTGCACGCAATCCTTTGCTTTCTCTTCTTGATATCGAAACTCAGGGTGCGTTCGATATTGCATCAAATCTTATTCTGATTTACTGCTTATGGCTTCCGATAAGAAACATACCGTATACTCTTATCGTCGGCACCTTCCGTGCTGGCGGCGACACAAAAATCGGAATTGTTTATGATTGCCTTTCACTTTATCTGATAAGCGTTCCCGTTATTATCGTTCTCGGTTTTGTGGTGAAGGTTGAGTTTGTTTATCTTATAGCTGCAATGTATCTTTGCGAGGACCTTCCGAAAACTATAATGAGCCTTGCACGCTTCAAAAGTAAAAAATGGATAAGAAATCTGACAAAATAAATGCCGAAATATTCAAAAAAGTGTTGACAAGTGAGGAAGAATGTGTTATAATAGACGAGCTTGAAAAAAGGCTCGCGTTTTGCGCGAAACACTAATTATTGGAGGAAATCAAAATGTCTACATTCATGGCTAATGCAAACAACATCGAACGCAGATGGTTTGTTATTGATGCAGCAGGCAAGCCCCTCGGCAAGACCGCTGTAAAGGCTGCGGATATTCTTCGCGGCAAGCACAG
>JAZOVN010000129.1:0-15410 GCA_045658725.1 Acutalibacteraceae bacterium
AGGGCCTCGCTCTCGGTCTTTCTTTTTTCCTTACGCATGGCTGCACTGAAGGCTCTCTTGACCTCGGCTGCCATAACAGCTGCCGTGATCCCGGCCTGTTGGGCCACCGTGTGGCTGAGGATCTCCCGCTCGACGGGACTCTGGACCGATGCGATGTAGGCAGCTGCTTCTTTCAGATACTCTACCTTCTGTGCATCAATATCCAGCACATATTTATTCTTAATGACGGCCAGACGATATTCGCTATCGCTCTGAGGCTTGTCCAACAGCAGCTGGAAGGCTTCGCGGCCGTTCTTTTTGATGAACTCATCCGGGTCCTTGGCCCCCGGAATACGCAGTACCTTGACCTCGAGTCCTGCCCGGTTGAGCAGATCGATGGCCTTCTGGGCTGCTTTCTGACCGGCGGCATCGGAGTCGTAGCAGATGACGACCTCCTTGGCATACCGCCCCATCAGTTTGGTCTGGTCGGGAGTCAGTGCCGTACCCAATGAAGCAACGGCAAAGTCGAACCCGGCCTGGTGAAGTGCGATAACATCCATATAGCCTTCAACAAGGATAATCTTTCCTTCATTTGCATTCTTTGCAAAGTTGAGGGCAAAAACTCCGTTGCTCTTTTTATATACAAGTGTGTCCGAAGTGTTTATGTATTTGGGCTTTGAATCATCCATAACTCTTCCGCCGAATGCAATAACATTGCCGCGAAGGTCGATTATGGGAAACATGACCCTGTTTCTGAAATTATCGTAATAATTTGTTTTTCCGTCTTTATCAGACCGCCTTGCAAGGTTTGCAAGCACAAGCTCATGCTCCGTGAATCCCTTGGATTTCATGTGGTTTATCAGAGCACGCCACTCATTCGGTGCATAGCCGAGACCGAATTTTGTTATTGTATTCTTTGAAAGCCCTCTTTTGAGAAAATAATCAAGAGCATCTCTGTTTTTCGGGTCGTTAAGACATGAATTGAAAAATCTTGCCGCCTCACGGTTTGCGGCTAAAAGACGCATCCTCTGCTTTGACAGAGTGTCATCGTAACCGTCTTCGGGCATTGCAACGCCCGCCATCTGGGCAACGGCTTTTACCGCCTCGATATAGTCAAGATTTTCCATGCGGCGCACAAAGGTTATAACATCGCCGCCTGCACCGCAGCCGAAGCAATAAAAAGAGTTGCTTTCGGGATAAACGGTGAATGAAGGAGTTTTTTCATTATGAAACGGACACAGACCCACAAGGGTTTTGCCTCTTCGCTTAAGACTTATGCTTGAAGAAATGACAGATTCGATATCAACCTTATCCTGCAATTCCTGAATAAATCTTTCGCTGATTTTCATAATATCACCCCTTCCGTTTTATTTTATCATTCTTCGCTTTTCTTTTTTATCAATACCGCAAGCACGGCAACGCCCGATGCGGAAACTCCGCACGCCGATGCAAGAGGAACGGTTGCCTTTTTGCTCTTTTTCTCCTCTTTTTTCTCCGTATAACCTACAGACGAATAAACGGGCATTTCGGTTTGCATTTCTGCTGTATATGTTTCAAAGATTGCGGTTGTCTGTTCCGCCGTTACCGTTTCCGCCGCCGTTGTTGCGGCTGTTGTTGATTCCGCAAGAGTTGTTGTCGGCTTTGTTGTCGGCACGGTTGTTGTAACCGCTTTGGTTGTGGTCGGTTTGGTTGTAACCGCTTTGGTAGTAGTGGGTTTTGCTGTAGTAGTCGGTTTTGTTGTTGTGACCGCCTTGGTGGTTGTGGGTTTTGCGGTGGTTGTTATCTTTGTTGTTTCTTCCTTTGTTTCAGGCTCGGTCTGCTTCACGGTTGATGTTGTTGTCTGAGAATCAACACCCTGAGTGCCCAATGGAGGCAAAGGTTTATCGTCATCGGTGACAACTGTGAAGATTATGTAGGAATCCGAAGGATATTTCAGTGTTCTGTCAACACCCGCACTGCCGTTATAAGGAACATTCTGCTCAAAAAGAACAAGATATCCGTCTTCAACCGATTTGACTATCGCCCAGTGGTCATAAGTGCCACGCATAGCCGCCGAAACAAAAATAACATCGCCCGGCTTTGCGGTCTTGGTTGTTATAATCTTATAGCCCTCGTTATTGATTCTCAGCCTCGGCTCGGTGCTTCTGATTTCAATATCAAGACCGTAAACCTCTCTGTAGAATCTTTCAACAAGCTCACCGCAATGATAAACGGAATTGCCTGTTTCGTTATAATAGGCTTTTACTCCGCAGAAAGTTGATGCAACAAAATTCTGACCGACTATTTTCACGGAATATCCCGATTCGATATCATCATACCAATCGGCAAATGCCGTGGGAACTGCACCGCTGACAACAAGAATCAGGGCACAGAGCAGGGTAACTGCCTTTGCTTTTAAATTCATCGGGTATTATTACCTTTCCTGTATTAAAGAAATACATCGTTTATTTCGCTCCATGCCTTGGGAACATAAAGCTCATTGAAAACCCTGACAGCATATCTGTCCGTCATACCTGCAATGAAATCGCACGCAGCCATCTGTATGCCGTCTTTTTCGGCGATGGACTTGAACTGTGCGGGAAGCTCATCGGGCTTCTCAACGAAGTGCATATAAAGCTTCTGAATCATTTCAACAGCTTTCTTTTCTTCGCTTTTGCAGGCAGGGTTAGTATATACTTTTTCAAACATAAAACTGTGAAGCTCATCGAAAACCTGCTGAATTCCTTTTTCAAGCAGAATGTCTTCACCGCTGTTTTTGATGCAGCTCATAACAAGAGTGTTTATTCTTGCACTCTTTGAATGACCGAGCTCGTTGCGGATTGCAAGGGGAATATCATCCTCACACATGATGCCCGCAATGGTTGCATCGTCGATATCGTGGTTGATATAGGCAATTCTGTCGGCAAGACGCACTACCCTGCCCTCAAGCGTTGCCGCCTGCTCGCCGTTGGTGTGGCGTTCGATGCCGTTACGCACCTCAAAGGTAAGGTTGAGCCCTCTGCCGTCTTTTTCAAGCACATCAACAACTCTCATACTCTGTTCATAATGCTTGAATCCGCCCGGAGAAATTGCGTTGAGTGCCCTTTCACCTGCATGACCGAAAGGAGTATGCCCGAGGTCATGACCGAGAGCAATCGCTTCGGTGAGGTCGCCGTTGAGCATAAGTGCACCCGAAATGGTTCTTGCAATCTGCGAAACCTCAAGGGTATGAGTCAGACGGGTTCTGTAATAATCCCCTTCGGGAGATAAGAATACCTGGGTTTTATGCTTGAGCCTTCTGAACGAGCTGCAATGGATTATTCTGTCTCTGTCACGCTGGAAAGCGGTACGCACGGGGCACTCCGCCTCTTCACGCAGCCTTCCCCTGCTCTCGCATGCGAAAGCCGCACGGGGAGAAAGAATCTCTTTTTCTTTTGCACAGGCTTTTTCACGGATAGTATCACTCATAAAAACCACCCCTTCATAAAACATATACGGCAATTTTCGGTCGATTCCTGCAAGAAAATTGTGAACTTTTTGTTAACATTTAAAATTTTTAAATAAAAAATAATAACTTAATCAATATCAGCAAAGAATTCCTCTGTTTTTTCAGCTTTGTATCTTCCGTTGCTGACATCAATGAGCTTTGCATTGAAGCCGTCGATAATTTCAAGCGGCATTCTGAAAACAAGGGTAACATTATCCTCAAAAATTGTGTCCTCAATAACTCCGCCGCTTTCGGGTACAAGCGAGGAAAGCTTGCCGTAAAAATAATAATCGCATGTTACTTTAAGACGGGCACACATCGCCCTTGTGACTATTCCGCCTGCCGCAACCGCAATTGAAGCAGAATGGGAATAAGCCCTCACCAGTCCGCCTGCACCGAGCATAATTCCGCCGAAATATCTTGTTACAACAACGGCACAGTCGGTGACCCCCGATTTTTCAAGCACATCAAGCACGGGAATTCCCGCGGTGCCCTGCGGCTCACCGTCATCGGAATACCGTTTTACACCCGTTTCGCGGATGATGTAAGCATAGACATTATGGGTTGCGTCCCAATGCTTTTTGCTCACGGTCTGAATGAATTCAGGCGCCTGCTCCTGCGTTGTGACGGGCATGATGTGACCGATGAAGCGGGATTTTTTGACTATATATTCATCGCTTGAAGCGGTTCTTATTGTTTTGTAGCTGTTCAGAGAAATCACTCCTTTTTAAATCAGCCATTATGCATCAAGGAAAAGCAAAGCGGTGCAAAAAACTTGCACCGCCTGATTTGCTTATTATTTGTTATTGAGATTGAAACGCTTGTTGAAGCGATCAACACGTCCGCCGGTATCAACAAGCTTCTGCTTACCGGTGAAGAACGGATGGCACTTTGAGCAGATATCAACACGAAGATTTTCTTTTGTTGAACCTGTTGCGATAACCTCACCGCAAGCGCAGCGTACTTCAGTCTGTTCGTACTTGGGATGGAGTCCTTCCTTCATTTGATGTCACCTCTTTCGGTATATCCATATACATAACGGAGCAATTTTATCACATGAGAAGGAAAAAAGCAAGAGTTTTTTGAAATTTTTTTATTCTTGGATAATTTCAATAGTTTTTCCAAGTGAAAATGAGTATATTACTGTCTGTTTAACAGACAAACCGAGGACTTCTGACAAACAGCGGCGGTAAACCGAAAGCTGTTCTTTATAATGTTCAACCAGCACCGACTCATCGGATGCCCTGTCTGTTTTGAAGTCAACGATAACAAGCTCACCGTTTTCAACAAACGCACAGTCGGCAACACCCTCGATAATAACGGTTTCGCCTCTTGCCTCTTCTTCGGGAATTTCGGGGTTCATTTCGCTCAGCGGAAGAGCAACGGTGAAAGCATATTCCTTAAAGACTTTTTCCGCATTGAGAATTCTCTTTGCAAGGTCGCTTTCAAAGAATGCCGAAATTGCTTTTTTATCAACAACCTCCGCTTCAACCGCAGTAAGCATTCCGTTTTCAACAAGCAAAGCAAGTTCTTTTTCAACATCCTTGCCTGCACGGAAATAATCCGCATACTGCATAAATCTGTGGGTAGCCGTGCCTCGCTGAGCAGGAGTCAGCTTATCCTTACCCATAAACGCAGGTCTGCGTGTTGCAAAGAATTCGCCGCCGATGCCCTCGCTGTCGAGCTTTGACGCAATTCTTTTTGCAACAACACCTTCAAGCGATGCATAAGGATAAACATAGCCGAGCCTTGATTTTATTTCGGCAACGGTTACGGGATCTGCCTTTTCGGGGTCGGGAAGCTGAATTTTCATCAGCTCCTCAAATTCATCCGATATAATCATTGTTTTTAGCGGAGTTGTGCATTTAAGTGCAATTGATGAAGAAACGCCTGCCGCATTTCTGAGTGCATGGGCATCGGGATGCCTTATCAGGGCAGAAAGAATGCATTTTGCATAGCTCGAAAATCCGATAACCGTAAACGGGTCAATAAGCATATCATCCCTGACATTTGCGGCAATCTTTGCAAGCTCCTTCGACCAATCGGATGCTGACGCAAGAATAACAAGCTTTTCTTTGGGTCGGGTCAGAGCAACATAGAGCACACGAAGCTCCTCGGAATGCTCCGCCTTTGTTATTTCAAGCTTTGCGGCAATTCTCGGAAGGGTGTCGAATTTTGCAAAGCCTGCGCTGTTCTTGATTCCTATTCCGCTTTCGGGAGCGATGAGCAGATCCTCTCTCGTTGAAAGCTCATTATATTTCTTCTCACAAGCCGCAAGGAAGCAGACAGGGAATTCAAGACCCTTGCTCTTGTGAATCGTCATTATTTTAACGGAATCCTCTGTTTCGGCTTCGGAGCCGCCCGACTGAATTTTGATTCCGCCTTTACCAATATTATCAATATATCTCACAAATCCCGCAACGCCCTTTTTACCCGTGCTTTCGTATCTTGAAGCAAGGTCAATGAAGCTGTTGAGATTTGCCCTTCTCTTTGAGCTGTCTTTCATCGTGCTGACTATCGCACCGTAGCCCGTTTCGCTTATGAGCCTTCTGATAAGCTCGGTTGCACTCACGGTTGACGCTATGCGGCGCATGTCGGCAGTTTTTTCAAGAAAAATCTCCGCTTTTCTGTTGCCGTTTTCCGCGGCGGAAACCACGCACTGATAAACAGAGCCCTTCTTTTTGGCTGCACGCATCAGGGCAAGGTCATCGGCAGTAAAGCCGAAAACGGGCGACATAAGCACCGCTGTAAGCGGAATATCGTCAACGGGATTGTCAATCACCTTCAGCAATGAAATCATAAACATGATTTCGGGTGAAGAAATAAAGTTTTCTCCCGCTTCACAGCTGACAGGGATTCCTCTTGCCGTCAGTTCATCAACAAAAGCCTTTGCACAGCCTTTTACACTTCTGAGAAGAACGCAGAAATCACCGTAAGATGCTTTTCTCTGCACATTGCCATCCGTGAAAGTCATACCTTCAGCAATTGCTTTTTCAATATAATCCGCAACATATTTTGCCTGAGCGGGATAGCTGTCTTCGGTTTCTATAAGGCAGATCTCGGTATCCGCACCCGTTGACTCGGGATAAGCTGCCGCCGCCTCAAGAAATTCGTTTTTATCGTAATCAAGACCGCCTGCATCACGGCTCATCAGAGATGAGAAAATGAAGTTAACAATTTCCGTAACACCCTTACGGCTTCTGAAGTTTTTGCCGAGAGTTACTTTTGCGGGATAATTTCCGTTTTCGTATTCTTCCATACCGTCACGGCGTGAAAGGAATATTTCGGGCATCGCCTGACGGAAGCGGTAAATGCTCTGTTTGACATCGCCGACCATGAAAAGATTGCTTTCATCCGTTGAAAGTGCACTGAAAATAAGATCCTGTGCCTTGTTGACATCCTGATATTCGTCAACAAGGATTTCGGCATAATTTTCCGAAAGTGCAAGGGCAAGCGGAGTTTTGACATATCCGTTTTCCGTCGGTTCAACAAGAAGCTCAAGTGCAAGATGAAGGGTATCCGAGAAATCCGCACCGTTTTCTTCCCTTTTGAGTCTTCTGAATTCGTTTCCGTATTTTATGACCGCATTGACAAGCTCCGCAATTATCGGAGAAAGCCTCTCAACATCGTCTTTATGCTCTTTTTCGCTTATTCCGACATAATCCGAAACCGATGAGAAACGCTTTTTATAAGTATCTCTCGCACCCTTACAGATATCTTTCAGCTCACCTGCATAGCCTCTCGGTGCAGTCGGCATTCTTGAAAATGATACATCTGCCACCTTCAGCGAAAACTCATCCCATGAGTCATTCCGAAGCGATTCAAGAATTCTTTCAAGCATCGCTCTGTCATCCTCAAAAGCGGGTCTGTATTTTGCTTCAAGCTCAGGCTCCTGTGAAAGCAGACGGATACAGTGCTCCGCATCCGAAATGCATGAAGCAACGCTTTTCTCAACATGAGAAAGTATGATTTTTCCCCACGGGCTTTCTTTTATCGGCGAAGGATTATTGAATTCCTCCGCAAGCGAATGAAGCCATTTTTCGGGGAAGGGATAAGCCCGCGACAAATCATAAAGCTTCAGTATCGCATCAATCAGCTTTCTGTCATCCTTTTTGTCGCTTATAAGTTCGCAAAGATCAACAAAACTTTCACTTGATTCTTTATAAAGTTCATCCGCAACGGCAGAAACCGCCTGATTTCTGAGCAAGCCGAGCTTTCCTTCATCAAGAAGAGCAAAATCGGGTGCAATGCCGAGGGAATGAAAATTTTCTCTGACAAGACCGATGCAGAATGAGTCGATTGTGCATATATTCGCAAAGGGCAGCATGAGCTGCTGACAGCGGAGCCTTTTATCCGAAGGATTGAGAGCGATTTTTTTGCCTATGGCGGCATGGATTTTTTCTTTCATCTGTGCAGCCGCGGCATTCGTGAATGTAACAATCAGCAGATTTTCAACGCCGCAGGGATTTTCGGCATCGCAGATTCTCTGAATAACTCTTTCAACAAGAACGGCGGTTTTTCCCGAACCTGCCGCCGCACTTACGAGCAGCGTGCCTTTTCTGGCATCAATTGCTTTCTGCTGATCCGCTGTCCAGCTTATTGCCATCTTTCTCATCCTCCTTCATAAGAATATCGATTACCTCATCGGTTCTGCAGTCATTAAGCTCCCTGACGGGTATATTTTCTTCATAAGAACAAACAGATTTATAATCACAGTATTCACAGACCTTTTCATAGCTCTTGCCGTAAGCGGGAACAGCGGAAATTTCGCCCGAATGCAGGGCATCCGCCATTTCGGTAAGAACTCCGTCTGCTTTTTCTTTGAGCTTTTCAAGCTGTGCAAGACCTATCAGCGAACCCGTAAACTCGCCGCCCTTGAAACGGGCAGGCACAAAAAGTCCGCTCTTTGTTTCGTCCATTGCGGTTATAACTTCGGCATCGTTAAGAATAATACCGTTCATGCGGCATTTTTTCTGTCTTTCGGCTTCAATATCCTCATCGCTCGTGCCTCTGTCGGCTGAAACAAGCGGAGAATTTGCAGGATAATAAAGCACACCCGCAGGCGTGAACTCACCGTATTTTTCCGTGCCGTTCTGCCAGAGAGTAAACAGATAAATGAACATCTGCATATTAAGACCCTGAACAACATCGCTGAGAGCAAATTCCTTGCCCGAGGATTTATAGTCAACAACTCTGATATATTTTTTATCATTTATTATCGCTTCGTCAACTCTGTCAATCGCACCCGAAATAATGATTCTTCCGTTCTGCGTTCTGACTTCATAGGGCGGAATTTCTCCGTCGGAGCCGATGGGAAGCTCAAAATCAACGGGTCTGAAACTGCTGAGCGAAAGCTCTTTTATCAGTCTTTGCGCAACATCGCAGATTGAAATGACAAGCTTGTTGAAAAGATAAACAAACCTTTCGCTTCGGTTTGCACCGTCAAGCTTGCTCATAAGATATTCTTCAAGCAGACCGCTGAAGAAATCCATAAGCTCCTGCCTGCTCATGGCTGTGAGTCTGTCTTTTTCAAAATCCGTCAGAAGTCTTTCGAGAGCATAGTGAATAACATTACCTCTCTGCATCGGGTCAAGCTCCGCAACCTTTCGGGGCATGGCTTTTATTCCGTAGCGGCAGAAATACGCAAACGGACATTTATAATAGCTCTCAACCCTTGATGCGGAAATATACATATCCTTTCCAAAGAGCTTTTCTGCGGCATTTTTATCTTCAATTTTAAAGTTTCTCATGCCCGAAGCACGGTCAAGAGCGGCAATCCTGCCCTCATATTCCCCGTCACCTTCAAAGCATTCGGAAAGCGATGCATAAAGTGAATTTGATTCGTTTTTGTTTTTTGCAAGCTGTTCAAAAGCAAGCTCTTTTCCTTCAACGAAATACATTCCGCTCTGCTCATGGGCGGCAATTTCGTTGCACATGGGAAATAGTGTTTTTATTTTGGTGTAAAGCTCCGAAGGTGAAAGCGATTCACCTTTCATATTCTTTTCGGGACAGCAGACATAAAGTCTGTCGGAGGCACAGCAGAATGCGTTATAGGCAATCAGCTTTTCTTCCGCGAGCTTGTATTCACCGAAATCCGAAAGACCGATTCCGAGCTCGCTCATTCTGCGTCTGTCTTTATCGGTCAATGCATTTCCGCTGAAGGGCACGGCAGGAAAAACTCCGTTATTCGCACCTGCAATGAAAACAACCTTCGGTGCAACGGTGCGTATTCTGTCGGCAGAGCCGATTGTTATTTCGTCAAGACCCTGAGGCAGGCTTCCTACTGTCTGCACTCCGAGCATAAGTTCAAACATATCCGCAACCTCGGATGCGGTAACATTTCTGCCTCGGAGCAGAGTTTCAAGGCTGTCAAGCAAACCGATAACGGTATCCCACATCCGTTCAAGCTCAAGTGCAAGACCCGTTTCTCCCTGACTGTCGAGCGAGCGTGCAAGACTTCTTATGTTTTCGGCGGCATCAACCTTTTCAAGAAATTCAAAAATCGCCTTTGCCGCACCTTCGCCGTCGGTATCTTTAAGAGTTTCTCTCAAAGAATAAAGAGGTGACACGATTTTTTTGCGTACGGAGTTAAGGTAATCAAGCTCAGCCTGCTCCTCTTCTCCCGTTTCTTCACCGAAGCCCTTCGGATTCTGCTCCCAGTCACGCAGCCAAGCAGAGCCGTTTATCTTCCACAGATAAGCATAATTTTCAACATCGGATATCTCCTGAGTATCAAAGCCTGCAAGCCCCGTTTTGAGGCATCTCATAAGACTTTCGGTGTCAAATCCGAATGCCGCAATATTCACCGCACTGCTCACAAGTGCAACAACGGGCGAAACATCAACGGGTTGACGGCTGTCTTCAAAAACGGATATTCCGCATTTTTTGAGTGCACTTCTCAGAGGTGCTTCGTATGCAGTGCTGTCACGGGCGATAACCGCAATATCCCTGCATCTGTAGCCGTTTTCTCTGATCAGTTTTTTTGCCGTGCAAGCAATGAATTCGCATTCTTCATAAGCATCCGTTGCCTTGCAGAGTGTTATTGCTCCGCTCTCATCCTCATAAACATTCGGTGAGGGTGAAAACAGCTCTTTTTCAAGTGTCGCAAGCTCGGGTGCGTTGTATTTTGAAAACTGCGGAGGGAAATTGTTGAATTTGCTTCTCATTGAAAGATACTGCGGTTTTGCAACGGCAACACCGTTTTTCTTTGCGGTTTCAATGAGCCTTTTTGCTGTTCTTTTTGTATGTGCAAACAAATCGGTTTCATCATCGTCGTTATTGAGATTATCCGTACAAAGGGTAACATAAACCGCTGTTGATTTTTTCAGCATTTCCGCAATAACTTTATATTCCTGGGCAGTGAAGCCTCTGAAAGCATCAATAAAAACAAGTCTGTCTTTGAAATAATCGCTTTCGGGCATAACATCATAAAGCTCGGTCAGAAGGTCATCGGGATTGAAATAACTGCCTTCGGTCATCGCATCATAAGCATCAAGTACTGTCACAATATCCGACAGCTTCATTTTAAGAAGGCTGTTTTCTTCCGTTGCAAGGGCAAGACGCACTGCATCACCCGAAACGGAATTCTGCTTGAATTCCGATGAAAGAGCAACAAATTCCGATATGACGGATTTTCTTGCGGTGTGGTTGCCGTAAAGACAAAGCTTATCCTTAACGCTTTCAAGTGCCATTCTCATCAGCACAGCCTTTGCGGAATCGTCAAGCCTTCTTCTTTCGTGGAATGCAGGTTTGCCCACAAGCTTTTCGCCCAGACTTGTAAAGCTGAGCACATCAATATCCGCCATCGCCTTTGCGCCGACTCTTTCAAGCATGATTTTTTCGCTCATGAACGAAAACTGCTCGGGTACAATCAGCGTCAGCTTCTTATGACCGCCTGCGGAAAACTGACCGATGAGGTTCATTATATGAGTTGTTTTTCCTCCGCCCTGCGAAGCAAGAATTAAATAGAGCATAATTTTTCTCCGATGTTTTGATATTCTGTTATTATATCATGTTCTTCTGCTTTTGTCAGTATTTTATTTTATTTGATGTCTCAAAAAACGGACACAAAGCTGATTTTCTCCGATTTCGGGCATTTCGGGCTGAATTTATGCATTTTTGCGTTGTTTTTCAGTGTTTTTATTTTCGTGCTTACCTGCAATTGAGCTGTGAAGGTCTTTGAATTGTTGACATAATAATATAATTGATGTATAATAAATGCATTATTTTTTATTTTGAAAGGAGCAAATCCATAATGGATGACCCCGGCCCTGCGATTCAGACAGCATTAAATGCAGCAGCTGAAATGTCAACAGATCCTCTCTCTGTTATCCCTAAAATTCTTCTTTTATTCTTACTTATAATTGTCAACGCATTCTTTGCAATGAGCGAAATCGCTATCATTTCTCTCAACGACACAAAAATGCAGCGACTTGCGGAAGAGGGCAACAAAAAAGCAAAACAAATCGTTAAACTTACAGAAAATTCAAGCAGATTTCTTTCAACCATCCAGATAGGCGTTACCCTGGCAGGCTTCCTGACCTCGGCTTCGGCATCACAGAACTTTGCCGCCATGCTCACAAACGCCCTGATGAAAACTCCCGTTGCCCAGATAGGCTACGGCGTTATCAACGGCATTTCCGTTGTGCTCATCACGATTGTGACATCCTATTTTTCTCTTGTTCTCGGTGAGCTTGCTCCCAAGAGAATCGGAATGCAAATTCCCGAAAAGGTTGCATTCAAGGTTGTGGGAATCCTTAATTTCGTTGCATCCGCAACAAAGCCTTTTGTAAAAGTTCTTTCTCTTTCGACCAATGCGGTTGTCCGTCTTTTCGGCTTTGACCCCAACGCAGACGAAGAAGAGGTTACCGAAGAAGAAATCCGCATGATGGTTGATGTCGGCGGGGAAAAAGGCGTTATCGAAGATACCCAGAAAGAAATGATTGATAACATCTTTGAATTTGACGACCTTGATGCAGGCGACATCATGACTCACAGAACTGAAATGACAGCTATCGAAGTTTCGCGTTCTCTTGAAGAGGTTGCGGAGCTTGCGGTTGAAAACGGATATTCAAGAATCCCCGTTTATGAAGACGATCCCGACAGTATCGTGGGCGTGCTTTATGCAAAGGACCTTCTCAAATATGTCGGTCACAGCATTCCTTCCGATTTAACAATCAGCAATGTTATGCGAAAAGCTCTTTATGTGCCCGAAACACAGAGCTGCGGAGATCTTTTCAACGCCATGAACGAAAGCCGCACCCAGTTCGCCGTTGTTGTTGATGAATACGGCGGTACGGCAGGCATCGTTACTCTCGAAGATGTTCTTGAATCCATCGTCGGTAATATTCAGGATGAATACGACGACGAAGAGGAAGAGATAACTCAGATAAACGAAACAACCTTTACCGTTGACGGCACAACCGACCTTGACGAAGTGAATGAGCTTGTCGGAGTTGAGCTTCCCGAAGGTGATTACGACACTCTCGGCGGCTTTGTTATCAGCCTTCTCGGCTATCTTCCTGCCGAAATCGGGGAAGAAGCAATCGTTGCCGAATATGAAAATCTGCGTTTCACCGTTCTTTCAATTGATGAAAGACGAATAGACGATATAAAAGTTGAAATTCTTCCCAGACCCGAAACGGATGAGGATGAAAACAGCAAAGATTAAACCTCAACGGGTTACGGTTAATGCCGTAGCCCGTTTTTTACGGAGAAGATAAACATGAAAAAAATCAATGTCATTCCCCTGCCCAATAAAATAACTTATCTCGGCGGAGAAACCGAAATCACCGCACCCGAAATTTCTCTGTGCAACACCCTCGGTGAAGAAGAATATATCCTCACCGTAGACAAAAGCGGAGTAAAGCTTTCGGGCGGCTCCGAAAGAGCCGTTTTTTACGGAAAGCAGACCCTCCGTCAGCTCGGCAAATCATGTCCGTGCGTAAAAATCGAGGATAAGCCTGCCTTCCCCTACAGAGGCTTTATGCTCGACACCGTGCGCCACATTTTTTCACTTGAAGAAACAAAAAAGATTACCGATGCCGCCGCAAGCGTCAAAATGAATGTCATGCATTGGCATCTCACCGACGATCAGGGCTTCAGATTTTATTCCGAAAGCGAACCCGAAGCAACTCTCAAAGGCTCCGTGCGTCACAAATCAAGCTTCGGAAAGCTGAAGGAAAGCGGCAGCTACGAAGGTTATTTCACGCCCGAAGAAATGAAGGAAATTGTTGATTACTGCGCCGAAAGATTCATAACCGTTATTCCCGAATTCGATATTCCCGGTCACACCTCGGCACTTCTCCATGCATATCCTCATCTTTCGTGCAAGGGAGAGCCTGTTGAAGTCAAGACCCATCAGGGAATTTTCAGCGACATCCTTTGTGCAGGCAAAGACGAAACCTTCAGCACCGTTTTTAACATCATTTCGGATATGATTGAGATTTTTCCGTCGGAATATATCCACATCGGCGGTGACGAAGCTCCGAAAAAGCGTTGGAAGGAATGCCCCGACTGCCAAAAAAGAATGGCAGATGAAGGTCTGAAAAACGAAGAAGAGCTTCAGGGTTGGTTCACAAATAAAATCATTTCCTTCCTTTCGGAAAAAGGCAGAAAAGCCGTTGTTTGGAACGAAAGTCTGAAAAGCGGTCTTGTTGAAAATGCCGTTGTTCAGATGTGGATGGACAGAAAAAAGGATTCAGTTGCTTTTGCAAACAAGGGCGGTAAAGTTATCGTTTCGGATTTCTACCATTATTACTGCGATTATCCCTACGGCATGACTCCGCTTAACAAAACCTATAATTTCAATCCCATTCTCAAGGGAATAAAAAACAAAAATTCCGTTATCGGTGTTGAAGCTCCGATATGGACAGAATACATCAATAACTTTCCGCATCTCTGCTTCATGTGCTTCCCGAGATTCACTGCAGTTGCCGAAACGGGCTGGACAGAAAACAAAAATAAAAACGCCGCAGATTTCTGCAAGCGTTTTGAAAAATATTCGGATATTCTTGCGGAAACCGGAATAACTCCCGCACCTGCGGAAGAATGGAATCCTTCTCCGCTGAAAAGGCTGAAAATCATTTCATTCCTTCTCGGACTTCTTGACAGATAAAAGTTTCGGGGCTGTTTCTACAGCCCCGATTATTTTTTATTTCTTATTGATTCTTCCTACATAGCTGAATGCTTCAAGAACTGCGATAACCGAAATAAATCCGCAACTGAGAATCAGCGACCAGCCGAGGTCGATTGTGCCGTATTTCATGTTATCAAAAATAACTTCCCATGAAACAAGATAAAGAGCACATTCAAGCGAAAGCAACGAAAGAACATGAAGCCCTTTGATTTTCTTGCCGCCGATAAGAGCAACATCAAGTGCGATGAATGCGGCGGTCAGGATAAACATAGGAAGCATGAATTCGGGCAGCCAGTCAAACCAATCGGTTTTACTCATTATGTAATAAGTGTAGCATATAATCGAACCGAAGCAAATCATTGCAGTAACTGCAGGCGGTGTTATTCTGAGCACGGGAAGAACCGCAATAACCCAGGTAACAATCAATGCACCCACAACATAACCGAACCAATAATCATACTTATCAAAGGCAATGTCGATTGCAGTGCAGATGGTTACGGGGAAAACGAGAAGGGCGGTGAATAATGCCGCATAGCTCTTTGAGCCTTTTCCGGGAGCCTTGAAGAAGCTTTCTTTTTGGGGCTGAGGGTTAACCTGAGTAACAACAACGGGATCGCAGTCGTTGCAGACGGTTGTGCCTTCAGGAAGCTGCTTTCCGCATTTTGAACAATACATAACACATTCCTCCTATTATGTTTATATGCCAATTATACATACCGTTCAGGCAAAAATCAACAGTAAAATAAAATTTGATAAACTGTTAATAATGATGTAATAAAAATATTTATATAATCTTCTTGAAATAAAGCGGCATGTATGATAGTATAA
>JAZOVN010000130.1:0-2057 GCA_045658725.1 Acutalibacteraceae bacterium
AGGAACATATTAATATGCTGAAAATTTCAACATTTGAAACCCGTTTTGTCGATTCAGAAGGCAGACAGCGAATTTTCAACGGCATGAATCTTTGTGATAAAGGATATCATGTTCCCGGGAACGCAAGAAAGACATACGAAGTTCCGTTTGACGAAGCTCTTATTTCAAAGCTCAGCGGTTACGGTTTCAATATTGTCCGTCTCGGACTCACATGGGATGCGGTTGAGCCTCAGCCCAATCAGTATGATGAAGAATATCTTGATAAAATCCAGAAGGTTGCCGACCTTTGCGCAAAATACGGAATATACTTTTTCCTTGACATGCATCAGGACCTTTACGGCGGTACGGTTGACACTCCCGCAGACGGTGCTCCTGCATGGGCATGCATTACCGACGGTGCAAAATTCCAGCCGACCCGTCTTGTGTGGGCAGAAGGATACTTCTGGGGAAAAGCAGTTCATAACTGCTTCAATAACTTCTGGGCAAACAAAGAATATAACGGTGTGCCTCTTCAGACTTATTTCTGCAATATGTGGAAGCATGTTGCGGAGCGTTTCAAAGATCACCCTGCCCTCTTCGGATTTGATGTTCTCAACGAACCCTTCCCCGGCAGCGACGGCGGCAAGGTTTTCAGAAATCTTATTTTGAATGTTGCAAAAACCGTTCTTACCGACAAGAGATGCAAGAAGCTTGAAATGCTTAAAAATCTTGTTTCGGGAAATGTTATCAAGTGCCTTGATCCGTTTGATGATCCTGCTCTTTTCCGCAAAGTAACAAGTGCAGGCGATGCACTCATCAGAAAATTCGATACAGGTGCTTATTCAGAATTCATCAACAGAACCGCCAAAGCAATCAGAGAGGTTACGGATAACGGCATTATCATCATGGAAAACAGCTATTATTCCAACCTCGGTATTCCCTATTCAACTCCCGCTGTCAACTATGACGGTAAGCGTGAAGAAAAGCTCTGTTTTGCACCTCACGCATATGACCTTATGGTTGATACTCCCGCATACAAATATGCAAGCAACAACCGTGTCGGCTCAATTTTCGATGAGCACAGACGCTCACAGGAAAGACTCGGCGTTCCCCTGCTTGTCGGCGAATGGGGCGGTCAGTCGGAAGGAACAGACTGGCTTTATCACATCGACTATCTTCTTGATAAGTTTGACGGTTATCAGTGGGGTCAGACTTACTGGGCATACTATGAAGGTCTGCTTGAAAATCCCATCATGTCATGTCTTATCAGAACTGCTCCCGTTGCCGTTTGCGGAACAATCGAAAACTATGCTTTCGACAGAAACAACGGACTTTTTGCCCTCACATATAATCAGGATAAAGAATATTCCGTTCCCACGGAAATCTTTATCCATAAGGAATTCAAAGAAATCAAGTGTGACGGCGAATACACGGTTGAGCCCGTAAACGAAAACGGTGCCGCCATGCTTAAAATCACAGCAGCACCGGGTAAACATACGGTTACTATCAAGTTTTAAATAAAAAGATACTGAAACTTTTCAACAGAAGCAAGCGAAAGTGCATCGCTTCCCGCGATTATAAAATGATCCGCAAGTCTTATTCCGACGGGAGTCAGAATGCTTGCAAATTCATATGTCAGTTCAAGGTCGGCTTTTGACGGAACGGCAATACCGTTGGGATGATTATGAGCAAAAATGATTTTATCCGCATGATTTCTCAGAGCGGTTTCAAGCATTATTCTCTTATCAACAACAACCGTTCCCGAAGAGCCTTCACCGAGTTTACAGCAATTGATGAGATTTCCGACTCCGTCAAGACAAAGCATATAGAAAACCTCTGTCCTGCATCCGTAATATTTCTTTGCAAGATAATCCTGCACCGCTTCGGCTGTGCTCAGATTGATTTTCTTTTTGTCGGTCATTCCCTCAACATATCTGCGGCATATACCGGGCACAAGTGACAAGAGCAAAGCCGAGCTTTCTCCCATCCCTTCAACCTCAGCAAGGCGTTCGTATGATGCATCAAACACGCCGTTGAGCGAACCGAAAGTATCAATCAGTCTGTGTGCGATTTCATTT
>JAZOVN010000131.1:0-6570 GCA_045658725.1 Acutalibacteraceae bacterium
TATCTTCTCTGTGGCAGACTTATCTATGAGTTTTTTACTCAGTCAACCAAAAGAGCTATGCGTTCTATTTCAAACAGTGCATCCGTCATCAAGAAGGTTTATGTTCCGAAATACATATATCCTCTTTCAAATGTAATCGCAAACTTCATTACCTTCCTGATTTCTCTTCTTGTTCTTGTTTGCTTTATTCTTTATTTTTACTTTTTCTCTGCAGAGCCGCCTCACATAACACCTTATGTGTTCCTTTCCCCGATTCCCATATTAATCCTTCTTATTCTCAGCGTGGGTATCGGTCTTATTCTCTGCACACTCCAGGTATTCTTCAAGGATATCGAATATCTTTACGAAGTATTCTGTATGCTTCTGTTTTACATGACACCCATCATCTACACTCTCGACACTCTCAACATTCAGCTTAAATGGGTAAAAATGGCACTGATGGCAAATCCGCTTTATTCAATAATCGAAATGTTCAGAGACTGCGTGCTTTTCGGAGAGATGATGAATCCCAACCATATTCTTTATTCTCTCGGATTCAGCCTTGCAACCCTCTTTATCGGTCTGCTGGCATTCTACAAAAAGCAGGATAAATTCATCCTCCACATTTAAAGGAGAAATTTTATGGCTAAACCCGCAATTATTGTTGAGAACATGAGCATGATGTTCAATCTCAACAAAGAAAAGGTTGACAATTTAAAAGAATATTTCATAAAGCTTGTCACACGCAAGCTTCACTTCACCGAATTCTGGGCACTCAACGATATTTCGTTTACCGTTGAAAAAGGCGACAGAGTAGGCGTTCTCGGCTTTAACGGTGCAGGCAAATCAACCCTGCTCAAGGTTATTGCAGGTGTTCTTAAGCCCACAAAAGGAAGCGTTAAGGTCAACGGCGTTATCGCACCCATGCTTGAACTTGGTGCAGGCTTTGACATGAACTATTCAGGCAAAGAAAACATCTTTCTTTACGGTGCCACAATGGGTTATTCCAGAAAATTCATCGAAGAAAAATATAACGAAATCGTTGAATTTTCCGAACTCGGTGATTTTATTAATGTTCCCGTCAAAAACTATTCATCGGGTATGAGAGCAAGACTCGGATTTGCTATTGCAACCGCAGTTGAGCCTGAAATCCTGATTCTTGACGAAGTCCTTTCTGTAGGCGATGCAAAATTCAGACAAAAAAGCGAAGCAAAAATCCGCTCGATGTTTGACAAGGGAATAACCGTGCTTTTTGTTTCACACAGCACTCAGCAGGTGCTCAACATCTGCAACAAGGCGATTATTCTTGAAAAAGGCAAGCTTATCGCTCAGGGCGACGCAAAAGAAATTTGTGAAAAATACAATCAGATGGTAAAAGGAAATTAGTTCTGAAAGGATTGAAATATTATGGTTTTTGCAGCAGTATTTGCAGGCGGCATCGGCAGCCGCATGGGCAATTCCGACACTCCCAAGCAGTATCTTGAGCTTGGCAACAAACCCGTTATCATTCACACAATAGAAAAATTCTTTATTAACAACAGAATTGATGAAATCCTTGTTCTCTGCCCCAAGGCATGGGTTGCACACACTCAGGATTTAATCAGAAAGCACCTCCCCGACGGCAAAAAAGTAACCGTTATCCAGGGCGGTTCAACAAGAAACGGCACTCTTGAAAACGCAATTGCATATATCGAAGAAAACTGTGAAACCAACGAAGAAACCGTTATTGTTACCCATGATGCGGTAAGACCCTTCCTTACTCACAGAATCATCGAAGAAAATGTTGACGCAGCACTTAAATACGGCGCATGCGACACCGTTATTCCCGCAACCGACACAATTGTTGAAAGTGCCGACGGAAAGATGATAACCTCTATCCCCGACCGCACAAGAATGTTCCAGGGTCAGACTCCTCAGTCATTCCGTCTCAAGGAGCTTGAAAGAGTGCTTTCAAGTCTTACCGAAGAAGAAAAAGCAATTCTCACCGATGCATGCAAGATTTTCTCAATCAAAAACAAAGATGTCTACATGGTTGACGGTGAAGTTTTCAACATCAAAATCACCTATCCCTATGATATGAAGGTTGCAAACACCCTTCTGAAAGGTAAGGATTAATAATGATTAATACCGTTTACAGACTCATTGCACCCGGCATGATTGATGTTGCCTGCACTGAGCCGGATATCAGAAACAGCGTTATTCTCCGCCCCGAATATCTTTCGATATGCAAGGCGGACCAGCGTTATTACCTCGGCAACAGAAGCCGCGAAGTGCTCAAAGCAAAGCTCCCCATGGCACTCATTCACGAATGCTGTGCAAGAGTTGTTTTTGACCCCACGGGCAATTTCAAAAGCGGAGAGCTTGTTGTTCCCGTTCCCAATATCCCGACCGAGGATGACGATGTTATTGCTGAAAACTACAGAACGAGCAGCCGTTTCTGCTCAAGCGGATACGACGGATTTCTCAGGGATTATATTGACATGGCTCCCAACAGATTGGTCCGTGTGCCCGAAAATGTTGACCCGAGAATCGCATCATTTGCGGAGCTTATCAGCGTTGCCGTTCATGCAGTACGCAGATTTGAAAGATTCTCTCATTCAAGAAAGAATTCAATCGGCATCTGGGGAGACGGAAATGTGGGCTTCATAACCGCTCTTATTCTCAAAGCTCTCTACCCCGAAACAAAGCTCTATATTTTCGGCACCGTTTATGAAAAACTCGGTTATTTCACTTTTGCAGACGGTGCATATCATGTTGACCATGTTCCCGAAGGACTTAAAGTTGACCACGCTTTTGAATGCGTCGGCGGTGAAGGTTCACGCTTTGCACTTGCACAGATTATTGACCTGATCAATCCCGAAGGCACCGTAGGTCTCATGGGTGTAAGCGAAAGATTTGTTGATATCAACACAAGAATGGTGCTCGAAAGAGGTCTTTGCCTTTTCGGTTCAAGCCGCAGCGGTGTTGAGGATTTTCAGAAGACAATGGATATTCTTTCGGAAAATCCGAAAATCTGCGCTTACCTTGAAAATCTTATCGGACATGTTGCCGAAATCAAATCAATATCGGATATCCACGCTGCTTTTGCACAGGATATCAGCCGTAACTTCGGCAAAACCGTTTTGAAATGGGATAAATAATCATGGATTACAGATATAAAATTTCAGTAATCGTTCCCTGCTATAACAGTGAAAAATTTCTTAAAGAAACTCTTGATAATCTCCTTGGGCAATCGCTCAGGGAGATTCAGATTATAGCAGTAAACGACGGATCAAAAGATTCAACCGCCGACATTATCGCGGAATATGCCGCAAAAGACAGCCGAATTCTTTCACTTTATCAGGAAAACGCAGGCGTTTCCGCCGCAAGAAACAACGGCATTGACCATGCCGAAGGAAAATATACCATGTTTCTTGACAGCGACGATTTATTCAGCGAAAACACACTCGAAAATATGTATAATTCGCTTGAAGAAACGGGTGCAGATATGGGAATCTGCCGCATAATGCGTTTCGGCTACGGCGGCAATGAATTCAACCCGATAGTTGATACTTTCGTGAAGGATAAAGAAATTGACTGCTACGATAAACGCCTTCTGTGGAATTTTCTCGTCAGCAACAAGTGCTATAAAACGGAGCTTCTTCATAAACACTCAATCCGATTCACTCCTCTGCGTTACAGCGAAGACGGAGTGTTCATGATGCAGTTTATCTGCAGAATACAGCCGAGAATCACGGGTGTTTATGATGCGGTCATGAAATACCGCAGGCTTTCACCCGACCAGGGCTATTCGGTCAGCCAGAGAATTGAATATGAACTTGTTGAGCATTTTTCACGCTCTCACGAGCTGATTTACGAAGCGGCAAAAGAGTCATTCGGCAATGGCAAATGCACAGACACCGAGGGATATCTTCAGGAAATCCTTCTTAAAAAATACACTGCACTCATTAACGAATTTTACCGCTCACTCTGGAGAGGCGACAGCGAAACTCTTGAGCTTATCGGCAGTATTGCCGACGATGCAAAATCAAGAATGAATAATGAAACAAAGAAAAAATGCAGCGGCGTTATAAAAGATATCGGTGAACCGATTTATTCAAAAAAAGACATTGCCGAAAATCCTTATATAAGTATTGTTGCAAAAAATCCTTCGGAAGAGTTTATCAGTTCACTCTATGCTCAGACAATGCCCGTTTTTGAGCTTGTGACAAACAAAACCGACTCTCTCCCCGATTACGAAAATATTTCTGTCGGTTCTCCAAAAGGAAAAATCACGGTTAAGCTCAGCGGAAAAGCTCCGCTTGACATGAGATTTTTAAAAATCTTTTCTCTCCTCAAAAGGTCGCCGAAATTCGGCATATTCCCCGATTTTCTTATCAGGATGGGAGCAACTGTCATTCTGAAAATCAAAAAATAAGACGGTGTTATTTTTGAAAAAGCTTTTCTATTCGTTATATGCTCTGTTTTTTAACATGAGCAGAATTTTCCCCGTTAAGAAAAACAGAATAGCCTTTGTTGCACCGCATCACGGCGGCGAAGCGGATTCACTTTCAATCCTGCGTGAATTTGCCGAAAAAAAAGGCGGCTTCGATATTGTCAGAATATCAACCGCTGATTTGCAGATTGATTTTTCTTCTGTCGGCAAACTGTTTTCTTCCGCAATGAAGGCAATCGGATTTTTTACGGTAAAAGCAAAATCTCTTGCAACTGCAAAATATATTTTTCTCAACGATAATTTCATGCCCATGGCATCGCTGAATTTCAGCAATGAAGCTGTTATTACCCAGCTCTGGCATGCCGAAGGTGCATTCAAGAAATTCGGTCTTCATGCTCCGCTGACGGATGAAATCAGAGAGCGTGAAAAGAAATGCTCCGAAAAACTTACATATGTTGTCTGCTCCTCAAAGAATGTTGCCCCGATTTATGCCGAAGCCTTCGGAGTTGACGAAAGCAAAATCCTCTCTCTCGGCACTCCGAGAATTGATATGCTGCTTTGCGGACGCAATGTCAACAAGTTGAGAAGCGATTTTGATAAAAAGCATCCCGAATGCAAGGGCAAAAAGCTGGTGCTTTACGCTCCCACCTTCCGTGATGACCCTGAAACCGACAAGAATCTGATAAATAAGATTGACATTTCGGCATTCAATGAAAAACTCGGCGAAGAATACTGCCTGCTTGTGAAGCTTCATCCGCAGATTCACTCTGCAGAGCCTGTCAGCGGCACCGTTGATGTTACAAAAGGTCACGATATCAATGACCTCACTCTCATCTGTGACACGCTGATAACAGACTATTCCTCGGTATGCATGGATTTTGCCCTGCTTTCAAAGCCCTGCATTTTCTTTGCTTTTGACCTTGATTCCTACGAAAAAGAGCGTTCATTCTATTTTGACTATGAAAGCTATGTGCCGGGTCCCGTTGTCGGCGACTTCGGTTCAGTTATCGAAGAAATAAAAAATCCCCGAAAGAACGAAGATAAGCTCCGCTCCTTCAGAGATTTCAATTTTGATTATATTGATTGCAACAACACCGAAAGAATTTTTGAAAGAATCATTTCATCCAATCCTTGATGATTTCCGCAACTCTTTCCGTTGCATGACCGTCACAAGTACCAAGCTGTCTGTTTCTGAATTTTTCAATTCTGTCAACAGGCGGCTTTTCTTTTGTCCGTCTGACAGCTTCAAGAAGCTTTTCGCCTTCTGTAACAAGCTCACCCGGCAGGTCATCGGGGAATTTAAGATAAAATCCCCTCTCATATTCCTTGTAATCGGGACAATAAAAAACATCGGGTACACCGAGAAGGCATGCATCATAAATTACCGAAGAATAATCGGTTATAACAACATCACTCGCCGCCGTCAGTTCAAGTGTTGATTCGTCTGTGAGATCATATATATTATTGTATATATTATTTATAAGAGGATAATTCATCACCGGATGGCGTCTGATAATGAAAATTTCGTCTTCCGCAAGAGAACTGCTCAGTTTATCCCAATCAATCTTCGGGTCATATTCAAATTTTTCTCCGTCACGCTCACGGAAAGTGGGGCAATACAGATAAATATGTTTATTCCTGAAATCGGGATGTCTGCCGTAAACAGCATTTCTCATTATATCCTTATCGGTGAAAAGCCTGTCTGTTCTCGGAAGACCGACTGCAAGGCAGATATCCTCACTGATTCCGAACGCATCCGCATAGATTTTGCGGCATTCTTCACCCGTCACGGCAACTGCACTGTATTGCGAATGAGTTGCTTTCTCCTGCTCCTTCGTGAGCTTTGACGGTGCATCAAGCCCGAACATTTTAAAAGCACCCGCCGCATGCCAGATCTGAAACACCTTCTGACCTTTTCTGAACTTTGTGTACCGTGAATAACGCAGATAATCGTCAGTCACAATAACCTTGCTTGTCAGAATATAAAAAAGAGCTTTGAAGCTTATACCGTGCGAATGAGGAAGCTTATGGGCAAAAATCATTTTTTCTGTGTCAAGAGCATCATAAACAGCCCTTGCATTGTCAAGCAATCCGTCGTCTGCCCTTACGGTAAAAAACAAAGCTCTGTTTTTCATCGGAAGAAGCTTACAGAATAT
>JAZOVN010000132.1:0-7188 GCA_045658725.1 Acutalibacteraceae bacterium
GTAACAATTGTTATGGATACCGATATCTGGGATAAAAGGTGATGAAATGAAAATAACTCAGCTTTATCTGGGGCACGAAATGTTTGCGAATTGCTATCTGCTTGTTGACGAAGTAACAGGCGAAGCGGCGGTTGTTGACCCTGCGTGGTATACCGACGATTTCAAAAACACACTTGCCGAAAACGGTGCGGATCTGAAATATATATTGCTTACTCACGGTCATTTTGACCACATTTTCGGAGTCCACGGATTGCGTGAAGCAACGGGTGCAAAGGTCGTTATTCACGGAAACGATGCAGGGCATCTGCTCGATGAAAGCAAGAGCCTTGCAAAGGGCAATATGCCTGAGTCGCAGAAACCCGTTGAAGCGGATATTCTTGTTGATGAGGGCGATGTTATTGCTCTCGGTGAAAGCAAAATAAAAGTTATGCATACTCCCGGCCACACAATGGGCGGAGTTTGTTACATTCTTGAGGATGACAGAGTTATCATCAGCGGTGATACTCTTTTCTGCATGACGGCGGGAAGAACCGATTTTGCCGACGGAAGCGACGAACTTATGATTGCTTCTCTTAAAAGACTCATTGCTCTTGACGGCGATTACCGCGTTCTGCCGGGTCATAACAGAGAAACAACCCTTGAAAGAGAAAGAACACGCAATTGGTATATCAGAAGGATGGTTAAATAAGTGATATTAAGAATTTTCGGTCACGGTTTTCACTATGAATGCGAAAGCCTGTGCAGGGTTTATTTCCCAAACGAAAAAATTAATATAGTTTATGACGAAAGCGGAGAAGATGAAAGAACCGTTGTCACACGGTGCATTCCGATTGAAGGCGGTAACCGTGTTGAAGTTGATGCATCAATCAACGGAGAAAAACGAAGTGTTTCTGCAGAAGTATCTGCAAACGGAGAAGAGCTTAACGATAAAAGTGAACTGAGAATATGTCAGCTTATTTTTGAAGTGCTTTCGGATATAACGGGCTACACTCCGCCGTGGGGGATTCAGACGGGCGTCAGACCGTCAAAGCTTATGCTTCGCCTCATTGATGAAATGGGTGTTGACGGTGCTTTACGATATTTCAAAGAAGACCTGCTTGTAAGTGAAGAGAAAACATCTCTTGCCCATACTGTGGCGTCTGCGGAAGAAAAAATAATTAATCTTTCCGAAAACAATTCGTTCAGTCTTTATGTTTCAATTCCGTTCTGCCCTTCAAGATGCAGCTATTGCTCGTTTGTTTCGCACTCGATAGACAATGCGAACGCAAAAAGAATTCTTCCCGAATATCTTGAAAAGCTTGCGGAAGAAATTGAAATTTCGGGCAGAATCGCTTCCGAACTCGGACTGAAGCTTGAAAGTGTTTATTTCGGCGGAGGTACTCCGGGCGTGCTTGAAGCGCCGCAGATGGACAGACTTCTCGGTGCGATTGAAAAATCGTTTGATTTGTCAACGGTAAGGGAATATACCGTTGAGGTTGGCAGACCCGATACCGTAACGCCCGAAAAGCTCCGTATTCTCAGACTTCACAATGTCGGAAGAATCAGCATCAATCCCCAGACTTTCAATCAGAAAACGCTTGAGCTTATCGGCAGAAATCATTCCGTTGAGCAATCTGTCAGATCATATCAGCTTGCAAAAGCATACGGTTTTGACTGTGTGAACATGGATCTGATTGCAGGTCTGCCCGATGAAAGCTTTGAGGATTTCCGTTCAAGCGTTGATACCGCAATCTCACTTTCGCCCGAAAACATAACCGTACATACCCTTGCACTCAAACGCTCTTCGAATCTCGGCACTTCGGGTACCGAAGTTTCTGGAGGCAACACAGCCAAAAAGATGCTTGAATATGCATCCGAACGCCTCAGAAAGAGCGGTTATGAGCCTTATTATATGTACCGTCAGAGCAAATGCGTCGGCAATCTTGAAAATGTCGGATGGTGCAAAAAAGGCAAGGAGTGTCTTTATAATGTGTTTATGATGGAAGAGTGTCACACGGTTATTGCAGTCGGTGCAGGTGCGGTAACAAAGCTTTGTGAACCGGGAACAACCAATGTTGAACGCATTTTCAATTATAAATATCCCTATGAATATATTTCCGGTTTTGACAAAATCAGTGAACGCAAAAACGGAATAAAGAGCTTTTATTTGTCATACTAAATTTTATAGGGTGATGACAAATGAAAGAAATATATACTTATCAGAAAATCAATTCTCTCGCAGGCAATCAGGAAAAGTTCATTTCGGAATGCAACAAAGCTTATCATTCTGAGATAAGCAATGTTGCGGAATCGGTTTTTGCAGATAAAAGCAAAAAAATCGTTCTTCTTGCAGGACCGAGTTCATCGGGCAAAACAACAACCGCAAAAATCCTTTCCGAAAAGATAAGTTTGCTCGGCGGAAAGGCATATACCGTGTCGCTTGACGATTTTTATTTTCCGAGAGCGGTAGGATATCCGCTTGATGAAAACGGAAATCCCGATTATGAGTGCGTTGAGGCTCTTGATATTGAACTTTTGCATTCATGCCTGAAAGCTCTTTCCGAAACGGGAAAAGCAATTCTTCCGGTTTTTGATTTTGTTTCAGGCGAGAGAGATGATAATGCAAAACGCATTGAACTTCTCGAAAACGATATCATAATCGTTGAAGGTCTGCATGCACTTAATCCTGTTATAACGGATACTCTTGATGAATCGAAGCTGATGAAAATTTATATCAGTGTTTCATCGAGGGTTTATGATGAAAACGGAGAAGTTCTTCTTTCAAAGCGAGACCTTCGTTTTGTCAGAAGAGCCGTGAGAGACAGCAAGTTCCGCTCAACCCCCGTTGAACGCACTTTTGAGATATGGGAAAGCGTTATGAGAGGGGAAGACAGATATCTTTTTCCGTTCAAGGAACGGGCGGATATAAAAATCAATTCGTTTCATCCGTGCGAACCCTGCGTTTTCTCCGCAAAAGCGGTTTCTTTGCTTGAAGAAATTACCGACGGAGAATATGTTGAAAAATCAGAACTGCTGATAAATAAACTTACTTTATTTAAAAATACAGATTATTCATTGCTTCCTGCGGATTCTCTTCTGAGAGAGTTCACGGGCTGAATAACAGCAGAAAAGGAGTGTGAGCCGTATGGCTTCCGAAAAGAAACAGTCAGTGCTTAACGGCGCAATGATGCTTATGTTTGCCGTTGTGCTGGTAAAGCTGATAGGTGCATTGTTTAAAATTCCGCTTACGGATATGCTCGGTGCAACGGGCAGAGGATATTTTAACTCGGCATATGAAGTGTATACCCCGATTTTTGCCATATCAATGGCAGGTCTGCCGGTAGCCGTTTCAAGAATGGTTGCGGAAAATGTTGCTCTCAATAAGCACAGAGAAGCAAGAATGGTATTCAGGGTTTCTCAGCGTATTTTTACTATCGTCGGTATCGTCGGAACCCTTGTTCTTCTTTTGGCGGCTTATCCTTATACTCATCTGGTTGCAGGCAGTAAGAGCCTTCCTGCCGTTCTTTGTGTTGCACCGTCGATATTCTTCTGCTGCTATATGTCGGCTTACAGAGGCTATTACGAAGGTCTCCGAAACATGACCCCCACGGCAATTTCGCAGGTTATCGAAGCTCTCGGAAAGCTTCTTATCGGTCTTGCACTTGCCAAAATAATTATTTCCGTCGGAATGAATCAGTATGATGCAGGTATGCTTGCTTCGGGTAATCTCTCTGCCGTTGTTTTCGGAAACGAGGTAACAAGCGATACCGAGGCAAACAGCGTGATTATTCCGTGGGCTGCCGCAGGTGCGGTTCTCGGCGTTACCGTCGGTTCAATAGCAAGTAACTTTTTCCTTATTATATGTCATAAGATAAAGGGTGACGGTTTCACACGCACACAGCTTGTGAATTCTCCCAAAGCCCGTCCTTCTGATGAAATTGCAAAGGAAATGATTAAGATTGCAATTCCCATGGTTATCAGCGCACTTGTTCTCAACATAACAAACCTTGTTGATACCATGACCATTCAGTCAAGACTGATTACTGCTCTTGAAACGGATTTCAACACGGTTATGCAGATGCATGCCGAATCTTTCAACGAAGCGGTAAGACTTTCAAGACTCAATCTTAACGATATCAAAGAAGTAAAAAGCTATCTCTGGGGTGTTTACGGAACGGCTCTCGATTTCAAAAATCTTGTTCCCACAATCACCATCCAGCTTGGTGTAAGTGCACTTCCCGCACTTGCTGCCGCATGGGCAGTCAAGGATAAGGGTGCAACAAAATCAACAATTGAAACAGTTATCAGAATCGGTATGCTTGTTGCACTTCCCGCAGGTATCGGTATGGCGGCTCTTTCGGGTTCTATTCTCGAGGTTGCGTATGCAAGAGGTCTCAGCTCAGATGCGATTCCGAGCGTTACTCCCATTCTTGCCGCTTACGGACTTGCAACTCCCATTATGGCGATTTCAACGCCTACCATGAATATGCTTCAGGCAATCGGAAGAACGGATATCCCTGTTAAAAGCACGGTAGCCGGTGCGATAGTAAAGATTATCTGCAATTTCGTGCTTGTCGGAAATCCGAAAATCAATGTTTACGGTGCGGTAATCGGAACAATTCTTTTCTATGTTGTTATAGTTGTTTGTAATTTCACTTCTCTTCTCAGAATTTCAGGTGTTAAAGTCAACTGGAAATCCGTGCTTGTGAAGCCCTTTATCTGTGCCGCTCTCTGCGGTGTAACGGCTTTTGCGGCAAACGGACTGTTAACAACAATTTTCCCCTATGACCCCACACAGAGCATTATGAATATGGGAACGGTTTCTGCGGTTATTTCAATCGGTCTTGCCGTAATTGTTTATGCAGTTTCACTACTTCTTATCAAGGGAATTGCCAGGGAAGATGTAATAGTTTTACCAAAAGGAGAAAAAATTGCAAAAACCCTTGAAAAATATGGACTTTTAGGTTAAAATAGATTTTGCTTGCGTTTGGAGTGTAAAAAATGATTGACTTTGAGTTTAAAAACAGTTATGATATGCAGGATTTGATTAAAATCATGCAAATCCTCAGATCTCCCGGCGGATGTCCGTGGGATGCAGAGCAGACACACGAAAGCATAAAGAAAAATCTTATCGAAGAAACCTACGAGGTAATCGAGGCTATCAACAAAAACGATAAGGAGCTTATGTGCGAAGAACTCGGCGATTTGCTCATGCAGGTTGTTTTTCATGCTCAGATGGAAGAGGAGAACGGCAGCTTTGTTTTCGGTGACATAACCGACGGCATCTGCAAAAAGCTCATCGAACGCCATCCTCATGTTTTCGGTGAGGTCAGCATCTCAGGTGTTGACGATGTTCTCACCAACTGGGATGCAATCAAAAGAAAATCCAAAGGTCAGAAAACAACAACGCAGTCTATGAACAGTGTTCCGAGAGAGCTTCCCGCTCTTATGAGAGCAACAAAGCTTCAAAAAAAAGCGGCGGATGTCGGATTTGACTGGAGCAATGTTTCGGGTGCTCTTGATAAGCTTGAAGAAGAAATTGCGGAGCTCAGACAGGCAATCGGAAACAATGACCGTGAAAACATGAGCGAAGAGCTCGGCGATGTTCTTTTCTCTGCTGTCAATGTTTCAAGATTCATAAAGACGGATGCAGAAGAAGCACTGACCGCAGCAAGTGATAAGTTTCTCGCAAGATTCACCAAGGTTGAAAAGTTTGCGGAAAGCAGAGGGATTGATATGAATTCCTCAACTCTCGAAGAGCTTGATAAGCTCTGGGATGAAGCCAAGGCTTCAGAAAATTAATCAGGAATATGAACGCTTTCGGGTGTTTCATAAAATAGAAAAATAAAAAGATTGGAGTAAGAAAAATGAATAAGACAGAACTCGTAAATGCTATTGCTAAGAACGAAGGCATCGAAAAGAAGTGTGCAGAAAAGGCAGTTAACGCTGTTGTAGCTGCTATTTCAGATGCTCTTGCAGCAGGTGAAAAGGTTCAGCTTATCGGTTTCGGTACTTTTGAGGTTCGTGAGCGTGCAGAAAAGGAAGCTCGTAACCCCAGAACAGGCGAAACAATCAAGGTTGCAGCAACAAAGGTTCCCGCTTTCAAGGCTGGTGCAGCTCTCAAGGCAAAGGTTGCTGAATAATTTATTTTTTCACACATAAGGGCTGCGTTAATGCAGCCCTTGAATTTTTAAAAGGAAGATTTTATGCGTCTTGATAAATATTTAAAGGTTTCCCGTATTATCAAAAGAAGAACCGTTGCCAATGATGCGTGCGATGCCAAGCATGTAACGGTTAACGGAAAGGTGGCAAGAGCATCTTATGATGTAAAGGTGGGCGATATAATCGAAATCACCTTCGGTGCAAACACAAGTAAATTTGAAGTTCTGAATGTTTCCGAGCATGCAACCAAAGAGAGTGCGGCTCTCATGTTCAGACAACTGTAATAAACAAACCTCCCTCAGCATATCATTGAATGAAATGCCAAAGGAGGTTTTTTGTTATGGCAGATGAAAAAAGAACGAATGCAATGCCGCATAATCTTGTGCTTGAAGACAGACGGATGCTGACGGTTTCGGGTGTTTCCGATGTTGACAGCTTTGATGAGGAAACGGTTATAGTTTTCACCGATCTGGGCGAGCTTACCGTCAGAGGAAAAAATCTTCATATCAACAGACTGAGTGTTGAGGTAGGGGAACTTACGGTTGAAGGGAATATTGCCGCTTTGATTTATTCCGATGAAACTCCGAAAAACGGAGGATTTTTCAGCAAGGTATTCAGATAAATGGATTATATTCAGGGAATAGCCTCTCAGACTGAAATTTTTCTTTATGCCCTGGGATTCGGCTTCGTGCTCGGGATTCTTTATGATGTTTTCCGCACCGTGAGGATGATAATATCAGGCTCGGCAGGCTTTGTTTTGTTTATGGATCTGCTTTATTCTGCGGTGAGCACATTTCTCACATTCTGCTTTGTTCTTGCCGTTGACAGCGGAAGAATCCGTGTTTATGTAACCGTGGGTATAATCCTCGGATGGCTTGTGTATTATTTTTCTTTCGGAGCAATTGCAATGCGTGTGAGCAAAGCGGTTGTCACTGCCGTCAGAAAGGTTTTTGCGGCTGTGTTCAAGCCGATAAAGAAGGTGTCTGATAAATTTCTGCGAAAAAGCGGATTTTTTATAAAAAAATGCAAAAAAAATATTAGAAAAAC
>JAZOVN010000133.1:0-1131 GCA_045658725.1 Acutalibacteraceae bacterium
CTTTCGTAAAGGTTGATAATCTTTCATATGATCAGGTCAAGAAGTGCATTGAGTCATTTGTTTTCGGTGTTAACACACCCAGCCGTTGGGGTACTCAGGCTCCTTTCTCAAACATTACTCTTGACTGGACCGTTCCTGCTGACCTTGCAGAGCAGAATGCAATCGTCGGCGGAAAAGAGATGGATTTCAAATACAAAGATTGTAAAGCTGAAATGGACATGATCAATAAGGCATTTATTGAAATCATGATTGAGGGCGATGCAAACGGCAGAGGCTTCCAGTATCCCATTCCCACTTATTCAATCACAAGAGATTTTGACTGGTCAGAAACCGAGAACAACAAGCTTCTCTTTGAAATGACCTCAAAATACGGCACACCCTATTTCTCAAACTATGTAAACAGCGACATGGAACCCAGCGATGTCCGTTCAATGTGTTGCCGTCTTCGCCTTGACCTTCGTGAGCTTCGTAAGAAGAGCGGCGGTTTCTTCGGCAGCGGTGAAAGCACAGGTTCTGTCGGCGTTGTTACAATCAACCTTCCCAGAATTGCATATCTTGCTGAAAATGAGGCAGACTTCTATAAGAGACTTGATAAAATGATGGATATCGCTGCACGCTCACTCAGCGTTAAGCGTACAATCATCACAAAGCTTCTTGATGAAGGTCTTTATCCTTATACCAAGAGATATCTCGGAACATTTTCAAATCATTTCTCAACAATTGGTCTTGTCGGTATGAACGAAGTCGGTCTTAATGCTAACTGGCTCAGAGCTAACATGACAACAGAGAAGACTCAGCAGTTTGCAAAGGATGTTCTTAATCACATGAGAGAGCGTCTTTCGGATTATCAGGAAATGTACGGCGATCTTTACAACCTCGAAGCAACTCCCGCAGAATCAACATCATACCGTCTTGCAAAGCACGATGTCAAGAGATATCCCGGCATCATCACCGCTTCAGACGGCACTCCTTACTACACTAACAGCTCACATCTTCCCGTTGGTTATACTGCTGATGTATTTGAAGCTCTTGATATGCAGGATGAACTTCATACCCTTTATACTTCGGGTACTGTTTTCCATGCATTCCTCGGTGAAAAGCTTCCCGATTGGAAGGCTGCCGCAAATCTTG
>JAZOVN010000134.1:0-8540 GCA_045658725.1 Acutalibacteraceae bacterium
TATGTTGTGGATTTATGGCGGTTTTTTGGACTAAATTGCTATATTAAAATTCCTAAAAAGCTTTAAAAAAATAATTGAAAAATTTTTAAAAAAATTTCAAAAAAAGGGTTGACAACTGCGATTTACTTTGCTATAATAGGCAACGTTCCAAGGGAACAGAAACATATGCGAGAGTGGCGGAATCGGCAGACGCGCACGTTTGAGGGGCGTGTGGTAATCCCGTACGGGTTCAAGTCCCGTCTCTCGCACCAGGAGGATTCCGTAAGGAATCCTCTTTTTACTACTCAGCGGAAAAAGCGAAAAGCTCCGCCTCGTAAATCCCGGCCGTGTAAAATTTACGGGATAATTCAATATGCGGGTATGGCGGAATTGGCAGACGCGCTAGATTCAGGTTCTAGTCGGGATTCCTCGGTGCAGGTTCAAGTCCTGTTACCCGCACCAAACAGTATAAATCCGAACCTTATGCCAATCGGTGAAGGGTTCGGATTTGTTCTTTTTCTGAACGGTTTATAAAATGAAAAATGAGGGTAGTTTTAATGACTATCCTCATTTTGTTTTACTGCTGTTAAAATAAAATTCAATCAGATTGAACAGATCGGGAGCAAACGAAGGAGTAAATCGCTTGAGAGTCCGTTTTATGGTACATATAACCAAGTATAATGTACTTGTAAAATAAAGCTGAAAGGAAAGTGCTTTATGGAAAACACATTTGTAACAATCACGGGCGTGAGAAATTATTATGGTATGAAACCGTTTAAAGTCGGCAAGATTTTCAGAATTGTCAAGGAAGATGACAACGATTATGATGAAGAGGCAATCCGCGCGGAATTACCGATGATAGACACAATAGGCTATGTTGCCAACAGCGCAAACACCGTTTTTGCAGGCACGGTCAGTGCGGGCAGGCTCTATGATAAAATCGATGATTACGCCTATGCACAGACAATGTTTATTACTCATTCAAGCGTTATCGCACTCGTGCTTTCGCCCGAACAGGTTGAGGGTAACGATGAAACACTACCCGTCAAGGAAAAGGATGCGGGAAACAGCGAACCTGAAACTAAGGCGAAAATCGGGTTTTGAGAGGTGCGTAATATGTGGCTATTTATATTGTTGTTGGGTTTATCTGCTTTTTATAAAGAATGGACTAAAGGGATTTGATTAAATTTTTCTTCAGACAGCCGCGTCTAAGGACATGGGTTGAAACAAAAGCTATGCTAAAATAAAAGCATAAAATTTTCGGAGGTACAAAATGAAATTTCTGCATTTATCCGACCTGCATATCGGTAAGAGAGTCAATGAGTTCTCAATGCTTGAAGACCAGGAATATATACTCACTAAAATAATCAACATAATTGACGACGAAAAGCCCGAAGCAGTTATTATTGCAGGCGATGTTTATGATAAATCCGTACCGTCTGCAGAGGCTGTTCAGCTCTTTGACGATTTCCTTTGCAGACTTGCAAAAAGAAAATTGCAGGTTTTTGTTATCAGCGGCAACCACGATTCAGCCGAAAGAATGGCTTTCGGCGGCAGACTTATGGATATGAGTGGTGTGCATATCTCTCCCGTGTATAACGGAAAAGTTGAAGCAATCAGCCTTGAAGATGAATACGGCAGAGTAAATTTTTATATGCTTCCTTTTGTGAAGCCTGCAAATGTCCGCAGATTCTTTGAGGATGCTCAGATTGATAGCTACACCGATGCGATCCGTGTTGCGGTTGAAAATATGAATGTCAATGCCGACGAAAGAAATGTCATTGTTACCCACCAGTTTGTGACGGGTGCGGAGAAATGCGAATCGGAAGAAATATCCGTCGGAGGTTCTGATAATGTTGATGCAAGCGTGTTTGATTGCTTTGATTATGTTGCACTCGGACATATTCACGGTCCGCAGAATATCGGAAGCGAAAGAGTAAGATATTGTGGCACTCCGCTGAAATATTCCTTCTCCGAAGCGAAACATAAAAAGTCTGTAACTGTTGTTGAAATGGGCGGAAAAGGCTCTCTTGAAATCCGCACAATCGCTCTTGAACCCAAGCGTGATATGCGTGAAATCAAGGGTACATATGCAGAAATCACCCTCAAAGATAACTATATAAATACCAACACCGATGACTATATGCACATCACTCTCACCGATGAAGAGGATATTCCCGATGCAATCGGCAAACTGCGTGTTATCTACCCCAATCTTATGAAGCTGGATTACGATAACAAACGCACCCGAAGCTCCGCAAAGCTTGATATCATTGAGAATATCGAGCAGAGGTCACCGCTTGATCTGTTCGCTGAATTCTATGAAAATCAGAACAATCAGCCTATGACCGATGAACAGACAGATTTTGTAAGAACACTTATCGAAAACATATGGGAGGGTGAAAAATGAGACCGATAAAACTTGTTATGTCCGCTTTCGGACCTTATGCAGGAAGAACGGAAGTTGACTTTGAAAAACTCGGCACAAACGGACTTTACCTCATTACGGGTGATACGGGTGCAGGCAAAACAACGGTTTTTGATGCAATTGCCTATGCTCTTTATGGCGAAGCAAGCGGTGATTTGAGAGATTCTTCAATGCTTCGTTCGAAGTATGCAGATATGGAAACTCCTACCGAAGTTGAACTGACTTTTGCATATGACGGCAAGGAATACACCGTTAAAAGAAACCCCGAATATGAAAGAAAAGCAAAGAAAGGTGACGGCACAACTCTTCAGAAAGCTGAAGCAGAGCTTGTTTATCCCAACGGTAATCCGATAACAAAAATCAAGGATGTCAATAATGCAATAGTTGAAATTATGGGCGTTGACCGCAATCAGTTTTCGCAGATTGCAATGATTGCTCAGGGCGATTTCAGAAAGCTTCTTGTTGCCGATACAAAAGAGCGTCAGGAAATATTCAGAAAGATATTCAAGACGGATTATTACCGTATTCTTCAGGATAAAATCAAGAGCGAATATTCCGCTGTGAAAAATGAATATGAAGTCGCACAGAACAGCGTGAAGCAATATATATCGGGTATTCAGTGCGATGAAAACGATGTTCTGAATATTGAAGCAACCAAGGCAAGAAACGGAGAAATGATAGTTGAGGATGTTGTTGAATTAATTTCAAAAATTCTTGAAAACGATAAAAAGTCTGAATCCGCAACAGCTGAAAAAATAACTGTAATTGAAAAATCTCTTGAAGAAGTGACGGCTGTTCTCGCAAAAGCAGAGGAATATTCAAAGGCACAGTCGGAGCTTGAAAAATCGGAAAAAACATATGCGGAATTAACCGTATCTTTTGAAGAAATCAAAAAGACTCTCGAAACTGAAAAATCAAAGAAACCCGAACACGAAAAAATCTCGAAAGAGATTGCGTTTATGGAAGCGGAGCTTCCGAAATATGACGAATTCGAAGTAAAGAAGAGTGTAGCACAGAAGCTTGCAAATCAGATTCAGTCAGACAGCCGGAAACTTGAAAACTATGTGAAAGCACAGAAGGATATTGTGGCTGAAATCGAAAAAATGAAGTCCGAGCAAAAGACTCTCGAAAACTCAGGCGCAAATATCGAAAAGCTTGCCCGTGAAAAAGAGCAGTATGAAAACCGCAAATCAGCTCTTGAAAAACTTGTGAGAAAAATTTCTGCACTTGAAGAAATAACTGCAAGATTTGAGCAGGTAACGAAGGCTTATCGAGAAGCGAGAAGCAAAATGGAATCTGCAAAAAACATTTATGAAATGAACTATAAGGCATTCCTTGATGAGCAGGCAGGCATCCTTGCAGAAGACCTTGCGGAAGGTGATCCCTGTCCCGTTTGCGGTTCAACAAATCATCCTTGCCTTGCAAAAAAATCGGTAACTGCTCCTACTGAAGCCGATGTCAATGCATTAAAATCCGCCTATGATAAAGAGCGTAAAAATGCCGAAGAGATAAGTGTAAAATCAGGTGAAATCAAAGGTAGTTATGAAGCGCAGACAGAAGAAGCCGAAAAGATTGTGTCGGAGCTTCTCGGTGATTGCGAAATCGAAAATGCATCTGAAAACGCAAAGAAACTGATAACGGAAATCACTGCATATATCAAAGAAACCGATGCAAAAATTGCAACTGAAGAAAAGAATGCAAAACGCAAGTCGCAGCTTGATGAAATCATTCCCAATGAAGAATACAGAATCAGAAAAGCCGATGAAGTAATCGCAAAGACCAGAGAGGATATTTCTGCTCACACCGCATCTCTCGAATCTGCAGAAAAGCAGAGTGAAGTTCTTGCTGAAAGCCTTAAATTTGAGAGCAAAGCTGATGCAAATGCACATAAGTCTGCACTTGAAAATACACTCAGAGCAATGCAGACGGCTCTTGAAAACGCAGAGAAGAAATATTCAGAATCCGAAAAGGAAATTACCGAACTTTCAGGCAAAATCAAACAGCTCAGACTTCAGCTTTCCGAATCGGAAAAGATTGATGTTGATTCTGTAAACAGCAAAAAATCCGTGCTTACCGAAGAAAAAACTCTGCTTGCAAAAATGCAGAAAGATATTGCTGTCCGTATTAATGCAAACACCGTTTCTCTTAACAATATCAACAAAACTTCCGAAGAATTGATTGCAATTGAAAAGAGAAAAATCAGCCTCAATGCTCTGAATAATACCGCCAACGGCAACATTTCGGGCAAAGAAAAAATTATGCTCGAAACCTATATTCAGATGACTTATTTTGACCGCATAATTGCCCGCGCGAACACAAGATTTATGAAGATGTCGGGCGGTCAGTATGAACTGAAAAGAAGCGAAACCGCCGATAATAACCGCAGTCAGAGCGGTCTTGACCTTTCCGTTATCGACCACTACAACGGCACAGAAAGAAGCGTCAAAACCCTTTCGGGCGGCGAAAGCTTCAAAGCATCTCTTTCGCTTGCACTCGGTCTTTCCGATGAAATTCAGTCATCTGCAGGCGGCATAAAGCTTGACACAATGTTTGTTGACGAAGGCTTCGGCTCGCTTGACCCCGAATCCCTTTCGCAGGCATTCCGTGCTCTTGCGGATTTGAGCGACGGTAACCGCCTTGTCGGTATCATTTCCCATGTTGCAGACCTCAAAGAAAAAATTGATAAACAGGTCATTATCACTAAAGAAAAAGCAGGCGGAAGCAAAATTGAAATTTCTGTCTGACGGTTTAATGCCATAATGTTTGTTTTTTACGGGCAGGTGAGTCGGAATGTCAACTTTTTTCTTGATTTCTGAATGTCGGTCTGCTATACTTTTTGGTGGGTTCGATGTTCCCGTAATATAATTTTAAAAATAATCCGAACCTTTATGTTATCGGCAAAAGGTTCGGATTTGATTTTTGATATTTTACAGATCCGTAAAAGAATCTGTGTGTCAAACAAATATCAATTTATCAGCATGGGGAGTAAATATGAGAATTGAAAAAATAGGCGGAATTAAAACCGTAATGTCAAATGATTACAGTCATCACGGATATTTTGCATGGCCTACTGCTGCTCTTTTGCAGGACGGTAAAATTGCGGTTGGTGCTTCGGGATTCAGACTTGAACATGTCTGTCCTTTCGGTAAGGCTGTTATTTCTTACAGCTTTGACGGCGGTGAAACTTACACTTTGCCTGCACCTGTAATTGACACCCCGCTTGACGACAGGGATGCAGGTATCTGTACTTTTGATGAAAACGGGGTTATAATCACTTCGTTCAATAACTCTGCAGAAATGCAGAGAGAATATAATAAAGACAATAAATATGTTCAGAGCTATCTTGACACCGTAACCGCTGATGATGAGGAACGGTATCTTGGTGCGAGCTTCCGTATAAGCCGTGACTGCGGTATCACCTTCGGTGAAATCCACCGTTCTCCGATCACATCGCCTCACGGTCCAGTTCAGCTGAAAAACGGAACTGTTTTATGGGCGGGAACAAGATTTGATAATATTTTTTGCGGTATCGAAGTGCATCACCTTGATACGGAAAGCGGAAAAACGGAGTTTGTCGGCAAAATAATTTCATCGGACAAAAATGTTGTTCTCAATGAACCGCATATGATTGAACTGCCCGACGGAAGGCTGATTTGTCATATCAGAGGTGAAAATTCGGAGCTTTTTAACGGCGGAGAAGAAACCATGTTTACCGTTTTTCAGAGCATTTCCGATGACGGAGGAAAAACATGGTCTGAACCGACTATGCTTCTTGATAAAACAGGCGGAGCACCTCCGCATCTTATTCTGCTTTCTACGGGTGAACTTGTTTCGGTATACGGCAGACGAAAGAAGCCTTACGGAATTATGGCCATGGTCAGCCTTGACGGCGGTGAAAGCTGGCAGACGGATATCCCTGTTTGCGAAAACCTTGCAACAGACGATCTCGGATATCCCACAACGGTTGAGCTTGACGGCGGTGTTCTGCTCACCATCTTTTATGATAATGCCGGTGAAGATTTACCGTGCAGAATCAGACAGCAGAAATGGAGATTAATCCGTTGATGACGGAATGCATAAATTGAAAACACAGGAGGCTTTTGCCGTGGAAAAAATAAGAATCGGTATATTCGGCGCAGGAAGAGGCGTTGATATCGCAGAGAATCTTATGCTTCTTGAATGTGATGTTGTTGCGCTTTGTGACTTCAATGAAAAAAGAAGAAAAAAAGGTCTTGAAAGACTCGGCGGCGGTATTGCTGAGTTTGATAATTTTGATGAATTTATTGAATATGATATGGACGCCGTTGTTCTGGCAAACTATTTTCACGAACACACGCCTTATGCCGTAAAATGCTTTAAAAAAGGAATTCATGTTTTATCTGAATGTATCAGTAACGGTACCATGGCAGAAGGCGTTGAGCTTATCCGTGCATTTGAAAAAAGCAATTCGATTTATATGCTTGCGGAAAATTATCCTCAGATGATTTTTAACCGTGAGATGAAAAAAATCTGTGATGAAGGCACTCTCGGAAAAATTATCTATGCTGAGGGTGAATATAATCATCCTTTTAAGCCCGATGACTACGGATTCAGCAAAGATTATATTTATCACACCAAGCATTGGAGAAATTATCTTCCCCGTACATATTACATAACGCATTCTCTTGCACCGCTCATGTGGTCAACGGGAGCAACTCCGAGAAGAGTCAGCGCGGTTTCTGTTTATTCTCCCGTTAAAGAAGAAAGAACGGCAAGAATGGTAGGGGACAGAGCCTCAATTATAACAATTCTCAACGATGACGATTCGGTTTTCAGAGTTACGGGCTGTGCAGGTTTCGGTGCACATCATAATGCATATCGCATCTGCGGTGAAAACGGACAGATTGAAAATCTTCGCGGTATGGGCGAAAAGATTATGCTCAGATACAGCGACTGGGCGATTCCCGAAGGCAGGGAAGAAGTCAATCTCTATGACCCGAAATGGAACGATAAAGATGAAGAGCTTATCGTTAAAAGCGGTCACGGTGGCGGAGACTACATAGTTTCAAGAATGTTTCTTGACTGTATAAGAGAGGGCAGACAGCCTGAGCATCCTTATGATATTCATTCCGCCGTTGCTATGGCATCAACAGCAATTCTTGCCCACCGCTCTGTCCTTAACGGCGGTATTCCTTATGACATTCCCGATTTCAGACTTGAGGAATGCCGCGTGGAATATGAAAATGACCGACAGACCCCCTTCTTCGGTGCCGACGGAAGCAAACCTGACATTCCCTGCTGTTCCGTGACAGATTATTCACCCACAGCAGAACAGATAAACCAAATGGCAGAAATTCTTGCAGAATAAAATTTAACCTCCGTGTATTTCAGTTGCGGATTCAAGACCGCTTCTGTATACCCGGAGGTTGTTTTTTATGTGGAGTTTATATTGATATTATCGGTTCGTCTGAGCTTATGACTTTTCCGTTAACTGTAACAACGGCATTTTCGGGGATATGAAGCTTTATCTTACTGCTTTCGGGATAATCAAGATTTATTATTGCTTTTCCGTTCTGAAGTTCATAATCAAATCTGATATCTCCGATTATTGCAGGTACGGTGCAGCTGATTTTGCTGTGCAAATCATATTGAGGCTTGATTTCAAATTCTTCATATCCTGCTTTAACGGGTCTGATGCCTGCAATATGCTTGCTCAGAATAACGAGCGGTCCGCCCGACCATGCATGATTTGAAGTGCCGTCTTTTTTTATCCAGTTTTCCCAAAGAGTCGAATAATCTTCATCAATCATTTCTCTGTATCTTTCACGGATTCTTTGCTCGGCAAGTGTATATCTTCCCATTTTGCACAAGGCTTCGAGCACATAATACTCCATGTAAGGACTTGAATTTCTTGTGCCGAAAAGGATTTTTTCGATTTTTTCATAATTTTCCTCGGGACAAAGACCCGAAAGCACTGCAACTGCATTTCCTCTGTCATCATATCCTTCATTTTCGGGGCTTCTGTATCCTTCGCCTGTCCAGAGACTCTGATATGCGGTGTAAAGAGCTTTCATTCTTGTATCAAATTCTTTGGTGTTTTTTTTATCTCCAAGAATCTCAGCCATGTCTTTAGTAAGTCGGATCGTAGCCATGT
>JAZOVN010000135.1:0-1596 GCA_045658725.1 Acutalibacteraceae bacterium
TTAATGCTATTTTTAAAAGCATCAATTCCCTTTCCCTTTATCTTTTCAAACACTTTGAAAGCAGGAACAACAGGTGCCATAATATAATCGGAGTTTGAACACATAATGCACGGAACGCCAGATGCATTAATCATATCTGCATATTTTGCAGCGATAATATCAAGAATAAAAATTGCCTTTGACTCTGCAGTGTCCTTTATCTCTTTGAGGCCTTCAGGAGAAGTCAGAGGATGAACAATATTTGCGATTACACCGATTTTATTAAGTGCATAAAATGTTGTGAATGCATGCACAACATTCGGCAGAAAAACAGTGACAACATCGCCCTGCTTTATGCCGATTGAATTGATATATGCCGCAACTGCATCAATATCTTTTATTAACTTTGATAATTTGGTTTTAGTGCCAAAAGCCTGAACGGCATTGAAATCGCCGTTTCTTTTGGCAGAAACCTTAAGATAATCATAGCAGGTTAAATTCATAATATTTTCCTATTCCACAATAATTATTTTTATCGGCAATTTTCACCTATGATATATTATCAGCAAAAATCTCTTTTGTCAATTTAATAAAGCATTCCTTAATAAAACATTAATAATTAATGGATATCATTTGTGAAAATCATTTTTCCGTCATCGGCAAGAGTGACTATAATTCCGTTGTTATCATATGTTGCAAAAAAAGGAACCTTTGCTTTCATGGTAAAATTCCACTTGATATTCGGATAAACCTTTCCGAGCTGATTAGTTACAATTATCACTTCAGGGTTCACCTTTTCAAGAAATGATGGTGAAGACGAGCCGAAATATCCGTGATGACCTGCCTTGAGGATATCAATATCTCCTATCTCATCCTCAACAAGCTGTTCAAGACCAGTCGATTCGGTAATATCCGCTGCAAGAAAAACAGATCTTTCACCCTTTGTTATCTTGACACCTACACTGGCGGCATTCTCGCCCTTCCCTGCAAGCGATACGGGAGTTACCGTATTATAAAACTGCAAAGTAAAATCACCGAAAGAAAAAGGTGTGTCAGGAAGGTTGCTGATAACGGGAACCGATTTACCGTTCAACGCTTCGATAATCTGATTATATGTTTCTCCGATTTTCCATCTTTCAACCTCGTATTCTTTGGCTATTTCGGGATTGAACACTTTGAAATATGCCTTTCCGATTGAAATTCCGGGATCTTTTATAAGAGTTTCAAATGAACCGATATGGTCATAGTGGCAATGGGTGCCGAGAATAAATTCAAGATAAACTCCCCTGTCGGTTTTGCATACCTTTTTAATATAATCACAAACTTCTTTTTCATAGCCTTTATATTCAGTTTTTCTTCTGGGATTATTGTTACCCTCTCCCGCATCAACAAGAGCAAACATTCCGTTGGATTCAATCAGAATCGAATCGGAATTTGCGGTATTGAGAAAATGGATTCTGTCATCTCCGCTTGAATAATCAAAAGTTTCTTTTGTAAAAGAATAGTTTCTGCAATGTTTATTTGCAATAACAACAGTTGAAATATCAAGAATAAAAATTGCTGCCATAAGAGGCACGATAATCCATGTTGCAATTTTTTTTGCGTTTATCTTTTTCA
>JAZOVN010000136.1:0-15734 GCA_045658725.1 Acutalibacteraceae bacterium
CGGATTATTCAAATTATGCTTGAATAATCCGATTCTTTATTATATAATAAATATTAATTATTTTATAATAATATGGAGGAGTACGCTTGGCGTTGAATTCCGATAAAAAAACGGTTGCCGTTCCCGCAGAGGAAGTAATAAGGCAAAAAGAATATATTCAGCTTGTAAGAAGCATTGTTGAGCAGAGATTTGATTATGCTCCGAAGGCTTTTGTTCATACCTACGGCTGTCAGGGAAATGTGTCAGACGGCGAAAGGCTCAAAGGTATGCTTGAACAGATGGGCTATGAAATGACCGAAGAGCTTGAAGGTGCAGATCTTGTGCTTTATAACACCTGCGCAATCCGTGAACATGCGGAAGACAGGGTTTTCGGTAATGTCGGTGCATTGAAGCAGATGAAAACCGCAAACCGCGAAATGAAAATTCTGCTTTGCGGCTGTATGATGCAGCAGGAGAGAGTAGCTCAGAAAATCCGTAAAAGCTATCCGTTTGTTGATATTGTTTTCGGAACTCATGTTATCCACAAACTTCCTGAGTTTTTATATATCTCGCTCAGTAAGGGCAAAAAGGTTTATGAGTTGCCCGATCATGACGGAGTCATCTGCGAAGAGCTTCCCGTTCACCGTGACAGCGATTTCAAAGCATGGATTCCGATCATGTACGGCTGCAACAATTTTTGCACATACTGCATTGTTCCTTATGTAAGAGGCAGAGAGAGAAGCCGTGATCCTCAGCTTATTATCGCAGAAGCAAAAGAGCTTATTGCTCAGGGCTATAAAGAAATCACCCTTCTCGGTCAGAATGTTAATTCATACGGCAAAAATCCTGATTACGGAATGAATTTTGCTTCTCTTCTCAGAGAGCTTAATGCAATCGAGGGAGATTTCATTATCCGCTTCATGACCTCTCATCCCAAAGACTGCACTTTTGAACTTCTTGATGCAATGGCTGAATGTGAAAAGGTTGCAAAGCATCTTCATCTTCCGTTCCAGAGCGGAAGCAACAGAGTGCTTGATGCAATGAACAGAAGATATACCAGAGAAAAATATCTTGAGCTTCTCAATTATGCATATTCCGTTATGCCTGGTCTTTCGGTAACAAGTGATGTTATCGTCGGTTTTCCCGGGGAAACATATGATGAATTTCTTGAAACCGTTTCAATGGTTGAAGAAGCAAAGTTCACTTCAATGTATACTTTTATTTTCTCATCAAGGGAAGGTACTGTTGCTTCAAAAATGCCCGACCCCGTTTCAAGAGAAGAGAAGGGTAAATGGTTTAGGGAGCTTCTTGATGCTCAGGAAAAAATCGCTGCAGAACGCACTTCTTCAATGGTCGGAAAAACCTACCGTGTTCTTTGCGAAAGCATAAGCAAGGGCGGACTTATTGAAGGCAGAACGGGCGGCAACATTATTATTGAATTCCCTGCAGACAAATCCGTTATCGGTTCATTCCGTGAGGTTAAGGTCACGGAATCGCTGACATGGATTCTGCGAGGAGAGCTTGTTAATACGGACGAGTAATCGTATTATAATAAATTTCTATAAAGATAGGAGAAACAAACAATGGATGTAATTGCAAAAGCAAGAGAGCTTGGCGCAGCCCTTCAGCAGGACGAGCGTTATCTCAAGCTCATGGAAGCACAGAAGGCAAACGAAGAGGATACAGCTCTCAACGAGCTTATCGCAAGAATTCAGCTTGTTCAGATGTCATTCCAGCATGAGGCACAGAAGGAAGACAAGAATGAGCAGAAGCTTGAAGCATATGACAAGGAGTTCGGCGAAATCTATACTCAGATTATGGCTAACCCCAATATGCAGGCTTATGAAGCTGCAAGAGCAGAGATTGATAATCTCATGCAGTATATCAACAATATCTTTGTTCTTTGCCTTCAGGGTGAAGATCCCGCAACCTGCGAGCCTCAGCAGCAGGAGCACAACTGCGGCGGCGAATGCTCATCCTGCAGCGGTTGCCACTAAGTTGAAATTATGGGGCTGCATCTGCAGCCCCGCAGAAGTTTTTGAAAGGTATGGTAATATTTCATGGCAGAGCTTACCCCGATGATGAAACAGTATTTCCAGATTAAAGAGAACTATCCTGACACAATTCTCATGTTCCGTCTGGGCGATTTCTATGAAATGTTTTTTGACGATGCAAAGCTTGTTTCGGCAGAGCTTGAGCTTGTTTTAACGGGCAGGGATTGCGGTCAGGAAGAAAGAGCACCCATGTGCGGTGTTCCCTTCCACAGCGCCGATTCCTATATCGCACGACTTGTTGCGAAAGGATATAAGGTTGCAATCTGCGAACAGCTTGAAGATCCTGCTCTTGCAAAAGGCATTGTCAAAAGAGATGTAACAAGAGTTCTCACTCCGGGTACTGTTATCGAAAGCACTATGCTTGATGAAGGAAAGAATAATTTCCTTGCATGTATTTGTGTGCTTAAAGACTGTGTGGGTCTATGCTTTGCCGATATTTCCACAGGCAGCGTTCATGCAACGCAGTTTGAAAGAAAAAACTCACAGCGAAGAATCATTAATGAACTCGGAAGATTTGCTCCGAGCGAAATTATAATCAACTCCGCTGTTCTTGAACTCACACAGGTGACGGATTTTGTTAAAACAAGACTCCGTTCATCATGTGACCTTCTTGACGAAGAATGCTTTGATCTTTCAAAAGCTTCTGCAACTCTTCTGAAGCATTTTGCAGTAACCTCGCTTTCTCAGCTTTCACTTGAAAGTGCAGACGGTGCGGTTTGTGCAATCGGTGCTTCGATGGATTATCTTAAAAGTGTTCAGAAAACAGAGCTTGAAAACATCAAATCGATTGATTATTACGGTGAAAGCAGTTTCATGAGACTTGATGTTTCAACTCTCCGTAATCTTGAAATAACCGAAACCATGCGCAACAGAGAAAAGAAAGGCTCTCTCCTCTGGGTGCTCGATAAAACAAAAACATCAATGGGTAAAAGAATGCTCCGTTCATGGCTTGAACAGCCGCTTCTGAGCATTGCCAGAATAACAAAACGACATAATGCTGTTGAGGAACTCGTTGAAAATCCGTCAATGCGTGATGATATTATCGAAGCTCTGACGGGCTGTCAGGATATGGAAAGACTGATAACGAGAATTGCATATTCAACTGCAAATTCAAGAGAACTCAGAGGACTTTCATCAACACTCAACAGACTTCCTGCGGTCAAAGAAATTCTTTCAGCTTCAAAAAGCAGTCTTCTTTCCGAGCTTCAGAGCGAAATTCTTCCTCTTGAAGATCTTGCGGATACAATCGACAGAGCTATAGTTGAAGAGCCTCCGTTCTCAGTCCGTGAAGGCGGAATGATAAATGACGGTTTCAATGAAGAGCTTGATTCTCTGCGTGATATAGTAGCAAACGGTAAGGGTTATATAGCTGATATTCAGCTCCGTGAGCAAGAAAGAACGGGAATCAAAAAGCTCAAAATCGGCTATAACCGTGTTTTCGGATATTATATTGAAGTTTCAAATTCATTCAAAGAGCTTGTTCCCGATGACTACATCAGAAAGCAGACTCTTACCAACTGTGAAAGATTCATCACTCAGGAGCTTAAAGAGCTTGAATCAAAGGTTCTCGGTGCTCAGGAAAGAATAGTCCGCCTTGAATATGAGATTTTTGATTCCGTGAGAAAAAAAGCCGCGGAAAAGCTTTTTGAAATTCAGAAAACAGCATCCGCTGTTGCTTCGGTTGATGTGCTTTGTTCTTTTGCAAGAGTTGCAGGCGAAAACAACTACTGCTGTCCCGTTATGAACGCAGGTGACAGAATCGCAGTTACAGACGGCAGACATCCCGTTGTTGAAAAAATGATAGATTTTCCGTTTGTGCCCAATGACACCTTGCTTGATTGCGGTGATGACCGCTGTTCAATCATCACGGGTCCCAATATGGCAGGTAAATCAACATATATGCGTCAGGTAGCCTTGATTTGTCTTATGGCGCAGGCAGGAAGTTTTGTTCCCGCGCTTTCGGCAGAGCTTTGCGTTGTTGACGGCATATTCACCCGAATCGGTGCATCCGATGACCTTGCTTCGGGTTCATCAACATTTATGGTTGAGATGACCGAGGTTGCCGATATTCTTAAAAATGCATCATCAAAGAGCCTTATAATCTTTGACGAAATCGGCAGAGGCACATCTACTTTTGACGGAATGAGCATTGCAAGAGCAGTTCTCGAGTTTTCTGCAGACAAACGCAGACTCGGTGCAAAAACTCTTTTTGCAACTCATTATCACGAGCTTACCGAGCTTGAAACAAGTGTTGCAGGTGTTAAGAATTATAATATCGCAGTTAAAAAGAGGGGGGACGATATAACCTTCCTTCGCAGAATAGTCAAGGGCTGTGCAGACGGAAGCTACGGTATTGAAGTTGCAAAGCTTGCAGGTGTTCCCAACAGCGTAGTTGAGCGTGCAAAGGTTGTTCTCAAAGAGCTTGAAGGTGAAGGACTGAAAGCTCCCGTTCGCATTCAGCATGAAGAGCCCGAAATGCAGATGTCGTTCGGCTCATCAAATGCAAATGAAATAGTTGAAATTTTAAAGAAAACAGATGTGAATACTCTTACACCCATTGAAGCAATGAGTGTTCTTTATGATCTGGTAAAACAGGCTAATAACAATTAACATAAAAGGAGGTATCTTATATGCCGAAGATTAATGTGCTCCCAAAGCATCTTGCAGAGCTTATTGCTGCAGGCGAAGTGGTTGAAAGACCTGCTTCGGTTGTTAAGGAGCTCCTCGAAAACTCAATTGATGCAGGTGCCGATAATATAACCGTTGAAATTAAAAACGGCGGTATTTCTTACATAAGAATAACCGATAACGGTAGCGGTATCGAAAGAGCAGATATAAGAAATGCTTTTGTCAGCCATGCAACAAGCAAGATTTCAACCGCTGATGACCTTAACGGTATTTTTACCCTCGGTTTCAGAGGTGAAGCTCTTGCGAGTGTAAGTGCGGTTGCAAGAGTTGAGGTTATGACTCGAACCGCAGATGACGAAAGCGGCACACGCTATGTTATCGAAAGCGGAGATGAAATTCTGCTTGATGATGCAGGCTGTCCTAAGGGCACAACAATTATTGTGCGTGACCTTTTTTATAAAACCCCCGCAAGAATGAAATTCCTCAAGAAGGATGTAACGGAAGCAAATGCGGTTGCAGGTGTTGTTGACAGAATTGCTCTTTCTCATCCCGAAATTTCATTCAGATTCATCAGAGAAGGAAAACAGACACTTATCACAAGCGGTAACGGAGATTTGCTTACATGCATCCGTGAAGTGTTCGGAAAAGAATTTTCGTCAGGTCTTATTCCTGCCGAAAACAACGGTCAGGGCATCAGGGTCAGCGGTTATATTTCAAAACCCGTTGCATCAAGACCTAACCGTAATATGCAGTTTTTCTTCATCAATAACCGCTTGATAAAAACGGGTACGGGAAGTGCAGCCCTCAGCGAAGGTTATAAGAATTCAATCATGGTCGGTAAATTCCCTTCATGTGTTCTGAATGTCGAAATTGATCCTTCGCTTGTGGATGTCAATGTTCATCCTGCAAAAACAGAAGTCAGATTTTCTGATGAAAAATTAATTTTCAGTGCTGTTTATTATGCATGTAAAAATGCACTTTCGTCAGGAGATACACCTAAACAGATAAAAGAAATTCCTAAAACAGATTATTATAAAGCTCCCGAAAAACCGCCCGAACAGCTGAAAATGGTTCAGAAGCCTGCTCCTTCGGCGGATTTCTGGCAGCATATTCCAAAGAAAACGGAGCCCGTTCAGGTTGCACCTGTTAGTGTAAAAGCGAAGGAACCTGAAATAAAGATTGAGATTGTTAATCCCGTGTCCGTGAAAACCGTGAATGCCGAAAATCCGGCTCCGGTTTCTGTTTTCAGGGCACCTGCTGAAGAAATAAATAAAGCAGAAAAGATTGAAGATATCCTTCTTAATTCACCGTCGGAACCGATTAAGGAAGAACCTGAGGTTATAATTGCAGAAGAAAAAAATGCGACTCCGCCGAAATCGGATTTCAATGAAGAAGAGTTTCGTCTTATCGGTGAAGCGTTTATGACCTATATCATGTGTGAATATAAGGGAAAGCTTATTATTATTGATAAACATGCTGCTCATGAACGCATTATTTATGAAAAACTGAAAAAAGATAACGGAGAAAGAACTCCTCAGCTTCTTCTTCTGCCCGTTACCGTTACTCTTTCAAAAGAGGAATATTCCGCAACTCTCGAAAACCTTGCACTTATCAATGATGCAGGCTTTGAAGCTGAAGATTTCGGCAACGGATGCATCATTGTCAGGGAATGTCCCATGGAGCTGTCTCCCGATGATGTTGCGGATGTTATGTGCGAAATTGCGGGAAGGTTTGTTGAAAAGAAGCAGGATGTTATGTTTGAAAAGCTCGACTGGATATTCCATTCGGTTGCATGCAGAAATGCGATAAAAGCAGGAAACTTCACTTCACGCCTTGAAATGGAGCGTTTTGCAAAGCAGCTTCTTTCAATGCCCGATATCAGATACTGCCCCCACGGCAGACCCGTACTTATTGAAATGACACAAAGAGAATTGGAGAAGAATTTTGGAAGAATCTAAAATACCTCTGATTGCGGTTGTAGGACCTACCGCATCGGGAAAAACATCGCTTGCCGTTGAATTATGCAAGAGATATAATGCTGAAGCTGTTTCCTGCGATTCAATGCAGATTTATAAAGGCATGGATATCGCAACTGCCAAGCCCACAACTGAAGAGATGCAGGGGATACCGCATCATCTGATAGGTTTTGTAAGTCCCGATGAAGCTTTCAGCGTTGCCAGATATTGCGAAACCGCAAAAGAAATTATAAATGACATTCACGGCCGAGGAAAAAAAGCCGTTCTTGTCGGCGGAACAGGGCTTTATTACAGCTCATTGACCGATAATATTGAATTCCTTCCCGAAGAAACAGATTTTGAATACCGTGAAATGCTGAAAAAAAGAGCGGAAGAGCACGGTGCTCAGGTTTTGCTTGATGAGCTTAATGAAATTGACCCCGAAGCCGCAAAACAGCTTCATGTCAATAATCTCGGCAGAATAATAAGGGCTCTTGAAATTCATCATACAACGGGAAAAACAAAAACAATTCAGAATGAGGAATCGAGAAAAAATCCTTCCCGGTTTAAAACAATTGCAATCTGTCTTGATGCAAGAGACAGACAGTTTCTCTATAACAGAATAAACAAACGCGTTGATATTATGCTGGAAAACGGACTTCTCGAAGAAGCGAAAGCATTCTTTGAATCTCCGTTGGGAAGAACAGCAAAGCAGGCAATCGGATATAAGGAGCTTGATCCGTTCTTTAAAGAAGAAAAAAGTCTTGAAGAATGTATCGAAAATCTTAAGATGCAGACCCGAAGGTATGCCAAACGCCAGCTTACATGGTTCAGGCGTGATGAAAAAATAAAATTTCTTTATATTGACGATTATACAAGTACAGACAGCCTTGTTGAAGCTGCTTGTGAAATAATAGAAAGGAGTGTTGCCGATGAAGGGTAAAGACCGCTTGCTTAAAGTTCTTGCGGCAGCGGCGGCCGTAATGGTAGTTTTGTTTTTTGCGGCTGAAATGTATACACTTGCCAATAAAACATATAACACCGCTACTGCTTATGAGCAAACCGTTCTTGATACCATGGATGCGGAATTATATGTAATCAGAGATGAGACTATACTCACATCTGCTTCAACGGGCGTTATCGTTCCTCTTGCGGATAATGCCGAAAGAGTAAGCAAAGGCAGCACTATCGCGGCATCGTTTCCGAGTGAGGCAGCTGCGGAAAATTATGTCAAGGTTCAGTCGCTCACCACAAGGCTTGACGCTTATAAGAAAATCGACAGTCAGTTGAAACTTGCCAATATCGATATCGGTAAGCTGACAGATGAAATTGATTCCGATTTTGAGTCAATGCTTGATTCCGCTTATAATAACGATTTTTCCAATCTTGCCGAAGTGAAGCTTTCTTTCAGTGAAAAACATTCAAGAAAACAGATTTCCTACGGTACGGCGGTTGACTGCACAGAAAAGATAGCTGAACTTCAGAATGAGATTTCTTCTCTCAGCTCATCGGGAACGCCTTCGGAAATAATAACCGCCGAGGAATCAGGATATTTTGTAAGCAAGCTTGACGGCTATGAAAATGTTCTGACCTGTAATGATATAGAATCAATCACTCCCGAAATGCTTGAAAAAGTTTATAACGGAAAAAAGAGTGATATTTCGGAATCCGCAATAGGAAAAATTATTGACGGCTACAATTGGTATGTAGCCACGGTTATTGAATCATCTTCCGCAGGCAGTTTTTCAAAAGGTAAAAATATAAGTCTTATGTTTGATGATTCAGGCAAGAATCCCGTGAAAACAGTTGTTCATTATGTTAAGAATTTTGATAACTCAAAAACTCTTGTTGTTTTCAGATGCAACCTTATGAATGAAGAACTTACCTCGCTGCGTCAGGTTGACGGAAAAATAGTTCTCAATGAGTTTACGGGTCTTAAAGTCAACAGAGATGCAGTCCGTCTTGATGAAGAAGGAAATGCAGGTGTGTTTGTACGCACGGGCAATATGGTTAATTTCAGAAGTCTTAATATCGTTTATTCCGATGAAGATTTTGTGATTGCAGTCAAGCCTTCTTCCGACAGCGGAATAAAACTCAGTCATACACATCTTAAGCTGTATGACGAAATAATAATTTCAGGAAAGGAGCTTTCGGATGGAATGGTTATCAGATGAGCAGAGATTTTCCGCTATCGAAGAAAATCTTAAAATAATCAATGAAGAAATTGCTGCCGCGGCAATTGCATCGGGCAGAAATCCGCAGGATGTTAATCTTATGGCGGTAACCAAAACCGTTGAAAGCCGATTTATTAACCACGCCATAGGTTGCGGAATAAAGCTTATCGGCGAAAACAAGGTTCAGGAAATTCTTCTGAAGGAGCCCGAACTTAACCTTGCGGATTGCAAGGCACATCTTATCGGACATCTTCAATCCAACAAGGTTAAAAAGATAGTCGGCAAGGTTGAAACAATTCAGTCTGTTGATTCCGTTTCAATTGCAAAAGAAATCGGAAAGCGTTCACTTGAAGCAGGAATAACAACAAAGATTTTGCTTGAGGTCAACGCAGGAAGCGAAGAAAGCAAATTCGGATTTTCGGCAGATGAGCTTTTTGAAAAAGCGTGTGAAATATCCGAAATTGGCGGTGTTTCGATTGACGGATTGATGTGTGTTGCACCAATTTGCGAAAAAGAGTCGGAAATCCGAGCTGTTTTTTCAAATATGCACCGTCTGTTTATTGACATCGGAGCAAAAAAATCGGATAATATTAATATGAATGTTCTCTCAATGGGAATGTCAGGCGATTACAAAGAAGCGATTCTCGAAGGCGCAAATCTCGTCAGAGTCGGCTCTGCGATTTTCGGCATGAGAATCTACAGATAATTTAGGAGGAAAATTAAAATGGGTTTCAAAGAAAAGTTCAAGCAGTTTATCAATGTTACGGATGACGATTATATCGACAGTGCTGAAGGCAATTATAATGATGATTTTGATTATCAGCCTTCACAGCCCGAGGCTCCTGCAGCCCGTCAGTCTGCACAGCGTGTAAGAAGCGAAAAGACAAGCACGGCGGCAAATAATGTTGTCAATATCAATTCTTCAAAGCCTTCGGCGGGTCAGCCCAAGCCTCATGTTGTTTTTCAGAAGATTGACAGATTTGAAGAGGTCGGAGAAGTTGCAGATATTCTTAACGATAAAAGAATTGTTATTCTCAATCTCGAAACATGCCCCAATGATGTTTCACAGAGAATTATCGACTTCCTTTACGGCGTTGCTTATGCAAACCACGGCGATTTCAAAAAGGTTGCCGGAAGAGCATATATCATAACCCCCTACAATGTGCCCGTTTCAGGTGAGCTTCTTGATGAACTCAGCAATATGGGCGGCGAACAGTATTAATTCTTAAACAAGAGAGGAAAAGGTGAACATCATGCTTACTACAGAACAGATTTTAAACGCAAAATTCACACCCGTAAGCAAGGGTACATACAGTGCAGAGGAAGTTGATGCATTCCTTAACACAGTAGCCGCTTCATATGAGAATTCTCTTAACAACAATCAGGAGCTTATCAAGAAAATCAGCATTCTTGCCGATAAAATTGAAAGCTACCGCAATGATGAGGAAGCAATCAAGCTTGCTCTTCTTGATGCACATAAAATGGCTGAAAATGTTAATAAGTCAGCAACCGAAAAGGCTGAAACTCTTGTTTCGGAAGCTGAAGGCAGAGCCAAGATTATTCTTGACGGTGCAAACAGACAGTCCGCTCAGATGATTGATGATGCAAAAGAAAAGGCAAAAGAAATTGTTGATAATGCAAGAACTGCTGTTGCATCACTTACCGAAAGAGCACAGATTGAAACTGATAACACTATTGCCGAAGCAAAGAAAAAGGCTGCTGAAATTGTTGCAAATGCTGAAGAAAAAGGCAGAGAAATTATCGGCACAAGCAAGCAGTCATATAAATTTTATTCCGCAGAACTTGAGAAAATCCAGGCAGAAACATCAAAGTTCAAAGCAACAATCGAAGAAATCTGCAAGGGTCAGCTCAACCTTCTCGGTGATATTCCCGGCTCATTTGCAGCAGTTGTTTCTGCAGCTGCAGCTATTCCTGTAACAGCTCCCGAAGTTGAGGAAGCAGCTGAAGAAATTGCAGAAGAGGTTGTTGAAGAAACCGTTGAAGTTGCAGAAGAACCCGTTGCGGATGCTTTTGATGAAATAATTGAAGAAATAAATGACGCAGAACCCGTTGCTGAAGTTGAGGCGGCTGAGGTTTCTGAAGAAGCTGAAGAAGAACACGATGAATCCGCACTTGCACTCATGGCTGAAATCAACGGTCTTGCAGCTGATGTTATGAATGTTGTTGAAGAAACACCTGTTGCAGAAGAGGCATACGAAGATGAAATCGCATTTGAAGAAGAATTTGCTTCCGAAGAAGAGCTTGCAGCTTCAGAAGATGATGATGACGATCTTTTCAGCCTTATTGAGGATGTTGAGTTTGACGGTGTGGCTGAGCCTGATTCAATTTCTGCAAGTCTTGATGATCTTGTTCCCGATGCAGCATTTGATGCTGCAGAAGAGGATGAAATATTCACACCTGCTTTTGCTGATGAAATTGAAGAAGAGAGTCAGCAGGATGAGTCTGACGATGATGAATTTGAAGGTTTTCAGATCGACCTTGATTCCATCTCGGATGACAACGATGATGATGACGATATAACATCTCTTTTTGATTCACTTTTTGATGACTGATAATTTGTGAGGTTTTTATGTTTCAGGCGGTTTCTCTGGCGATAATTGCTGTTTTGACAGTTATTGACCGGTTAACAAAATATGCGGCGGTTGCAACTGTTAAGGTTGACGGACCGAAAGAATTTCTTTTCGGACTTTTTAACTTTACTTATGTTGAAAATACGGGAGCGGCATTCAGTCTTTTTTCTGATAAAACAGACTCGCTGTCGATTCTTACGGTGCTTTTCCTTGCGGTGATGGTGTTTTTGCTGCTGAAAAAAACTTTCAGTTCAAAATTCCTTAATGCAAGTCTGCTTCTTGTTATTGCAGGCGGTCTGGGCAATCTTATTGACAGACTTTGTTACGGCTATGTTATTGATTTTATTGAGCCATTGTTTGTCAATTTTGCTGTTTTCAACTTTGCTGATTGCTGCATAACCGTCGGAGCATTCATGATTATTGCTTATGAGATTTATGAAATAATTTCAGAGCGGAAGAAAAAGGCAGAAACAGATGATTCAACCGATTAATTCAATAGAATATAACGAGCCTGTTTCGATTATGATTGATACCGATTGTGAAGGATGCAGGCTCGACAAAATCCTTTCAGAAGTTTTGTGTGAATATTCCCGTTCTTTTGTTCAGAATTTGTTTTCTGACGGACTTGTCAGATGTGACGGTAATGCGGTTTCGAAAAGCTTTAAACCTAAAAAGGGGAAAGTTATTGAATTTACCGTTCCCGAGCCGAAGGAAATCTCTCTTGAGCCGCAGAATATTCCTCTCGATATCGTTTATGAGGACGATGATTTACTTGTTGTCAATAAACCGAGAGGAATGGTTGTTCATCCTGCTCCGGGAAATTATGATTCAACGCTTGTCAATGCACTTCTGTGGCATTGCAAAGGAAAGCTTTCGGGAATCAACGGTGTTATAAGACCCGGTATAGTACACAGAATAGATAAGGACACAAGCGGTCTTCTTCTTGTTGCAAAAAACGATAACGCTCACGTTTCGCTTTCACAGCAGATAAGCGTTCATTCGCTTGACAGAGAATACCGTGCGGTTATTCACGGACACCTTAAAGATGAAAAAGGAACTGTTGATGCACCTATCGGCAGAAATCCCAATGACCGCAAAAAAATGTGCGTTACTAATCAGAATTCCAAAAGTGCTGTGACTCATTATGAAGTGCTTGAAGAGTACAGAGATTTTTCATTTGTTGCTCTTAAACTTGAAACGGGAAGAACTCATCAGATAAGAGTTCATATGTCATATCTCGGTCATCCTGTTGCAGGAGATCCGGTTTATGGCCCAAAAAACGGAGTTACGATGCTTAACGGTCAGTGCCTTCACGCAGGAATAATCGGATTTGACCATCCTTCAACAGGTGAGCATATCCGTCTTGAGGCACCGTTGCCTGATTATTTTACGGATTTTATTCGGAGATTGAAAAAATAATGGATAATAAAAAAACACTTTCTAACTGGCTTGTCGCTTCGGATATTGACGGCACGCTCAACAATAAATTGCGCCGCCTTCCGAAAAGAAACGAAAAGGCAATTCGGAAATTTGTTTCAATGGGTGGCAGATTTACCCTTGCATCGGGCAGAAATCCGCAGTCAATGGAAAAACATTTCAGGAATTTTCCGATTACAGACACACCTGCCGTTGTTATGAACGGTGCCGGTTTATATGATTTTCAGAAAAATGAAATGATTTATTTCAGTGCCATGAGTGATGAGGGAATGAAGCTTGCAGTTGAAGCTGCAAAAAAATTTCCAATGGTAGATGTTATTGTTGTTGCAAAAGATATAGTTTATATTACCGGAATGGGCTGGTTCGGCAGATTTTTTGTTGCCAATGGCAGCCTTAATCATAAGCATATAAAAAACATCGATGATGTTCCCAAGGAAAACTGGGGTAAGGTAATATTTTCAGGCATTCCAATGCATATCACAAAAGTCAAAAAGCATTTTGAGTCAATGACTGACCCTGATCTGACTTTAATGTCATCTTCAATTGCGAGTTTTGAAATTCTTGCAAGAAACACACATAAAGGAACAGCGTTGCTCAAGCTTGCTGAAATACTCGGAATTGATAAATCACACACAGGTGCAATCGGCGATTATTTTAATGATTATGATATGCTTAAAAGTGTGGGAGTTCCTGCTTGTTGCGGTCAGGCACCTGCCGAACTGAAGAAAATATCGGAATTCGTTGCGTGTCATTGCAATAACGGTGCGGTTGCCGATTTTCTTGAATATATAGAAAAGAAAGAAAATTTATAATATCTTAATAATATACAGGAGGTATCTGCTATGGATGCAGCTATCAGAAAACAGTTAAAAATCACAGCATGCAAAGCAAGAATGGGTATCATTGAAGGCGTGTTCAATGCAAAGTCGGGTCATCCCGGCGGTTCGCTCTCATGCGTTGATATTGTTACCTATCTTTATTTCAATCACATGAAGGTTGATCCTCAGAATCCAAAAGATGAAAACAGAGACAGATTTGTTCTTTCAAAAGGACATGCAGCACCCGCTCTTTATGCTGTGCTTGCACTCAAAGGCTTCTTCCCCGAGGAAAACCTCAAAACTCTCAGAAAGAGTGATTCCATGCTTCAGGGACATCCCAGCATGAAGTATACTCCCGGTGTTGATATGTGCACAGGCTCACTCGGTCAGGGCGTTTCAACTGCATGCGGAATGGCACTTGCAGCAAAGCTCGGCAATAAGGCATACAGAGTTTATACCGTTCTCGGTGATGGCGAAATTCAGGAAGGACAGGTCTGGGAAGCAGCAATGTTTGCATCAGCAAAAGGTCTTGATAATCTTGTTGCTGTTGTTGATAACAACGGTCTTCAGATTGACGGTAAGATTTCTGAAGTTAACTCACCTTATCCCATCGCTGAAAAGTTCAGATCATTCGGCTGGAATGTTATCGAAATCTGTGCTCACAGCTTCGATGAAATAGATGCTGCATTCAAGGCAGCTGCTGAATTCAAAGGCAAGCCTTCCGTTATCGTTGCAAACAGCGTTAAGGGTAAGGGCGTTTCATTCATGGAAGATCAGGTTTCATGGCACGGCACCGCTCCCAATGCAGAGCAGTATGAGCAGGCTATGAGCGAACTTAATCAGGCTCTTACAGAGCTTGAAGCCTAATGAAAGGATCGGTGGATAAAATGGCTGATATTATTAAGACCGCAACCCGTGATGCATACGGAAAGGCTCTTGTTGAGCTTGGCGATATAAACGATAAAGTTGTTGTTCTTGATGCTGACCTTGCAGCGGCAACAAAAACAGGAATGTTCAAAAAGGCACATCCCGAAAAATTCTTTGATTGCGGTATCGCAGAAAGCAATATGATGGGTATTGCGGCAGGTCTTGCAGCATCGGGCTATACCGTTTTTGCAAGCACTTTTGCAATGTTTGCGGCAGGCAGAGCATATGAGCAGGTCAGAAACTCAATTGCTTATCCTCATCTCAATGTTAAAATCGGTGCAACTCATGCAGGTATTTCGGTTGGTGAAGACGGTGCAAGCCATCAGTGCTGTGAGGATATCGCTCTTATGAGAGCTGTTCCCGGTATGACAATTATCAACCCTGCAGATGATGTTGAAGCAAGAGCGGCTGTTCTTGCGGCGGCAGAATACGAAGGTCCTGTTTACATGAGATTCGGACGCCTTGCTGTGCCCAGAATTTTTGACGAAGATTATAAATTCGAGTGGGGCAAGGCTGTTGTTCTTAACGAAGGAACAGATGTTACAATCTGTGCAACGGGTCTTATGGTTAATGAGGCAATTGAAGCTCAGAAGATTCTTGCAGAGCAGGGCATCAGTGCTGAAATTATCAATGTTCACACAATCAAGCCTCTTGATGCAGAAACAATTCTTAAGTCTGCTGCAAAAACAGGTGCAATTGTAACAGCAGAGGAACACAGTGTTATCGGTGGTCTCGGAAGTGCAGTTGCTGAAGTAGTTTGCGAAAATCCCAATCCCGTACCCGTTGTAAAGCTTGGTGTCAACGATGTTTTCGGAAAATCGGGTCCTGCCGTAGAACTTCTTCATATTTACGGTCTTGATGCACAGAATATAGTTGAAAAGGCAAAGCAGGCCATTTCAATGAAATAATATGATTTCAAATGAAAGGAACCTGTTTATATAGGTTCCTTTCATCTCATTTATGAGGTGTTATAATTTGGAAAAAACCGAAGGAAAGAGATTATCTCCGAAGCTGAAATTTATTCTTATTTCAGTGGCGGTGCTTATAGCAGTGCTTGGTTCGGTTGCGGTTATTACTCAGTTTATCAATTCTTCGCGTCCCGAAAATAACAGCACTGTTGTTTACCGTTCAGGTGGCGAAATTACAGTCAGAATAAACGGAAAAGAAAAAA
>JAZOVN010000137.1:0-12894 GCA_045658725.1 Acutalibacteraceae bacterium
AAAGCGGCGGCAGTCAATGCTTCCATGCATAAGAGCCTTATCATCAAAGATGCTCAGAATAAAAATTACAAGGTTGTCAACTGCATGGGCAAGTTGATTTCACAAGGAAAAATCGGCACACCGATTGAAGAAATCAATGTGCCGACCTCGGGAATTATATTTATAAATTAAAATATGACTGTTGAGAAAGGAAGCTGAATGTCGTTTTCTTCGCTTGAAGGTGTATAAAGATACATCGAAAAGCGAAAAAACGGCAAATAAACGAAAACAAACACGGCGGGATGTAGACATCCCGCCCTACCTTTTCTACTGATTTTGCGGGTCATCGGATCGCCGATCCCTACAATTATTTCGTTTATGTTTCAGCGACTTTATCGACAGTCAAAATGGGGCTGTGCGAACAGCCCCATTTATTTTATGATACTGAATGCTCGATTCCGTAGTTTTCGGCAAATGCGATAACATTCTTTGCATCGGCTTTTATATAAAGCTTGGCATTGGGAGATGCATCGAACGCAAACTCGTGGATATCTGCAACATCACCGCTGAAATTAACAACCTTAAGCTTTCCGCAATAGTGGAAGGCTCTTTCGCCGATTGTTTCAAGGTTTCTCGGAAGAGTTGCCTGCACAAGATTGGGGCATTCGGAGAAGGCGAATGCCTGAATTTCGGTGAGTGCCGAGCATCTGTGCATATATGCCTTTGTGATTGAACTGCCCTTGAATGCATTTTCTTCAATAAGAGTTATTGTTTCGGGCAAAGTAACGGCACCGATTGTCTGAACTCCGCTGAAAGCCTCTGAGCCGATAACGGTAACAGTCATATCGTCAATCGAAGAGGGAATTTCAAGCTCAAGAAGATTTTCCGAGCCGTTGTAGGCGGTAATCTTTGCGGTGTTGTCTTCAAGAGTCACATAGGTATAGTTACCTGAAACAATAACCTTATCTTTGTTGACGGAGCATGAAGCAAAAAGTGTTGCAACAGCCGCCAGAGCGAGAATAACTGATAATATTTTTTTCATAATAAACTTCCTTTCGGTTTGTTATCAAAGACCTGCCTTATCGCAGTTTTCAACATGTTCAGCCCATGTTTCGGCATAATGATAAGCTCCGTCGCCGTCGGTGATAAAGAAATAATAATCCGTATCATCGGGATAAAGAGCCGCCATAACCGCTTCAATTCCGCTGTTGGTTATCGGACCTGCAGGCAGACCCTCGCAGTTATAAGTATTATAAAGCTCAACAAGGACTTCATATCTCGTCTCATCAACATACGGCTTCACATAATCCTTCAGATAGAAGGTGCCGACATCGCATTGCAGTTTCGGGAACGAACGGCTTTCAAGTCTGTTGTGAAGAACAGATGACACCTTGCCCATTTCAGCAGGGTTGCCCGCCTCCTCCTGAATTATCGAAGCAAGAGTGAGGATTTCATCAAGAGTAAAGCCGAGCTCATCGCACCGTGCAAAAATTTCTTCAGTGAACTTCTGTGCCGAGTTCTTGAGAAATCTTTTTATTGCGGATGCCGCACTCTCGTTACGGTAAAATTCATAGGTATCGGGGAAAATATATCCCTCCAACAAAAACGCACGCTCTTCGGGATTTGGTATTTCAAACGGAAATCCTTCAAGATTGAGCGGATTATTTGCCTCTGCAATAAAATCCGCAGCAGAGCAGACTCCGTTTTCTTCAAGAAGAAGAGCAATCTGACTTACTGTTGAACCCTCGGGGAATGTTACCCTAACAACATTTGAGGTTGTTGACTCTGTGCTTTCGGGCGGATCGGAGCGGATGGAAGAGCATCCCGTTACCGCTGACAGCATAACCGCCGCAAGCAGGATTGACATTATTCTTTTTATTATTACATTATAATTTTTCATGCCCTTGATTTTATCATATAACAGAAATAAAATCAAGGGTACATTTGTTAACAAATGAAGAGTGAAAAATGAAAAGTGAAAAGTTAAGGGTCACTTCGCTCCGAAAAATATAATTGCTCCGCAAAAAAGTTTAAGCTCCCTCCGAAAGGAACCAAAAGACGAAGAAGCCGAGTCAATAATGTCCGTTTACTATGCGTTGTCCCCAAAAAACCGACAAAAAACCGCCGGAGCATCAGCCACGGCGGTTTAATTTCAGTCTGACTTATTTAATCAGTCTTCCTTCTTTGTTTTAACAACTGCTACTGTGCCTGCTGCAAGAGCAAGAAGAGCGATAACGGGAACAACTGTTGAACCTGTTGAGGGAATGTTTGACTCAACCTTAGCAGGCTTCTTTGTTGTTGCGGGGGCTGCTGCCTTTGTTGTTTCGTCGTCTTCAATGTAGTGCTTGCTGGGGTCACGGGTTACTGTTTCCTGTGCATCAAGCTCGCTCTGCTTTTCAGCAATGCTCTTTGTTGTTGAAACAAGGGCACCGAGAAGATTGTCGATAACATTGGTTGTTGCAGCTGTTGTTTCGCCTTCGCCTGCACCACCGTTTGTTGTTGCGGGAGCAACTGTGGGAGCTGCTGTGGGTGCAGCTGTGGGAGCTGCTGTGGGTGCTGCTGTAGGTGCAGCTGTGGGAGCTGCTGTTACGAAGCTATCTGTGGGGTCATCGTTTGCTGCGGGTGCTGATGTTTCATCTGCGAAAGCTGAAACGCCGAAAGTGCATACTGCGATTGCTGCCATAAGAACAGCAAGGAGCATTGAAACTGTCTTTTTCATTTCTTAATACCATCCTTTAAAATTATTTTTGACCGTACGGTCATTCGAGTGCATTATCAATTTTACACACTATATACCTATTTGTCAAGCGAATTTATTTACCAAAAAAGCAAATCAGAGCCGATAAATGTTGTTGATAATATGCATTTTCGCATTGATAATGCAAAAAATAAGCGTGAATCTATATGAAAGGAGCACTGATATGTCCTTTATTTTTCCCGATAAAAACAAAAGCAACAAGGCTCAGTGGCATTTCGGCGGCAAGAACAGCAAAGACTATGATATCCCCGAAGAAGAAATCAACAGCGATGTTCTCGGCAGCTACACAGGAACGGCTTATGACGATTTTTATCCCGTTCAGGATGCCGACGACCTTTAAACTTTTGTTTTGTCGGAGGCGTGCATTGTGCCTTTGCACGCCTCCGTGCGGTTATTACTACCGCTTTTGTCCCCTGATGACCCTCTTTCCCCAAAGAAGGTCATTTATATAAGAAATCCGCCTTGCCCTATCCATCCAAAAGTTCGGGTTAATTGAGCGGAAATTCCGTCTGTCTGCCTGCTTCGGAAACCGTGTCAAAAGAAACAATCTTTTTGCCCGAAACAGTATAAAGAATATCTTCAATGAAAGTTCCTCTTACAGCGGCATCGCCGATATAGGAAAGATCATGGTTATAGGTGCCGAGAGGAGCAATCTTTCCGCCTGACACATCAAAGATGACATATGCCGAAATTTCGGTGCCGTTTTCTTTGTCTGCTTTCAGCACGGGAATGCCGAAGATTTCTTCTTCAGCCGCAAGCATAACGCTTCTGCTGTCCGATGAAGAAACCGATCGGAAGCTTTTATCAAGCGAATAAGACGCCGCCGTTGCAGGATTTGCAGGGTCGCTTACATCAAAAAGAGTGAGAGTTATGGTTCCTTTTTCGTTCTCACTCATTCCGAGAAGAAGAGTATCCGATATTGAGTAAAGATCATCCGAAAATGCTTTTTCTTCAATCGTGCCTGCAACCTTGGGTAACGAAGGTTCTGAAAAATCAATAATCATTGTTTTATCGGATTCACCGTCAACAATAACATATCCGTTACTGCCGATGAACTTAACGCTCGACACCTTTTCTCCCGGAAAAATATCCTTAAGACCGCTCACGAAAGCCATTTTGCCGTCAAGAACATAAACATAACTTGCGGAGCTGTCGGTTGTTATCGCTCTGAGATATCCGTTTTCTTCATCAACGGAAACGCCGCCCGTAAGCGAACCCTGAGCAATATAAGAGCCCGAAAGGGCAATCTGCGTGTCGCTGATATTAAAACGGTAAATTTCGGTAAGACTGCTGTAGTTGTTGTTTTCGTCCGCTTCAAGCGATACGAATTCTCTTGCAACAGCTATAGCGGAAGAAGAACAATAAATTTCATCTCCGCAGCCGAGAACAGCAAGGCAGCCGACATCCTTTGAAAAATCCGCAACATCGGTAACGGTCACAAAAAGATAGGATGCTTCTGGATCGTTGACTGCAATGAAAATTTCCTCTGCCCTGAGCTTTTTCTCTGCTCCGTCGATACTGAAAGCGGGAATAAGCTCGCCTGACTGTGCACCGTCTGAAATAGTTTTTGCAGTAACGATGCAAAGTCTGTTTTCATAAAGATTTGATGAAACATATTCACCGTCCTGAATGTGTTCCCTTATTTTTTTCGGAGCATACGGATCGGTTATATCATAAGAAACGGCAACCGTGGAAGCCTTATCGTGAAAAGCAGAGTCAACCACGCTGTGTTCGTGCCTTTTCAGAATAGCCGTGAGGCAGTTATTTTTAAGATAAATTTCGATGCACTCATCAAAACTTTCATTACTTTCGCTGCACGAAAGAATTATGTCTGAAACAGCCTCGAGTCCGCCGTTCGAAACGGTCTTGACTATCTTTATCTGCTCAACGGCGGCTCCCGTTTCGGGGTTAATTCCCGTTGATGCGATGTAAAGATATCTGCCGTCGTTTTTGACGATATCCGCCCTGAAATCACCGTAGGTTGCAACACCGCCCGGCTCATTGACTGCATGATTTCTTTCTGCGGCATCTATTATACCGCCTACAATTCCGCTTGCAAGAGCAACATATTCGCTGTAGCCTTCAATAAGACCTTCCTTGATTTCGCTGTTATTCTTTTGCGTGATTTTTTCGGAATTATTGCCGTTTTCGGGCTTGCCTGTGGTTTTTTCTGCGGGCTTTGTTTCGGATTTTCCTTCAAGAATTTCCTCAACCGCCTTTTCAACCTCTTCATAGCTTTCTGCATTTATGACGGGAATCGCACCCTTGTAGCCTTCATAAAACGAATCCGTTTTAATAACCTTTACTCCGTCACCCGTTCTCATAAGAAGTGTGCCTGCAACAACAAGTACAAGCATCGCCGCTGTTGTCAACAGCCTGCGAAGCATAATCACATTGCCACCCTTCGGCTTTGCTTCTGTCCCCGTTTTATCGGAAAAATCTGTTTCTGTTTTTTCTGCATTCTTAAGCATGGCAACCATGCTTTCTTTTTGCAAACGGAGCGGAATGTTTGCGGTTTCCGCACTTTTATGAAGCTCTTTTTCAAGCATATCCATTATCTGCTTATCGCTTTTCTTCACCGGTCACCCTCCTTTCTTTTTAAAGTTAATCGCCGAGAATATCACGGAGCTTTTTCAGGCTTCTTCTGAGCTTTGAACGCACCGTTGACGGCGTGATTTCAAGAATTTCGGCTATCTCGTGGCTTCTGTAATTGCCCAGAACGCTGAGCAGGACTATTTCCCTTTCTTCTGCGGAAAGTCCGTCAAGAGCACGGCGAAGCTCAACCGAAAGCTCAACGCTTTCAAAGCTTGCAGGCTCGGTAAATCCCCCGTTTTCGTCATCGAGATACACCATGGAATCCTTTTTTCTGTTTTCGGTATAATACCGTTTGCAGGAGGCACAAAGGATTTTAAAAATCCATCCTTTGAATGCCTTTTCGTTTTTGAGTGATTTTATCTGTCTGAAGGCAGAAAGTACCGCATCCGAAACCGCATCCTGAGCAAGAAGCTCGCTGCCCGTAACATAGCAGGCGTAGCAATACATTTCTTTATAGTAAAGCTCATAAAGCTCGCCGAATGCTTCAGCATTGCCGCTCTTCGCCTGAGCAACAAGTTCGTTTATCTGAGCGCTCAAATTCTATCCTCCCAACCACTCTCAATCAATAAGTGTCGTTATTTTTGATTTTTGTTGCATCATGTTAAAAATTTTTTGAGAATTTTTCAAATCATTCAGTTAATAATATACATGAAAAGAAATAATAAAACAAGGTGTTAAATATGAACAAGCTTTTTGCCGCATTGATTTTATGTGCCGTTCTTCTGCTTTCTGCCTGCACGGGCAGAGAAACTCTTGAAAACAACAATGTGAATGCACCCATAACCGTTGAGGATGACCGCACCGTTACTTTTTCAGCCGCACCCTCAACCTCACCCGCCGAAACCTCGCCTCTCACGGGCAGACCGATTCTTGCCGCCGCAAAATTCACCGTAACCGATCCCGACAACACAAGAAACCTGCCGACACAGAGAATCGAGCACAGCTACGGAGTTGCAAAAAACTCCGAGCCTCATATGAATTCCCGTAATGCCCAGAATTTTTTTGAATCAAAAAAATACAACGCCGTATGTTATGACAACAAATCTTCAGAAAAGGTTCTGTATCTCACTTTTGACTGCGGATGGGAAAACGGTCTGACCGACAAGGTTCTTGATACACTTAAAGAAAAAAGCGTGCCTGCCGCCTTTTTCTGCACTCTTGACCACATAAAATCCTCACCCGAACTGATTGCAAGAATGATAAATGAGGGGCACACCGTCGGAAATCATTCCGCAAAGCATCCGAACTTTGCCGAAATAGACCGACAGAGAATGGCAGACGAAATTCTGGAATGCGACAATTATCTGCGGAGCACCTTCGGTTACACCTCGCCGTTTTTCCGTTTTCCCGAAGGATGCTACACCGAAAATGCACTTGAGCTTGTCGGCTCCATGGGTTACACGAGCGTTTTCTGGTCGTGTGCCTATGCCGACTGGGATGTGAACAAAACAAAAGGCGGCGACCATGCATTCAGCACAGTCACCGCACGGCTCCATCCCGGAGCGATTATTCTTCTTCATTCCGTTTCGCCCGACAACGCCGAGGCACTCGGAAGAATCATCGACTATGCCCGTGAAAACGGATATGAATTCAGGGCATTGAGCGATTATAAAATATAATCAGAACTTGTAATCGGGGCTGACTTTTTCTCCCGTCTTTGCCGATTCAACGATTGAAAGGCAGACTTCAACCGTCTTTGCACCTTCTCTTGCATCGGTCACAACGGGTTTACCGTTGAGAATTGCATCTGCGAAAACTTCAAACTCTCTTGCCGCATTATGATTGTTGACTTCAACTTCAATCGTCTGCGGCTCTTTTGTTACGCCCTCTTCGTCAACGGTGAAAAGAGTCATTGTGGGAGAAGTGTTATCGCAGATAATCGTTCCCTTTGTGCCGTAAATAACGGTGCGCATGGTGTAATCACGCTTACAGCCTGTTGAAACAAAAACCTTGCCTGCAAGATTTTCGTCAAATTTCATTATCGCAATCGTTGCGTCGTCATAGGTAACCATGGGAAGAAGCTTGTGTGTGCCATAGGCAAAAACTTCCTTAGGATCGCCTGCGAGCCAGCGGATAAGGTCAACAGCATGGCAACCGCCGCCGATAACACCGTGGCGGAGCGGGTCTGCACGCCATTCGTCGCAAAGCTTCATATAATCATGAGCATATTCGGATTCAATGAAATAGAGCTCACCGATTGTGCCTGCCTCGATGATTTCCTTTGTTTTTTCAAAAGCGGGAGTAAATCTGCAAATCTGACCGACCATGAATTTTGATTCCGATTCATCGGCAACCTTTATCATTTCCTCAATATCCTCACGGGTAAGAGCAAGAGGCTTTTCGCAAAGCACATTCTTGCCTGCACGGAGGAAGTCACACGATACTTTCACATGCTGCTGATCGGGGATAGCAACGGTAACGATATCAATATCATCACGGCTGAGAAGCTCTTTGTAATCCGTAAATCTTTTTTCTTCGGGAATATTGTATCTTTCACCTGCAAAGCGAAGATTTTCTTCATTGCTGTCGCAGATAGCAACAATCTCCGCACCGTAACTCATAGCACCCTCAACATGACACATACCGAATTTCATGCCGATGTTGGCAACTCTCAGTTTCTTTTCCATTGGTTTCTCCTTTTAGTGAATAATTTTATCCGAACAAATCAGGTTTCACATCTTTCGCTCATGCCTGATTTCACTTCTGTTTCTGTTAATCATAACACATCGGATTAAAATAATCAATAAAAAGAGGCTGTAAACTTACATCACATTATAAAAAACACTTCCGACTCAGCAATCGGAATATAATCCGCACAATGAACGATACATCATAACCGCACCTGCACTGAAAAGTGCTCCGCCGACTATATCCGTAAACCAATGCACACCCGAAATGAGTCTTCCGATAACCATAAAGACCGTAAAAATTCCGCTTGCACCAATAATAATTTTTTTGAAAATCCCGTTTCCGAGCCGTGCGTTGAACTGCATTATTGCCGTAGGCATAACACACATAACAAGCATAGTTGTTGATGACGGATAAGATGCTTCGGAAATTCCTTCAATCAACACGGGTCTGTAATTTATTATAACTTCTTCAAAGAAAATATATACTGCCGCAACCGCAACATAAAATCCTCCGAGGATAAGAATATCACGGTCAATTTTAAACAGACTTTTCCTTTTGATTAACTGCCAAAGACCGAAAAACGCAAAACCCATGCACACAAACAGCGGCACAAGTCCCAGCCAATCCGTCAGGGTATATAGATGCATGTTCATGCCGATGAAATCATGCACAAATCCGTTGACAGTTGCAAATCCGACTTCCGAATTCAGCGGTCCGATTGCCTGAACATCCGCAAAGCGAACAGCAACAGTCCATCCTGCAAACAAAGCAAGCAAAACCGACGCAATGCAAAATTCTTTTTTTCTTGTTTTTTTCATCTTAACTGCCTCCTGTTTATATTGGCTCTCGCCTGAAAACAGAATAAACAATTCTTCCGAAAACCGCAAGAACCGCATCTTCACTCATCCGACACCTTTTGTATCGTTGCTTTTAATGATAAGAAAAGCTTTTATTATCAACAGAACAAACAGAAATGCCGCTGCATACGGTTGCGTGCTGATTATAAACACAAAAGTCCCGATGCAATTCAACGCAAGCGAGATTTTATTTCCCTTCCGAAAGGAATTGCGGATTACAAGACCAACAACGCCGAAAACAGCAATTGCAATAACCAGAACAAAATAAGATATCTTCAGATATAATCCCGTTTCGCTCAAATCAAAAAGCGATACACCCGTTATTATTTCTCCGTTTTGCTGACCGAAAAACGGCAGAAAAAGAACCATTGAAACGCTTATATCAAGAAGTGCAAAAACAAGGTCTCGAAAACGCTTTTCTTTTTCTTTATTTTCCTCTTGTGCAACTGTTATTATTTCTTCACAGCTCAGAAGTTCATCAACCGTTACCGAAAAATATTTTGCAATTGCTTTCAGAGAATCAATGCTCGGATATCCCCTGCCCGTTTCCCATTTTGAAACCGCGGTTCTTGAAACAAAGATAGCCTCTGCCAGCTCATCCTGAGTAAGACCTCTTTTTCTCCTCAACTCCTGTAATTTTTCATTGAATTCCATGATTTACTCCTCCGGATTTTTATATATCTATTTTCTATCACAAATATCGAAAAAATTAAAGTGCAATAAGGTTAAATCAGCCGATACTTTTCGTGTCAACGGTCAAAAACAATACCAGATGTGAAGCTGTTTCAGAAAGTCAATTTGTGTGAGCAATAAAAAAACCAACCGGAATTAATCCGATTGGTTTTATTTCAGTCTGAATAACAGAAATCAAACTTATGCAAAAATAATTATGCCTTGTTTGCAGAACCGAAGAGTTCAATCTTCTCTCTTACGCAAGCCTTGATTGCTTCTGCACCGGGAGCGAGAAGCTTTCTGGGGTCAAAGCCCTTGCCTTCAAGATCCTTGCCTGCTTCGATATATTTTCTTGTTGCTTCCTGGAATGCAAGCTGGCATTCTGTGTTAACATTAATCTTTGAAACGCCGAGAGAAATAGCCTTCTGAATCATATCAGCAGGGATACCTGTGCCGCCGTGAAGAACGAGAGGCATTGTGCCTGTCTTTTCCTGAACAGCTGCAAGAGTTTCGAATGAAAGACCTGCCCAGTTTTCGGGATATTTGCCGTGGATGTTACCGATACCTGCTGCAAGCATTGTAACACCGAGGTCAGCAATCATCTTGCATTCGTTGGGATCAGCACATTCACCTGCACCTACAACACCGTCTTCTTCGCCGCCGATTGAACCGACTTCAGCTTCGATTGAAAGACCTTTTTCTTCGCAGATTGCAACTAACTCCTTTGTCTTTTCGATATTTTCATCGATGGGGTAGTGAGAACCGTCAAACATGATTGAGCTGAATCCTGCTTCGATGCAAGCCTTTGCACCTTCGTATGAACCGTGGTCAAGGTGAAGAGCAACGGGAACTGTGATGTTGAGGCCTTCAAGCATGCCTTCAACCATACCTACAACTGTTTTGTAGCCGCACATATATTTACCTGCACCTTCGGATACACCGAGGATAACGGGAGAATTCATTTCCTGTGCAGTAAGAAGAATTGACTTTGTCCATTCAAGGTTATTGATATTGAACTGACCAACTGCATAGTGACCGGCCTTTGCTTTTGTGAGCATTTCTTTTGCATTTACTAATGGCATAATTTTACACACTCCTATAAAATTTAATCGAAAATATTATATATCAGTTACAGTTAAATGTCAACAAATTAACAAAATAAACTATGTGGAAACCGACTGTAAATCGCCGTTGTCAGGATTATAATAATTCAACTTCCACATCTTCCATCAGTTTTTCACGGAACACTACCTTCCATTCAATATCATCTGCGTGTTCAAAACGTAAAGCAGATATAGCACAATGTTGTTCTGAATTCTGTCCTGCCGAAGTAAAAACTGCTGTCGGACCGTCTGCGCCTCCGATAATCGCAATGGCACAAGCATCATAACTTGTTTGTGGCTCAAACTGATTACGGGGTTTGCGTTTAGGCTGTTCATTCTGAATACAATCCCGCACCTGAAAGTTTCTTTCCGTCAATTCAGGTTCCAATGTATAAGTCATTGCAGTATGAAGTGTGGGGAATTCATATTCTTCGTGCTGAAATCCCTGACGCGGGAACTCTTGTTTCTCATAAGCGAGAACAGTTAATTTGTGTTCTGTATTTTGAATGGGATGAAAAAAAGAAATCACATCACCAACAGAAGGATTTTTGAAATGAATGCCCTGAATTGTAACGGGGTCTCGTTCCAACTTTATTTTGATAGTTTTGATTTCAGGCTTTCTTTTTGATTCCCAAGGAAATGACCAACGATGAAATGACCAAACCTTTGTTTCATCCAAACCGTAATGCCCGATCACCTCTTTAACTTCTCTTTCGCTTCTTACTCTGTCAGGCAGACAGCTTTCAGGAATCCATTGAATAGCATTGCCATGTTTAGCGATAACAGGTTTTCCGTTAACTTGTAAATGAGTTCTGAAATTCACATCTATCGGATTTTCTTGTTCAATTTGTTCACGGAGTTCGTCACTGATGTTCTCATCTTGTGCAAGAACGGGATACCATTTATCAAGATATGCTTTTTCTTTTTCGGGTTGTATCTCAATACAGAAATCAACAACCAATCCTTTTGAACAAGAATAAACCGCAGGAATGTGCCATATCTCATCGTCCCAAGAAAAACTCTTGTTTATAACTATTTCTTCACCCGGTTTGCCTTTTTCATTTCCGTCCCAAAATCCGTGTTCATAATATACTGCCCACTCTGTCGAAATTTCGGGAGCTGCCTCATTCATCTCAGGGTCATAGTAATCTTCGGTGTACGGAATCTGAGACAAATCAAATTCGGCTTGTAATTCCTTAACATATGCAAAAGAATCATATATAGGCTCAAGACCACACTTGTTCTTTATTTCATCCAATACTGCTTGTTGCTTTTCTGTTATAGAATTATCTATAAGGAAAGCTTTGTATTGTTCTTCACCCCAAGCATAACACTGTTCCAAAGCGGCAGTATCACCGCAATGCAGGAGCAAACGGAGTAAATCTTCAAAGCATCGTGCAATAGGATGAACACAATCACCGAAATTCATCGGACTTACAGCAAAGATTATTTCACCAAACTGCGGAATTGTGCAGTAATGTATGCCATCAATGCCTGATGAGGCAATAATTTGAGCCTTTTTCGGTGTGCAATAATAAAGCTCAAAATCACCGTTCATATCAAACCCTAAAAGGGATAAGTCAATTTTTGTTTTCTTAAATGATTTTATATCCATAAGTTTATATCTCTTTTTCAAAAATCAAATCTAATTCCTGGGTGTGACCCGTACCACGCTGTTTTGTGGGGATATAACCAACATATCTCCAGCCTTGCTCAGCTCGTTTATTAATTATTGAGCGATAATCTTCAATCGAATAAATATTACCTGAGCCTAAACCCCAACCGCCAAAATCACAGCTGACGGTTTCGTATTCGTATTTATACATCAAAGCACACTCCTTAAATATATTATATCACAAAACAAAAATTAAAACATCATTTTTCACCAATTAATGCGATATAATATAACATTATATATAAAACCATAACAATTGATGTACTAAACTTTGCGTAAGCAAAATTTTTGATGTTAGAAAATAGCAAATTCAATACAATTAAGGACAAAAAATTAAGAGGACATCATTTGATGTCCTCTTAATCTGGCGCCTCAAACAGGACTCGACTCTCGGACTGCGGTCCTCGGTCAGTCGCGGCTCTGACAGTCCACCGGACTGTCATTCACTCCCGCTCCCCTTCGAGTCTTTAAAACATAAAAAATACAGACACCCAAGTGGGTATCTGTATTTCTTGGCGCCCCTGAGCATTCTATAATCGAACCGTTTATCTCTTCCAGAGTTACGGTTTCTGTTTTCTCATCTGCGTTATATGTTATCACTAATTTGTCATCGAAAATATATAC
>JAZOVN010000138.1:0-5635 GCA_045658725.1 Acutalibacteraceae bacterium
AAGAAGGTTGATGCCGATAAGGACATCGAAATCACCGAGGCGCAGACCGCGGATGATTTCCATTCGCTCAATCGTGTCTATATCGTGATGCATATAGCGGACTTTTATATCAAGATTTTCAAGATAATCCGTTAAATCCTCAGCCATTCTCTTGGTGAGGGTTGTAACAAGCACACGCTCGCCTTTTTCTGTTCTTGCGTTGATTTCCGAAACAAGGTCGTCAATCTGACCTTCGGTGGGACGGACCGAAATTTCGGGGTCAAGAAGACCCGTGGGACGGATAACCTGCTCTGCAATGTGTGCACTTCTGTCTTTTTCAAAATCACCCGGAGTTGCGCTGACAAATATTTTCTGCCCCGTTCTCTCGTAGAATTCATCAAAAGTCAGAGGTCTGTTGTCGTAGGCGGAAGGCAGACGGAAGCCGAATTCAATCAGGCTTTCTTTTCTTGCTCTGTCGCCGCCGTACATAGCCCTTACCTGCGGAAGAGTAACATGAGATTCGTCAACAAAAAGCAGGTAATCATCGGGAAAATAATTGAGCAGGGTGAACGGCGATGAGCCTGCGGGTCTGCCCGACATTATTCTTGAATAGTTCTCAATACCCTTGCAGAATCCCGTTTCGCGGAGCATTTCAATATCGTATTCGGTACGCTGCCTTATTCTCTGTGCCTCAAGCAGCTTGCCGTTTTCTTCAAAATATTTTACTCTGTCGAGCATTTCACCGTAAATCTGTGTTATCGAACGCTCCATTTTTTCGGGAGCAATAACATAATGGGATGCAGGATAGATTGCCGCATGAGAAAGAACTTTCTTTACCTGACCCGTCAGAGCGTTTATCTCGCTTATGCGGTCAATTTCGTCGCCGAAAAACTCAACTCTGATTCCGTTTTCGTTTGAATAAACGGGGAAGATTTCAACAACATCGCCCCTGACGCGGAATTTGTTACGGCTGAAGTCGATGTCGTTTCTTTCATACTGAATCGAAACAAGCTTTTCAATCAGTTCATCACGGCTTTTTTCCATTCCCGTGCGAAGCGAAATAACCATGCTGCGGTAATCAATCGGGTCACCGAGAGTATATATGCATGAAACGCTGGCAACTATGATAACATCCCGTCTCTCCGAAAGGGCGGATGTTGCCGAATGGCGGAGCTTATCAATTTCATTGTTGACGGCAGAATCTTTTTCAATGTAAGTGTCTGTTGTGGGAATATATGCTTCAGGCTGATAATAATCATAATATGAAACAAAATATTCAACGGCGTTTTCGGGAAAGAATTCACGGAATTCAGAGCAGAGCTGGGCGGCAAGGGTTTTGTTGTGGGCAAGAATGAGCGTGGGTCGGTTGACCTTCTCGATGATGTTTGCCATCGTGAAAGTCTTGCCCGAGCCTGTAACGCCCAGAAGCGTCTGCTCTCCGTAGCCTTTGTTGAGACCGTCAACAAGCTCCGATATAGCCTGCGGCTGGTCGCCCGTCGGCTTATATTTTGAATGAAGCACGAATTTATCCATGTGTTTTCTCCCGTTAATCGTTATGAACAAATGTTCTTGATAATTATATCATAATAAATTTTAAATGTAAACTGTTATTTCATAAATAATTTATCTTTATTACAATTTTCATAAACAAATATCTTGATAATATAATGTTTGTTGACATTTTTTACAAAAGGTGATATTATATCTTTAAATATTCAGACATTGAGTCTTTAATTCTGAAACGGAGTGTTTTGTTTGAAAGGTATCATTCTGGCAGGCGGTTCGGGAACAAGGCTTTACCCCTTGACCATGGTAACCAGTAAGCAGCTTCTGCCCGTTTATGACAAACCTATGATATATTATCCCCTGTCAACTCTTATGCTTGCAGGAATCAGAGAAATTCTTATTATTTCAACTCCCACCGATACCCCGAGATTCAAGGAGCTTCTCGGCAACGGCAGGCAGTTCGGATTAAATCTTTCATATGCCGTTCAGGAAAGCCCCGACGGTCTTGCTCAGGCATTTATCATCGGTGAAGAGTTTATCGGTGACGATGATGTTGCGATGGTTCTCGGTGATAATATTTTCTATGGCAACGGTCTCGGTCATATGCTCAGACAGGCTGCAAAAAATAAGGGCAGAGCAACTATTTTCGGCTATTATGTTGATAATCCGCAGGCATTCGGTGTTGTTGAATTCAATGAAAACGGAGTTCCCGTTTCAATCGAAGAGAAACCCGCCGTTCCAAAATCAAACTATGCGGTAACGGGACTTTATTTTTATGACAACCGTGTTGTTGAATATGCAAAATCCTTGAAGCCCTCAAAGAGAGGCGAGCTTGAAATAACCGATATCAACCAGATGTATCTTCAGAACGGTGACCTTGACATCAGGCTCATGGGCAGAGGCTTTGCATGGCTTGATACGGGTACTGTTGAAAGCCTGACAGATGCGGCAAACTTTATCAGAACTATCGAAAAACTTCAGGGAATCAAAATTTCCGCTCCCGAAGAGATTGCATATAATATGCGTTGGATAAGCCGTGAAGCACTTCTGCGTTCAGCGGAAAAATACGGAAAATCATCCTACGGTCAGCATCTCAGATCTGTTGCGGAAGGAAAGATTCTTTATTCAACAAACAAACCCGGCGAACGACCCTGCTGGGGCACGGAGGAAAAAAATGAAGCTGAATGAAACCGCGATTGTCGGCGTTTTTGAGGCAGAGCCTCAGGTTTTCGGCGATAACCGTGGATGGTTTTGCGAAACATATTCAAAAAAAGATTTTGAAAAAGTCGGCATAAAAGCCGACTTTGTTCAGGATAACCGTTCTTTTTCGGCAAAAAAAGGAACCCTCAGAGGTCTGCATTGCCAGAAAAATCCCATGGCACAGGCAAAGCTTGTTTCATGCATCAGGGGTGCAATTCTCGATGTTGCGGTCGATATAAGAAAGAATTCGCCTACATATTTAAAGTGGATTGCAGTCGAGCTCAGTGCTGAAAACAAAAAAATGCTCTTTATTCCCAAGGGCTGTCTCCACGGCTTTGTTACCCTGACGGATGATGTTGAAATCGCATATAAGGTTGATGAGTTCTATTCGCCCGAAAACGACAGAAGCATCCGTTTTGACGATGATGAAATCGGCGTTGAGTGGGGAGTAACAGACCCCGTTCTTTCCGAAAAAGATAAAAATGCACCGCTTTTCAAAGACAGCGATGTTGATTTTGAATTTTAAAAAATTTCCTTTGACACAAAGAATAAAGCAGCCGTTTTAACTCATAATAAAACCGAAAAGCAATTAAGGAGTTGAAACGAATGCTTGATAAAATTTCATTGGCCCTCGTAATTATCGGTGCTCTCAACTGGGGCAGTATCGGTCTGTTTCAGTTTGATATCGTTGCATGGATTTTCGGCGGTCAGGGTGCAATTCTCAGCAGAATTGTATACACACTTGTTGCCCTTGCAGGTGTCTGGTGCGTATCGCTTCTTTTCAGAGATACGGAAGCACTTGTCGAAAGCGGCACAGACGATATGTAATATCCGCAAAAAAATAAAGAGACTTGTACGGTTGAAAAAACCTGCAAGTCTCTTTTGATTTTATTTTCCGAGAATATCCGAAAGGTTGCTCTGAATTTTTTCGGCAACATCGGGTTTGTTCATCGAATAAACATGAATGTTTGTGATGCCGTTTGCGTAAAGGTCAATAATCTGATCCGTTGCATAGGCAATGCCTGCCTGCTTCATCGCATCGGGATCAGAGCCGAATTTATCAACAAGATTAACAAATCTTCTCGGCATAAATGAGCCTGAAAGCTTTATTGCTCTTTCAATCTGATTTGCGTTTGTTATCGGCATGATTCCGGGAATAACGGGCACGGTGATACCTGCTTCACGGATTTTATAAAGGAAGCTGAAAAGCAGGTTGTTATCAAAAAACATCTGGGTTGTGAGGAATTCACAGCCTGCGTCAACCTTTTCTTTCAGATGCTTTATGTCATCCTTTTGGTTTGCACTTTCGGGGTGGATTTCGGGATAACACGCACCGCCGATGCAGAAATCTTCATCCGCTTCTCTGAGTTCACGCACAAGGTCAACGGCATGGCGGTATGCCCAACCGCTTCTGTCGGCATTTTCTAAATGTGACGGAATGTCACCACGGAGAGCCATGATATTCTTGATTCCCGCCGCTTTGATTTCTTCGATTTTCTGACCGACGGTTTCTTTTGTTGAAGAAACGCAGGTGAGGTGAGCAAGACTTGAAACGCCGAAATTTTCTTTGATATCTTTTGCAATGTCAAGAGTGTATTTGCTTGTGCCGCCACCTGCACCGTAGGTAACGCTCATGAAAAGGGGATGAAGCTTTGCGATTTCATGGGTAGCGGTTTTAACGTTATCAAAGCTTGCCTCCGTTTTGGGAGGAAAGACCTCAAACGAGAGCGAGAGCGTTTCTTTGTTGAGCAAATCGGTTATTTTCATTATATCATCTCTTTTGAGTCATTTTTATTGATTATACTATTTTCGGATCTAATATTCAAGTGTTTAATTTGAACGGATTTTCGGGCGGATGATATCCGCCACTACACGAATCAATGCCAAGTCAAATGGACAACCGTAGGGGACGGCCTCTGTGCCGTCCCGTTATTAAAAAATCAAACAAATCACCGTAGGGTCGACCTTTGGTCGACCGCAAGGTTTTTATAAATTATAAAATGCATCACTTTTGTCCGATTATAATTGAATGCATCAGCATTCGGACGATTCGTGAATCGCCCCTACTCCCTCAGTCTCGCTTCGCTCGCCAGCTCCCTCCAGAGGGAGCCGAATCGCTGTCCGTAGGACTGAAGGAGAGAAAAAGCATTGCAGATTTTCAGGGATTTTGTTCGGGCGATTCGTGAATCGCCCCTACAGTTTGGCAGGTTTTCGGGCGGATAATAATCGGTCATAGGCGGAGCCTATCCGAAACTCTTCACTTTTCACTTTTATCTTTTCACTGTAACGGGCGATTCGTGAATCGCCCCTACATGATTTAATGCAAAATCAAATGAATCACCGCAAATTTCAACAAAAAAATTATGCCGATGTGCGGAGGGCACATCGGCATTTCTGAGGTTGGTATGCGTTTTAAATTAATTTCGGAAGTGTTTTGCGGAATGATAAAGACCGCTTGTTAATTTTTTGCCTGCATCAGCAGCAGGATATGTAGTACTGACTTTGTAGGGTTTTGCTTGTATAGTCGCATCTTGTGCAGGTTTCTACTTCGTAGGTTTTTTTGAGGCATCTGGGTGCCGATGTTCTTGCGTTGTGTGTTATAACATTTGTGTAAGTAGTTTCAATATCGTGTCCTAAAAGGGTGCAGGTTATGCCGTAGGTCTGTGCATCATCTTCGGGGTTGAAATAATCCTCGATAAATTTATCAATGAATTCTTTGCTTGTGCCTGCTTCAAAAATGAATTCGATTCCGTTGACAGTCACGCTGATTTCGCTTGCATCCTCTGCATAAACAGAGATTGACATTGCCGAAAAAACGAGCGTAACCGCCATAATAAAAGCAATGATTTTTTTCATATCAGTTAATCTCCTTGAGATTTTCTATGATTTTAAACAGATCATCAATTGAATCGGCGGTAACTGAATATAAATTGTTTTTAAACATGAAAAT
>JAZOVN010000139.1:0-2530 GCA_045658725.1 Acutalibacteraceae bacterium
AAGCAGAATGGGTCGGAAATTATACCTCGCGGGATGCTGTTCCGAATTCACTTTTCACTACCGATGACGGAAGGAAGCAGAGCGTTACCATGCTCAGATCGGTTGAACCCGTCAATGATATTTACAATTTCAGACTCGGCAAAACCGAGGCATTAGTCAAAGATTATAAAAACGGCTACAAATTCGTTGCCATGCTTCCTGACAATGGTGTTTCGATTAAAAAAGCTCTTGAAAGCCTGAATGGTCAGGAATTTGTGAACGCCGTTACGAAAAAGAATGTTAACGAAAACGGTGAATTTCTTTGCGGCATTCATCCGCTTATTGTTTATCTGCCGAAGTTTGAATTTGAATGTAAATTCACTCTTTCGGAAACCCTCAAAGCTATGGGAATGACAAAATCATTCAGCTCGCGTGATGCCGATTTTTCGGATATGGCAACATCATCGAGAGGAAACATTTTTATAAACGAAGTTTATCATAACACATACATAAAGCTTGACGAAAAAGGCACAAAGGCTGCCGCCTCAACCGCGGTTGAAATGTTTGACGAATGTTCATCGGAGCCACCCGAAACTGCAAAAGAGCTCAAATTTGACAGACCCTTTATATATGTTATCGTTTCGCCTGAAGGAATCCCCATTTTTGCAGGTACGGTAACAGATTTTGATGTGAAATGAAAAATTCATCACCCCCGAAAAAATCTTCTGCAGATTTTCTCAGGGGTGATATTATTTATTTTACGGCTGAGGAACGATGGGGTGATCCTCGCTTATGTGTTCAATTGTGATAAAATTATTTCTTGCAGCGTATGCCCATTTCATTCTGAACGCTTTGCATGCACCTTCAACAGGCATATAAAGCTGACCTTCATGACCTCTGAAAACTTCGCTTCCGAGACTGATTTCACCGTCGGGTGTGGTTGCCGTTGCACTTCCTTCGGTAAACACCGCTTCTCTGCCGTAAAGACGGAGAGTAACTTTTCCTTCTTCTCTTATGTCAACACCGCCTGCAAATCTTATCAGGGTTGCAAAGGCGATATACCACTCGCCGTCTTTGCAAACTGCGGGAGTCGAAGCGTTACAAAGACCGAGATCAACACCTTTATAGAACACTCTTGTTCTTCCGTTGCCGAATATCGGTGCAACACGGTAAGGTCTGATTTCATCCTTCGATTTGTCAATGATGCATTCATCAACAATTCTGCCGTCATTAAGCTCGGTTAACATTGATATCTTATCGCCGTCAACCTCAATGATTGCAAAAGCGGATACCTGCTCCTCCTGAGGATAAAAAGATGCATGCCATACCTTGTCGGTTGTTTTTGTTCCCGGAGGATTGAAGTTTGCGTTGCCAAGTTCATAATGAACGGTACCCTGAGAGGGTTTATCAAAAACCTCTTCATTCTTTACCGGGAAGGAACGGGAGAAATTATGCTCATGACCAGAGAAAATAACATCAAGCATTTCCACAGCTTCACGCATCATCGGATATGTGTCGTCATTTGCAAGATTGGGGCCCGCATAATAAATCGGAAAATGGTGAACACCGAATTTCCATGTTTTTTCGCATTCTGCTATATCTTTCTTTGCCCACTCGTTCATAAGCTCAGGTTCATTAACACCGAAAACATTGAAATGGGCATTGCCGTAATTGAAAGAATAAATTTCGGTCTGCCAGCCTTCGGGACCGTTTTTCGGATATGAATATTCAAGCTGAGTGTTGAAAAACTCGGCAGGCTCGGCATAATATCTGCCGACTTCATCAGGAAAATACTGCGCAAACCCCCTGTTATCGTGGTTACCGCAGCTCATCATATAAGGCAGATGCTCGATTATACCTTCCATGCCCTCAAACATTGCGTTCCACTGAATCTCATGCTGACCGCAGTTTGTGTTATCGCCTGCGGTGAGAATAAACTTCACATCAGGATATTTTGCAAGCGCTTCCTTAAGGAATTTATTGAGGGTTGAATAATCGGGATTATAGTGGTCGTTATCCTTCTGATGGTCGGAAATAGCGATAAATCTGAATTTTTTGAGATTCTCTTCTTCGGTATCAAACCAATATTCACCGCTGCGGTTTTCTTCGCTTCCGCAAGTATAATAATATCTTGTGCCGGGCTTTAAGTTTTTAGGGATTGCCCAGAAAATATTACTTGTGTTGACATCGCTTTTAAAAGGCTTGACAATTGCATCAACCCTCATTTTTTCGCCGTCTTTTTCATAATATTCAAGATATCCGTTTTTAACATCGGCACACGAACGCCATGTTACAGTCATTGAAGTTTTTGCGTCGCCCGAAATGCTGACCATAATATGGTCGGGCTTTTCTGTTGCAAGTCTTAAATTGGGTTCTCTTTCCATTTCAGCACCTTCATTATTTTATTGTAATTTTAAAAAGTCTTGCTCCGTGAGAATTAACTTCAGCAGAGAAAGCACCGTCAGTCACGGCATATTCTTCGTGCTTCCACATATCCCATACGGAATAATTGACACCGCCGATTGCAATATCGGATATATCAAATGAAATC
>JAZOVN010000140.1:0-2394 GCA_045658725.1 Acutalibacteraceae bacterium
TGGCATCAAAAAGCAGATTATCCTTTTCTTCTTCCATTGATTTTTTGCGCATAATGGAAGTTTCAGAAAGAGTTTTTGCAAGAGCAGGATATTTCGTCGCAAGTGATTCATCGAGAGTGACAGATGAATATTCGCTTCTCACAAGCATTTCAGGATAATCCTCATACCACTCATAATGAGAAACATATTCCTTGTTGAGAGAAAGAACGGTTATTTCATCGATTGCATTGTTTTTCGTATTCTGCATTGTGGTTTCAGTTTCCTGCGGAGGTTTATCTTCGCAAGAGGTAAAAGCAACCGTGAAACACAAGGTTAACAGAATACAGATTATTCTATTTAACTTATTCATAAAATCAGAATCCTTTGATGATGAACGCAACAAGTTCTGTTGCAGACTTATCTTCTCGTTCATCTGTCATAATTGTAACAATGCTTCCGTCACCAAGAACTGCCGAATCGCAGAACCAGGGATAATTTGTGGAGAAAATATCTCCATCCGAAATTTCTGCAACAAATGAGCCGTTGTTATCCCAAAGAAGAACATCTCTCATATTGCCGTCAAAGGCAATGTAACCGTTTGCGGTCTGAGTTACAAAAGTAACACTGCCGAGTCCTTCACCTTCGGCATCACAGAGGGTTTTCTGAAGAACACCGTCTTTGCTATAAACGAAAACCTTGTGTCCGCTGTCGTCTGCTGCGTTTGCGCAAACGTAAATATTGTTTTTGTCAACGCACAGATTCATTATTGTACCCGCTTCTTTGAAGGTTACGGGAGTTGAGGTGTACGCATTTCCGTTGAAGGTAACGATTTCACACTCATTTGATGTGAAGAAATCAACACCCCATGTGCCTGACGGATGGATTGCGAGCGAGTCGATATCCTCATATGTTGCAACTGTGTTGCCGTCCTTGATGCAGAGAACGTCATTCATTCCGCCGCTTACCCAGAGAGTACCGTCGGCTGTTGCTTCAATTCTGTCGTAATCATCTTCGGGAAGCTCAATTTTGTTAACAAAAGCAAGACATGTACCGTCATAGTGACATTCGCTGAGTACGCCGTCAACAAGAACATATACTCTGTCACCGATTGCAGCAACGGAATGGTCGAAGGTTTCAAAAGTTGTGACGGGTGCTTCAAAGGGAACGAATGTTGATGTAACGGTAAACGAGCCGGCATTTACGCTTGCAGCATCTGCCGAGAATTTTTCACCTTCCCACTCCCAAGGGCCGTCTTTATTTCCGATATCCTCAAGGTTAAAGGTTATACCGTCAAGGAGTGCCTGAATACGGCTGTCGTTAATATCAGTTGTATCAAATTCAACATAAACTGATGCGTTTGCGCTTTCAATACGGTTGAAATAAACGAGTGTATCATCGCTGTCGTTATACTTAAGAAGGTCAACACCGCCGATGTTTACGGTTTCGTAAGCGTTGTTTTCTTTGTATTCATACTGGTTGAAACCGTAGTAAACAAGGTCTTCACGAAAATCATAAGGCTCATCAATCTCAACGCTGATTGTTGCCTCAACTAAATAATATTCGTTGTCCTCGGGGTCGAGAATCTGAAGAACTGCTTTAGAGTATTCTTCTTCATTCTTGAATTCATCTTCAATGTTTATCCAGTCGCCACCAAAATCAACGGTAAAGAGCGATGCTTCAATGGTTGCATCGGAATTGGCAGACGGCTGTTTTGTGTTATCGGGTTTATCGGGAGTATCGTCGCCGCAAGCGGCAAAAGAAAATAACATTGCAAGTGCAAGAAGAAATGCAAGTAATTTTTTCATATCTACATCTCCTTTGATTTGTTATGCCCAAGGGTCTTCTTCAACGGGAACACGGATATCCGCAAGACACTGTATTTCAACAAGGAACCATTGACCTGTTGATGGTTTTCTGCGAAGCTTCATAGGTCTCGGGTTATCTGCACCGCCGCTTTTAACATAAAGAGTTGCCCAATCCTGATTATCGAAAGAATAGGGATTTTCGATAACGGTGATTTTATAAGGTACATCGGGTTTATAGCTGTTCTGCGGAGTTGCACCCTCAAAATATGAGCGAGCTTTGTAGCCTTCCGAGCCGAGATGCTCTTTGATAAACTGTTTTTCAAAGCCGCTGATTTCTGCAGGACCTTTTAAGAAGTTGAGCATTTCAATTGTTGCGTCGGGATTGTGCTCATAGTTGCAAAGAACGGCAAGAGTGAGCGCAGTTGTTTTGAAAGCTGAATCAAGGCTTGCTTCGGGCAAAGCCTGAAGTTCTGCAACGCTCGTCGGAAGCGAAGCAAAAGTAAAGGTTTCTGTGTGATTTTTCCCTTTGCCTACTGACTGCACAGCATTGTTCACCGCTTTATTGATGCCCTGCGAAACCTCTCTTTTAATTGTAGATTCTGCCTGCCTT
>JAZOVN010000141.1:0-10913 GCA_045658725.1 Acutalibacteraceae bacterium
TTCATTTTTTCTGACTACAGAAACCGTTAAATAAGAAAATATTTTACGGCTTATTTATCCGCTGTTTAAAGCGGTTTTTGTGTGACAAATTATTAGTGCTTCGCAAGAAAAAGCGGAGCAAAAATAAAACACGGAGGTGAATAATGAAGCGTTTTTTCAAAGCTCTGAGCATCGCTCTGCTATCGGCTTGTATCTTTGTTTTTTCTGCGGTATGCTACGGATATTCGGCATTGCCAGATGAAATAACGGTTAACGACGGAGAAAAAATTGATTTCGGAGATTTATATTTTTGTAAAAACACCGAACCTGTCAGAACGGCTTCGGCAGGAATGAACAAAACAGAATATAAATCTCAGATCACGGCACTGAAAATCGTTCCCGTAAAGGATATAAAAGTGAGCGTAACCAAACGGCGGTTTGTTGCTCCCGGCGGTGACACTTTCGGAATCAAGCTTTATACAAAAGGTGTTATTGTTGTGAGCATTGATTCGGTTACTACTTCAGAGGGCACGGCTGATCCTGCAGTTACCGCAGGTATTAAATGCGGAGATATCATCACTCATATCAACGGCACGCCCGCATCAAGCTCTCAACAGATGACTGATGCGGTTGAAAGCTCGGGCGGAAGTCCGCTTCGCCTGAAAATTGACAGAAACGGCGAGATAACCGAGCTTTTCCTGATTCCCGTTATGTCTGTCAACGGCAAATATAAGGCAGGTCTGTGGGTCAGAGACAGCTCCGCAGGCATCGGAACGGTAACATTTTACGATGATTCATCGGGAATGTTTGCAGGTCTCGGACACGGAGTCTGTGATGTTGATACGGGAAAAATAATGCCTCTGAGTAACGGCGAGGCTGTGAGAGCAAAAGTCAACGGCTTCTATAAAAGCAGCGCAGGTAATCCGGGTGAGCTTTGCGGAGTTTTTACCGATACAGCTCTCGGAAACCTTCGTGTTAACCATGAAATGGGTGTTTACGGTGAGCTTCTCCGTCCCTCCGGTGCAAGAGTAATTCCTGTTGCTCTTGAAAGCGAGGTCAAACTCGGCAAGGCGCAAATGATAACAACCATTGATGACGGCGGACCTCAGTATTATGATATTGAAATAACAAAGATTTATCCTTCATCGGATTTATCGGCAAGAAATATGATAATCAAGGTTACCGACCCTGTGCTGCTTGAAAAGACCGGAGGAATCGTTCAGGGAATGAGCGGCAGTCCCATTGTTCAGAACTCTATGCTCGTGGGTGCAGTAACCCATGTATTTGTCAACTCCCCTGATCAGGGGTATGCGATATTTGCCGGAAGGATGCTTGAAACAATGGATTTGCTGAAAAATGACGAATTTGCGAATGTATCGTAAAACCAAAAGACAAAATGTCACGGTTTGCGATAGAAACTGTAAATTATTTCCAGTTATTTATTGACATTTTTGACAGTTTATGGTAATATCTCGGTGAACTAAATCAAGCGGAGGTAAAACCATGAGAAAAATGTTGAAAGCAATGATAACCGAAGACGGAAGCGAAACAATGCATGAGCTTGCAGGAATCCTGCGCTCAAACGGATTTGAAGTTTCAACCGTAATCAAAGACGGAACACAGATTATCGAAAAGTTTATTGAGGGCGAATGTCCCGATGTGCTTCTGATGGAAGGATTTATGCCGAAACTCGATGCACTCGGAGTTCTTCGTGAAATCAGCTCCATGCGTCTTGAAAAAAGACCGATGGTGATGGTTCTTTCGAGCACGGATAATCAGCGGTTTGAAAGCGAAGTTTTAAGAAGCGGAGCAGATTATTATTTTCTCAAGCCCTATAATCCAAAGATGCTTGCTGAACGAATAATTCAGTTTTCAAGCATCCATAATTCCTGCGTCGGTCAGAACGGAGTTAAGGATCTGGGGGTTGTTGTTTCTCAGATTATGCATCAGATAGGTGTTCCTGCTCATATAAGAGGATATCAGTATCTTCGTGAGGCGATTATTCTTTCGGTAAACAACAGCGAAATGATAAGCTCAGTAACGAAGATACTCTATCCCACGGTTGCAAAAACCTTCAAAACAACACCTTCAAGAGTTGAAAGAGCAATCAGACACGCAATTGAGGTCGCATGGGACAGAGGCGATGTAGATGTGCTCAGCTCCTACTTCGGTTACACTATCCAGAACGAGAGAGGCAAACCCACCAACAGCGAATTTATCGCAATGATAAGCGATAATCTTAAGCTGCAGATGAAAACCGTATAAAATCAAAAACGGCAGGGAGTTAATCTCTCTGCCGTTTTCTGTCTTATCCTGCCAACAATGATGATAACAGAATAATTATCGGTGTTATATTTATAGAATACCAAGGAATTTCAAACATATTGTCGGCAACTTCAAGTGAAACTAACTTATATTTGTATTCAAATTCATTTCCTTCTTCATCAACTCCGATTGCTTCATAAAATTGCAGATTTTCTCCTTCAAAATAATACTTAAAAGTTATATTTTCATCGGTAATATATTCCTCTTTGAAATATGTTGAGCCGTATTCCTCTGTTTCGCCCGCATTAATCAAAGTCAGGTCCTCATAAGAAACAGTTTCCGAAAAAGCATCTGAAATCGGAGTTTCTTCTAAATCATATTTCAAATAGATAAAAGGTAAGGAAGGAAAAGTCAGATAAAAAATTCCGTCTTTAACTATCGCTTTTATTCTGATATCTTTTTCATCACTGAAAGGCATATCTGTTATTATTGCAATATCTCCGTTCTCGCAATAACAGTGAGCATCAGCTTCTATATTATCGACTTTTGTTTTTAGAATAAGTTCATATTCGGTGATATGTGTTAAACTTTCATACCATTTTTCTGTTCTTGTTTGTTCCTGTGCAAACGCATTTACAGAAAAAACAGACATAACAAGAATAACCGCAGATAAAATTACACTTATTATTTTCTTCATGGCAAAAATCTCCTTTTTCTTTATTCTATCATTGCAAAAAGAAGAAATCAAGATTTTATATAATCTGTAATGAATTTGTAAGATTTTTCGCCGCTTTAACGGAGATATTATATAAATCCTCCCGACAGCTTTTTAATATTTCATCAAACGGCTTTTCGGTTTCGCAAGAAAAATAAAGCTCTGACACACCGAGCTTCATTATCTCTTCCGCTCCCCTGCCCTTACTGCCGCAGATTGCAATAACCTTTTTTCCATGATTTGATGCTCTTTCTGCAATGCCCGAAATAACCTTGCCGTTAACACTCTGAAAATCAAGCCTGCCTTCGCCCGTTATTATCAGATCCGCTTCAGCAGCTTTTCTATCGAAATCTGCTTTATCAAGCAAAATATCAATTCCTTTTTTCAGCTCTGCATCAAGAAAAGCAACTGCACCTGCTCCCATTCCGCCTGCGGCTCCTGCACCTTTGATATCCGAAGTATCAATCTGCAAATCACGCACTATAAGCTCCGAAGAATGGTGTAACCCTGCATCAAGGCGTTTTACCATGTCTTCATCGGCACCCTTCTGCGGTGCAAAAATATAAGCCGCTCCGTTTTCTCCGTAAAGAGGATTTTCAACATCGCAGGCTGCGATAACGGGAATTCCGATTGATTCTGCAGGCTTTGTTATTCTTGCAACATCAATCAGAGTTTCACCCGTGGGAACAAAGCACTTCCCGTACTTATCATAAAAACAAAATCCGAGTGCAGATGCCATACCGAATCCGCAATCGTTGGTTGCACTTCCGCCAAGACCGAGAAGAATTCTTTCCGCTCCGTTTGAAACGGCATGATTGATAAGCTCGCCTGCACCGAAGGTAGTAGCTTTCTCGGGATTTTTATTATCACCTGCAAGCGGAAGCCCTGCACAAGCCGCCATTTCAATTACTGCGGTTTTATCGCTGAGCATAAGATATTCCGCGGTCATTTTTTCAAAAAACACGCCGCTGACTTCGGTTTTTATCATTTCTCCGCCGCAGATTTTATGCAAACAGGCACAAAGCCCCTCGCCGCCGTCGGCAGCGGGGAGCTTTACTGTTTTTGTGTCATTTATTGTTTCTTCAAAGGCTTTTGCGATAATATCGCAGACCTCCTGTGCGGTCAATGTGCCTTTGAAACTGTCGGGTGCAATAAGAATATTCATATTATTCAGCCGATGCTCTTCTGATGTATTTTTTGAAGAATGCAACTGCGGGTGCAACTGCTTCAACGGGAATTCTTTCGTTTGTGCCGTGAGTGCATCTGAGAAGCGAAACGCTTACCTTATAGGGTGCGTAGCGATAAATGTTTTCACAGATGGGTTCATAGTAGCAGGCATCTGTTCCGCCCATAACAAGATAGGGTGCAACAATGCTGTTGGGATTATCCTGCTTGCAGATTTCCTCAATAATTCCGAATGCTCTTGAGTCTGTGGGCGAGAATTTTGATGCTTCCTTGGCTTTGAGCACATTAATTTCTATATCCTTGTTTCTGCAAACCTTGCGGATATGGTCAACAACATCCTGAACGGTTGTGCCGGGCATCTGTCTGAAGTTGACAACAACACTTGCCTTCTGAGGAAGAACATTTGCCGCAGGGCTGCCCTGAGCCATTGTGACTGCGGTTGTTGTTCTGACAAGACATGCGGCAAAAGGAATCTTTGTCATGCCGTATTTGAGAAGGGGCTGAAGATAATCAAGGTTGCATGTCAGAAGTCTTGCGGGATAAGTGCAGTTTCTGCCGACACCTGAGAAAAGATTCTTGACGAAAGGCATAAGCTCTGCCTTGAACTGATGATTCTCAAGATCCTTGATAACATTTGCAAGCTCACCGAGACCCGAATGAACGGGAGGCTGTGATGAATGACCGCCCTTTGCTGTAACGGTGATTTCAATATCGGTATAACCCTTTTCGGCAATACCTACGCCGATAAGCTCCTTATCGTTGAGAATTCCCTTGACATTGACGGGAATAATTGCACCGCCCTCATCAAGAACGCAATCAAGATGAATGCCTCTTTCTTTGAGAGTTCTCATGATGTTTTTTGCGCCGCCGTCTTCGGAAGCAACAACCTCTTCATCCTGACCGAAGAGAAGATAAACATCTCTCTCGGGCTGAAAACCTTCTTCAAGAAGGGTTTCAACAGCATCCATAACTCCGATAAGGTGGTTTTTCATATCAAGAGCACCTCTGCCCCAGATAAACTCACCGTCATTGTGACCGCTGAAGGGTTCGTGCTCCCAATCCTGCTCTGTTCCCTCTGAAATGGGAACAACATCCTGATGAGCAAGAAGAGCGATGGGATCAAGGTCATCTCTTGTGCCCTTCCAATGATAAATCAGGCTTGCCTCCTGAACAACCTCTTTTTTAAGGTTTTTGTGAATAAGCGGAAATGCTTCTTCAAGAAAAGCATGGAATTTATCAAACTGTGTGAAATCAATATTCTCTTTATCAGGATAGCTTATTGTGGGGATTGAGATAGCTGTTGAAAGATGTTCCTGACATCTTTTTGCATCAACCTTTTCTTCGGTGGGCTGACCGTAATCCTTCTTTTCGGGAACATACTTTGCAGCCTTTATAGCGGTTGCACCTGCAGCAACACCGATTGCACCGAGAACGGTATTGCGAATTACTTTCTTTTTATTCATGATATATCATCCTTTCACACTGTTTTACATAAAGAATTTTCGTTTTGCCCACGCTTTAAGGCGTCTGCTCTTATAAAGATAAGCAAAGAAAATCATAAGGGATCCGCAGCACGCGGCCATAACAAACGAAACAATCAGTTCGAGTCTGCCGAAATAGTGCATGCTCATGCAGACTTCAACAACAAATGTCATAACGGATACTGCACCGAGCACGGCAATTGCGATAAGCGATTTGCTTCTCGGTTTTTTCAGCCAGAAAATAAACAGATTGCATATTGCCCACAAAGCAATAACAACGGGCAATGCAACTGCGGTGAACCAACCGTTTTCGTCGCCGTAAATTTTAAACAAATCAAGATAAGTCAGCAACGCAATGGCATCAATCGCAAGCAGAATAACGGGAAGAGGCTTTTTCCACAAAAGCGGAAAAAGGAACCATATCCACGCAACAATAAATCCGCCGACGATATATTTGACAACTCCGCTGTCAAAAAGAACTGCATTCAGAATCACAAGAACGAGATTAGGAATAAGCATAACGAGAGAAAGAACAAACACCCAGTATTTTTTGCTCAGCGACTTCGGAATGCTGAGATTATCGGGATAAACAGGCTTCTCATCGCCCGTGTTTTTTTCGCGGGGATTTATAACGGGTGTGTCACACAACGGGCATGACGGACATCCTTTTTCAAGCTCAACACCGCAATTAACGCAATATGACATCAGCGGTCACCTCCCATAATGGAATTTTTATTGCTTTCGATTTTAACGGGAATGCCGAATTTGACAAGAGTTGTGAAAAATTCTTTCTGAATTTTTGTGCTCACATAAATATTTGAAATGCTGAACGCAAGAGTGTTTTTATAAGAAAGGGCACCGCATCTTGCTCCGTTTCTCATTGCAGGACCCATAACGAGAACAAGCTTTTCGATATATTGCTCCATTTCCTTCGGAGTTTTTATAACGCCGACATTTGAAATAAGACAGCTTGTTGCCTTTTCGCCCGCAAATTTATATACCATGCTGACACCGAAATCCTTGAGAAACAGCGGAATAACTCGCATAACGGGATTTCTCTCTATTCCCATGTTGCTGTTCATCATTGCCTGAAGTTCTTTTTCGTTGTTGATATAACGAAGATAGAGCGAAAGCTGTTTCACAATTTCGGGGAAGGTATATTCACCCTTTTTCGGGTCAAACTGGAAAGAATAACAAAGCATGAAATTCCGAAGGGTCTGACTGCCGAAAAAGCCTCTTGCATTGACGGGAATCTGAATTCCCACATGCTTTTCTCTGTTTTTTTCTTCCTGCTTCTGCAGATTATACATAACCCACAGAAGAACTGCGGCAAGATATTCGGTAACGGTAACTCCGTGCTCTGCCGCCTTTTCTTTTATAACTGAAACAGGCATATAGCCCGTTGTTACATTGACAACATGCTTCGGAAGTCTTTCACCCTTGAAGCGGTAAGTGAATTTCTGAAGAAGCTTTGCTTTTGCTTTGGAGTTGCAGACCTTTGAATAAGAATCCTCTGCCTCCTCGGGTCTCGGCTCTTCATTGACATCAAAAACACTTTCTCCGCTCGGAATTTCTTTTCCCGTCTGACGGAGATAGACCGCAATAAGAGTCATAAAAAATCTTGATGCGCCGTATCCGTCAGTCAGAGAATGATAAAATTCAAGAGAAATTCGGTTTTCGTAATAATAAACCTTGAAAAGGTAGCCTTTGTTTTCTTTGCTTTTGAATCGTGTGCAGGGATTTGCAATATCCTGCATTACAGGCGGAATTCCGTAAGGATTTTTTTCGAGATAATGCCAGAACAAACCGTTTTTCATCCTTACATCAAAGGTCGGAAAACGGCGAAGGGTGATTTCAAGGGCTTTTTCAAGAAGAGCAGGGTCAATTATTTCGGTCAGGGTTGCCGAAAGTCTGTAAACATTTGACCACGATGAGCTGTCCTGCCCCGGAAAAACCTTTGCGGCATTATCAAGTTTATACCATGTTCTCTGACGAAGAGGGATTTTTGATTTATTCATAGCATCATCCTTTTAAAAGAAGCTGAGCTGAGTTGATTTCGGAAGAGAAGCAAACGCACCGCCCTCTTCAAGTGCTGCAATGATGGTTTTTGAAGCACCCGAACGGAGCTGAAAATCCTCAATTGAAAGGAATTCTCCGCCGCCATCATTTCTTGCGGCTTCAAGACCTTCGGCAGCTCTGCCGCCACAGCCTGCAATCGCAGAGAAGGGAAGTCTGATTTTTCCGTCTTCAATAATATAGCGGTTTGCGGTTGATTTATAAATATCAATCGGAAGAATTTCAACACCTCTTGCCATCATTTCATTGATAACCTGAAGTGATGTGAAGGTACCTTCTTCCTTGGCGGTTGCGGTTTTCATCTGCATCTTCTGCTTTATTTCGTCCATTTTCTTTTTGACAGCACTTCTGCCTGCAAGAACGGCAGCGGTATCAATATCTTCACCGCGTACGGTCATAAAGGTTGCATAATATTCAACGGGTTTATAAAGCTTGTACCACGCAAGACGCATTGCCGCACTTACATATGCCGCCGCATGAGCCTTGGGGAACATATATTTTATCTTCATGCACGAATCAAGATACCACTGCGGAACACCGTTATCCATCATCGCCTGCTTATGCTCATCGGTCAGAAGCTTTGTTGCTTTACCCTTACGCACAATCTCCATGATTTTGAACGCCATGCCCTTTTCAACGCCCTTGTTGATAAGGTAAACCATGATATTGTCACGGGTACCGATAACTTCAGAAATGGTGCAGGTTCCGTTTTTGATAAGCTCCTGTGCGTTGCCTATCCAAACATCGGTGCCGTGTGAAAGTCCCGATATCTGAAGCATGTCCGAGAAATTCTTGGGTTGGGATTCCATAAGCATCTGACGCACAAACGGAGTGCCGAGTTCGGGAAGAGAAAGAGTTCCCGTTTCGCAGTCGATATCCTCTGCCGTTACGCCGAGAGGCTCGGGAGTAGTCAGAAGCTCATAGAGCTTCGGGTCGCATATATCAACATCCATAACGCAGATGCCCGTCAGATCCTCGAGATGCTTATAAAGTGTAGGAACATCATGACCGAGGTTATCGAGCTTGAGAATGGTATCATGAAGCGAATGGAAATCGAAATGAGTAGTTCTGTGAATTGAATCGGCATCATCGGCGGGGTGCTGAATGGGAGTGAAATCCTCTGCATCCATATCCGCAGGCACAACAACCATGCCGCCCGGATGCTGACCCGTTGTTCTTTTAACGCCTACGCAGCCCTGAACGAGTCGCTCTTCCTCTGCTCTTGAAAGGAAAAGACCTTTTTCTTCTGCCCATTTTTTAACAAAGCCGAATGCGGTTTTATCTGCAAGAGTGCCGATTGTGCCCGCCTTGAAAACATGAGTCTTACCGAAAAGTTCTTCGGTGTATCTGTGGGCATAGAACTGATATTCGCCCGAGAAGTTAAGGTCAATATCGGGCTGCTTATCACCGTAGAAACCGAGGAAGGTTTCAAACGGGATATCATGACCGTCACGGTGCATGGGCTTTCCGCAGACGGGACAGTCTTTTGGCGGCATATCATAACCCGAACCGTATTCACCCTTGTAGAAAAATTCGCTGTGCTTACAGCTCTCACAAATATAATGCGGAACAAGCGGATTAACCTCAGAAATACCTGCGGCAAACGCAACGAACGACGAACCTACCGAACCTCGGGAACCGACATAATAGCCGTTATCCATGGAGTTCCACACAAGCTTCTGAGCAATGATATAAAGAACGGCGAATCCGTTTTTGATAATGGATTCAAGCTCTTTATCGAGTCTTTCCTTAATATATTCGGGAAGCGGAGAACCGTAATAATCTTCCATTCTTTCGTAGCAGATTTTTCTGAGTTCTTCATCCGATCCTTCGATTTTGGGAGGATAAGTTCCGTCAGGAATGGGCTTTATTTCTTCGCACATATCTACAATGAGATTGGGGTTTTTAACAACAACCTCATAAGCGGTATCCTCACCGAGATATTCAAATTCGCTAAGCATATCCTGAGTTGTGCGAAGATAAAGGGGTGCCTGTTCGGAGGCATCCTTGAAGCCCTGACCTGCCATAAGTATTTCACGGAAGATGCTGTCATCCTTTTCCATGAAATGAACATCTCCCGTTGCAACTACGGGAATGCCGACCTCATCGGCAAGATGAATTATTCTTCTGTTGATTTCATTAAGCTCTTCTTCCGATTCAACCATGCCTTCACGAAGCATGAAAGCATTGTTGCCGTTGGGCTGAATTTCAAGATAATCGTAAATACCTGCCATATCAAGCAGCATTTCTTTTTGTCTGCCCATGAATATAGCCTGATAAAGCTGACCTGCTTCACACGCGCTGCCGACAATAAGACCTTCTCTGTGTGCAAGAAGCTCACTCTTCGGAATTCTGGGATGACGGTAATAATATTCAAGATTTGACTTTGAGATTAGCTGATAAAGATGCTTGAGACCAACCTTGTTTTTTGCAAGAAGAATTATGTGATAAGTGGGAAGGCGTTTGACATTGACGGGGATTTTTTCGTTGATATCCTCAATGTTTTCAACACCTTTTTCGGTGCAGAGTTCAAGCAGTTTTTCAAAAATACCCGCAAGTGCACCTGCATCTTCATCCGCTCTGTGATGATCAAAAGCGGGAAGCTTGAAATGCTTCTGCAATGCATCAAGCTTGTAATTCTTTATTCCCTCGATAAGGCTCTGTGCCATAACAAGAGTATCAATATGAGTGAAGTTATATTCAATCGAATTTCTGCGGCATGCATGCTTGATGACATCGGTATCAAAGGTTGCATTATGGGCAACAAGAACTCCGTCACCGCAGAATTCAAAGAATTTTTTAACCGCCTCGCCCTCTTTCGGAGCATTGGCAACCATTGCATTTGTTATACCCGTAAGGTCTGTGATTTTTGAAGGAATAGGCTTTTCGGGATTTACGAAAGTCTGAAATCTTGCCCTTTCCGCACCGTCAACATATTTTACCGCACCGATTTCGGTAAGGCGTTCTTTATCGGTACGCAGACCCGTTGTTTCAACATCAAAAATGATGAAAGTTCCGCTCAGTGGCATTTTCTTTTCGCCCGTAACAATTTTAACCGAATCGTCAACAAAATAGCCTTCCATGCCGTAAATGACTTTGATTCCGTTATCCTTTGCTGCAGCGGCGGCTTCGGGATATGCCTGCACAACACCGTGGTCGGTGATGGCAACCGCCTTGTGTCCCCATTTTGCGGCTCTTGCAACAAGCTTCTT
>JAZOVN010000142.1:0-9041 GCA_045658725.1 Acutalibacteraceae bacterium
GTTTGTGCTGTATGTGATAAGCTGAGCGACATTTCCGTTTTTGTACCAGACTTTTTTCTGAGCAGGTACTATTCCTAAAACAGAAGCAGATGCATCCGCGGAGTATTCATTGCCGTGTTCTTCAAACCATTTCGGTGAAAGAAGCTCTGTTTCGGGAACGGGGTCGGTTTCGGTTGCGGGAGTTGATTCGCTTGCTGTTTTGGGGATGATATTGCCGAGATTCTGCGGCAATGTGAAAGCATTAACCGATAATACCGAAAGCGAAATGATGAGCGCGGCTAAAAATAATGAAGTGATTTTTTTCATTAGATATATCTCCTTTAGTATTGCTTGATAATGATTTTGTGAACAGTACCTTTGTTTGCTGTAAATTCAAATCAATCCTCCGTCACGGCATGACGCCGTGCCACCTCCTTTTCAAAGGAGGCTGTGCAACTTTTGTTCTCGGTATGGGCTCCTTTGGCAAAGGAGCTGTCCGCAGGACTGAGGATTGGCATGAAATTTATGCCATTACAAGCGAAAGAAAGAATGTTTTAAGCAGGGGAGAAAGGTCAAATGCCATTGCAGGGGCGGTAAACATGCCGTCGTCAACCTTGAATGAAATATCGTCAAAATATGTATACTGCACCGAGCCTGTTGATGAATCCGTTACGATGAGCATTTTAAGGTCATCGCCTACATAATAGAATTTGCTTGTAACAAACTCTCTGTCATCGTATTCTTCAACATAATATGTTGTGCCGTTGACGGTCTCGGTACCGCTTCCGAGATAACGGGTGAGAGCCTGAGTGAGGTCTGCCGCACCGAGCACCATTGACCACACATCAGCACCCTTGATGGGGTTGAAATCCATTTTTACATAGAAAAACGGAAGAGCAGGCATATAGCCGAAAATACCGTCATTGTTGGCAACGATTCTTGCGTTAAGGAAGCCTGCGTCATACTGATAGCAGATGTTATTGCCTTTAACGGCAATTGTGTTTGAAATCTGTGCAGGGATGATGCCGAAAAGTCTGGTTTCACCTGCTCTGAGTGTTACCGAAACCTCGGTCGCTGTTTCGAGTTTGTTGAGAAGAGCATCTGTTTTTGGTGTGTCAGCCGCAAAAGCATTGATTGAAAGCACTGACATGATAAGAATAACAGATGCGATTAAAACGCTGATTGTCTTTTTCATGGAATTACCTCCTTTTTATACATATTATCATAAATATTGTTGATTTTCAATATGATTATATTTGCAGAATCTTATTGATTGGGCTTCTCCTCAAAGAAGAAGACTTGATATAATTGCATTCGACATCAGAAATCCTTCTGCTGTCAATGAAATGTTGTTTTCCGTAACTCTGACAAGCCCGTGTTTTTCAAATTCCTTTGCTTTTTCAATTATGGCTCTGTCAATCTGTTTTGCGAAACGGTACTGATATTTTTCAAAAATCAATCCTTCCGAAAGTCGGAGTGCAAGCATGATGTATTCTTCCTCATCGCCGCCATCACCGTCATCAACGGGCAGAACACCGTTTATAAATCCATCGATACTGCGTTCGTAATAAAATCTTTTTCCGTCAAAGAATGAATGTGCAGATGCACCGATGCCGAGATATTCCTCACAACGCCAGTATTTAAGATTGTGACGGCTTTCGTATCCTTTGAGTGAGAAATTCGAGATTTCGTATTGATTGAATCTCGCTTTTTCAAGCTCGCTGACTGCGTATAAATATAAATCGCAGGTTTCATCCTCGTCGGGCAGGTCGAGGGTGTTTTTTATTTTAAAAAACGGAGTTCCTTCTTCGATTTTGAGAATATAAGCACTGATATGTTTTGCACCAGAATTTTTGCAGAATTCAATTGATTTTTTCAGACTTTCCTTTGTCTGAAATGGGATTCCGAGCATAAGGTCAAGCGAAATATTATTTATTCCCGCTTCTTTTGCTCTTGTGATTGCTCTTTCAACATCGTTACAGCCGCCCCGTCTGCCGAGAGATTTTCTTTCGGAATCGTTTGCACTCTGAAGACCCATGGAAATGCGGTTTATGCCGCTTTCTGCAACAGTTCTGAAATCAAAATCGGAATTCACCGCACCCGTGTCCGACGGATTGCATTCAAGCGTTGCTTCGCAGTCGGATGTGCGTTTTATATGTGACATGATTTTTGCAATGCGGTGTGAGCCGATGAGAGAAGGTGTTCCTCCGCCGAAATAGACCGTGTCATAAATTCTGTCTGCTTCGTCGATCTTTTTGCAGACGGCAGAAACATATGCATCAACGGTTTCCGAATCGGGTGCAACAGAATAAAAATCGCAGTAAGGACATTTACCGTTGCAGAACGGAATATGGATATATAATCCGACAGGTTTCATATAATCACCGTAAAAAGCAGGGGCGACCATTGGCCGCCCGTAAATTTAATCGTTATCGTCAAGTTTGAGGACTGCCATGAATGCTTCCTGCGGAACCTCAACGGTACCGAAGTGACGCATTCTCTTTTTGCCTTCCTTCTGCTTTTCAAGAAGCTTTTTCTTTCTTGTGATGTCACCGCCGTAGCACTTTGCAAGAACATCCTTACGCATTGCCTTGACTGTTTCACGGGCGATGATTTTTCCGCCGATACCAATCTGAATGGGAATTTCAAACATCTGACGGGGGATATGCTCCTTGAGTCTTTCGGCAATCTTTCTTGCCTTTGAATAAGCCTTTTCGGAGTGGATTATAAACGAAAGGGCATCAACGATATCTCCGTTGAGAAGAACATCAAGCTTAACAAGATTTGACTTGCGGTAATCCGAGATTTCATAGTCAAATGAAGCGTAGCCCCTCGTTCTTGATTTGAGTGAATCGAAGAAATCATAGATGATTTCGTTGAGCGGAAGCTCATAATGAATATCAACTCTTTCGGGAGTGATATAGTCCATGTTTTTGAAAACGCCTCGTCTGTCCTGACACAAATCCATGATAGCTCCGACATAATCAGAGGGTGCATAGATATGAGCATCCGTGAAGGGCTCTTCGCAGGATGCGATTGTTGCAGGGTCGGGATAGTGGGTAGGATTATCGATTTCAACCGTTGTACCGTCGGTGAGGTTGATTTTATAAACAACGCTGGGGATTGTGGTTACAAGGTCAAGATCGTATTCCCTTTCAAGTCTTTCCTGAATGATTTCAAGATGAAGCAGACCGAGGAAGCCGCAGCGGAAACCGAAGCCGAGTGCACCCGATGTTTCAGGCTCATAGGTAAGAGCTGCATCGTTGAGCTGAAGCTTTTCAAGAGCATCACGAAGGTTTTCATAGTCTGCACCGTCGGCAGGATAAACGCCGCAGTAAACCATGGGATTAACCTTCCGATAGCCGGGAAGAGGCTCTGAAGCAGGATTTTCAACGGTTGTAACCGTGTCGCCGACTCTTGCGTCGCCGACTGTTTTGATTGAAGCGGTGATATAGCCTACTTCGCCTGCAGTAAGCTCTTTGCAGGGTTCGGGAATGGTTGCTCTCATATATCCCGTTTCAACAACGGTGAATTCAGCACCCGTTGCCATCATTCTCATGGTGTCACCGGGTTTGATTTTGCCTTCCTTGACTCTTACATAAACAATAACACCTTTGTAGCTGTCATAAACCGAGTCGAAAATAAGTGCACGGAGAGGTAAATCGTCATTTGCTTCGGGAGCAGGAACATCCTTGACTATGCGTTCAAGCACCTGCTCAATGTTAACGCCCGTTTTTGCGGAAACTCTCGGAGCTTCGGAGCAGTCAAGACCGATAACATCTTCAACCTCTGCTGCAACTCTGTCGGGATCTGCCGAAGGAAGGTCGATTTTGTTTATAACGGGAACAAGCTCAAGGTCGTGGTCAAGAGCAAGATAGGTGTTTGCAAGTGTCTGTGCTTCAACTCCCTGAGAAGCGTCAATGATAAGCACGGCACCTTCACATGCTGCAAGCGAACGGGAAACCTCATAGTTGAAGTCAACATGACCCGGAGTGTCGATAAGGTTGAGAACATATTCTTCTCCGTCTTCCGCAACATAGTTGAGCTTGACGGCATGAGCCTTGATTGTGATTCCTCTTTCTCTTTCAAGGTCCATTTTATCAAGAAGCTGTGCCGTCATGTCACGGAGTGCAACAGACTTTGTTTTTTCGAGAAGTCTGTCGGCAAGTGTTGATTTGCCGTGGTCTATATGAGCAATAATACAAAAATTTCTGATTTTATCTTTTGAAACTGCCAATGTGTTATTCTCCTTAAATGTTTGCTATTTCTTCAAGCTTGCGGTCAATGCCTGTCTGACCTATCCACATGTTTTCCCAGCGGTGTCCTGCAATTGTCTCGAGTCGTTTTTTGTCATCGGCCGAAATTTCACATGTGCCCGTTTCATGCTTCTGTGCAATGACGGACTGGATAATTTCGTGATCACGCTTTTTCATCTTGAAGCGGAAGATGAGTATGAGAGAGGTGATTGCAAAAATTGTGGGAAGCCAGCTTACGAGAAGTCTGAGACCGAATTCAGTCTGACTGCTGAGAGCGGCATATTCGATTTTTTCAAGGTTTGTTGTGTCGTAACCGATAACCTGAAGGAAAATTCCGAGGAAACCTGTAACAAAGCTGTTGATTGTTTTTCTTACGAAAGAATAGAATGTGGTGATAACGCCTTCGCGTCTTCTGCCTGTGATAAGCTCATCAACATCGGTGACATCGGGCTGAATGGTGTTGATAACAAAACCGGGACCCGAGAAGCCGATATTATAAAGAACAGTTGCAATATAAAGAATGAAAACGGGGGTTTTCGGAGTAACGAAACCGTTGAGAAGCAGACCTGTTACCATCATGGGCATCATAACCAATCCGCATGTACGCTTATCTATATAGCGTGTAAGGAAAAAGTTTACGGGTCCGCCTGCAATTTCCGCAGCACCGCCAACGGTGTTGAGAACGCTGAAGTGATTGTATTTATCGGCAATACTTCTTATATAAAACTGGTCTGCATAGCTGTAAAAACTCTTTGAGAAACCATAGAAAAGATTAATGAGAAAATACTGTCTGAATGCTTTGTTTCTGAAAACCTGAATATATTCCCTGATAAAGTATTTGTAATCAATGGGTGGGTTTTTCATGTCAAGCGAGCTTTTTTCCTTTGTTGTGAAGAAGGTAACAAGCGGTGCCCAGCAGAAATAGATAACAAAAACTATGCCGCAGATAAGATATTTGGGTCTGTCGGCAGGGGTGGGATTGACCATATTGGTGCCGCCGAGAACGATACTCATAAAAATGAATGACGGGAACATACCGAACATGTTGAAAATATATTCAACTATTTTGTACTGCGACCTTTCAAAATATCTCGGTGCAACAGTCGGAAGCATTGCAACATGGGGAATGTTTATCATGGTATAGCCCGAGCTGTAAATAAGAGAAGCAAGGAGATAATAAATAAAAAGTGCTGTTGAGTTGCCTGTTCCCGAAATACCGAAGGAATACCATTTCATGAAATAGCCTATCAGAAGAACGGGCAGACCTGCTATAAGCCATACTCTGTGTTTGCCGAATCGTGATTTTGTTCTGTCGGTTACGAAACCCATTGTGAGGTCTGTTATCGCATCAATAACGCCGCCGATGGTACTGATAATGCCGGACATACCGGTGCTCATTCCTTCAACGAAATTAAGGAACTGCTGGTGGTACATGCCGATGGGGTTTGTGACACCGCCTGTGGTTATGCAGGCAACATTATATCCGATAATGGGTCTTATGTATTCCCATGTGTTACCTTCAATACCCACGACATCTTTAATTTTGTTTCCGATCCCCACGGTTGATCCTCCTTATAATATTATATATCAGTTTATAATATCAAATTTTCACCGTAAGGTCAAGCACAAAAAAATCCGGAAGCGGTAATGCTTCCGGAATGATTCATTTTTCGTCTTTGTCTTGTCTGAGATGTTCCTTGAGAATATAAACGGGGCGGTTTTTGACCTGGACATACATTTTTGAAAGGTATTCGCCGATAATGCCGAGGCAGAAAAGAAGAAGTCCGCCGATGAGCAGAAGAAGCACAACGATTGTTGCGTATCCCGGCACATCAATTCCGAATGCGAGCTTCTGAATAACAACAACTATCAGATAGAGAATCGAACAGGCTGATGAAATCAGACCGATAAAGGTTGCAAATTTGAGCGGCATTGTTGAAAATGCAAAAATGCCTTCAAGTGCATATTTGAAAAGCTTTCTGAATCCCCATTTTGTTTCTCCGCTTTCTCTTTCGCATACTTCATAGGGAATATATTTTGTGTTGAAGCCCACGTAGCTGAAAAGACCTTTTGAAAAGCGGTGAAATTCGCTCATCTGAAGAATAGCATCAACCATGACTCTTTTCATGAGTCTGAAATCCGAAGCACCGTTAACAAAATCAACATCTGAAATTTTGTTTATGAGCTTATAAAAAGCGGATTTGAAGCCCGAAATAACCTTGTTTTCTTTACGGTTTTCCTGATAGGCGGTAACACAGTCTGTTTCTTCATCCGCATTCATAACATCAAGCATTTCAAGCACAACCTCGGGCCTTTGCTGAAGGTCGGCATCGATAAGGCAGACGAGGTCGCCCGTTGATTTTGAAAGACCTGCATAAATGGCAGCTTCCTTGCCGAAGTTGCGGCTGAAGGTCAGCACCTGAATGCTGTATTCATTGCAATATGTGTTATATAAATTTTTTAATTTCTGATATGTCTTGTCTTTGCTTCCGTCGTTGACAAAAACAAATTCATAGTCACTGACTTTTTCTTTGAATACCCTGTTGACCTCGCTGAAGAATTTTTCAACATTGCCTTCTTCATTGTAGCAGGGGATAACCAATGATAATTTCATATGAATTTTCACCTCTCACTCCCATATTATAACAAGTTTTTATTTAAAAAGAGTGAACATTAAAATAATTTTATCTGTATTAAATATTAACATTCATATAATATAAAGTCAATACATAAAATTCCTGCCGTGTTCACACGATTTTACAAAGTGTTAACAATTAAAATATTGACAAATTCTTCTTGTTGGGGTATAGTAATACCAGAGATTAGCACTCGTAACTTTTGAGTGCTAAAATTAGCACTCGGCGAAAGAAGGTGTGGAGAATGACCGAACTGAGCGACAGAAAAAAACTGATTCTTGCCGCTGTTGTAGAACAGTATATAAAATCAGGCGAGCCCGTCGGCTCAAAGGAGCTTCTCGCTTTAACAGGTATGTCGGTATCCTCCGCAACCGTTCGTAATGAGATGAGCGAGCTTTCCGCTATGGGTTATCTCGAACAGCCTCACACCTCTGCAGGCAGAGTCCCTTCTCAGAAGGGCTACAGATATTATGTTGATAACCTCATGCGTTCGAGAGAAATTGATGAGCTCAACAAAAGGATGATTGAAGCGGGGATTTCCTCTGCTGCAGGCGATCCCGAAAGACTGATTGCTCAGGCAGGCGAGGTTCTTGCTGATTTGACCAAATGTGCGTGTGTTTCAACCGCACCGGGCGGAGATGCCGTTATCATCCGAAAAATAGAGCTTGTTCCCGTCGGAATTCATTCGGCAATGCTTGTTCTGTTAACATCAAACGGAATTCTCAAAAGCAGACTTTGCAGGCTCGACTGTGAGCTTACCGCAAAAATCTGCGAAGAGTTCTATAATATAGTTGATTCATGCATAATCGGAAAACCTGCGTCGGATATCAGCGTTGTTTCAATGCAGACAGCTGCCGCTTCGGTTGACAGCGACCCGTTTGCAATGCTGCCTCTCATGGCTGCGGTCTGTGAGCTTGCAAGGAGCATGGAGGATTCAAGAATAATTCTCGGCGGCAGTTCAAATCTGTTTTCGCATAAGGATTACGGAGTCGGTGCAATCGAGCTTTTTGAATTTCTGAATAAGCGTGAACCTCTTTCGGCGGTTATGAACGGAATAAAAGAACCGCTTGATATCATAATCGGAAAAGAAAATCTTTACCGTCAGCTTGAAAATTCAAGCGTTATTGTTGCGAAATATTCGGTTGGCGGCAGAGAATCGGGAACAATCGGTCTTATCGGACCCACCCGAATGGATTATGAAAGCATTATTCCCAGCGTTAAATATCTGACAGATATCGTCGGCAGAATGATAACTCAGGCGATTGAAGAATAGAAAGGATGCAGTTTGCAGTAATGAAAAAAGAAAAAAAGACTCCCGAAGCAACCGAAGAGGTCAAGGAGACCGCAGAGGAAGTAAAGGAAGAAACAGCGGAAGAAAAGCTCAGAAAAGAGCTTGACGAAAAAAATGATCAGTTCCTGAGACTTTATGCGGAATATGATAATTTCCGTAAGCGTTCGCAGAAAGAAAAGCAGGATATTTATTCCTCTTCAAAAGCGGATGTAATCAAGGAACTGCTTCCCGTTCTGGATAATTTTGACAGAGCGGCAAACAATACCGAATGCAGCTTTGAAGATTATAAAAAGGGAATTGACCTTATTTTTAATCAGTTCGGAGAAATCCTTAAAAAGACAGGCGTTGAAAGCTACGGCGAAAGAGGCGACGCATTCGACCCCAACATCCACAATGCGGTTATGACCGTTGAGGATGACGAGCTCGGCGAAAACACAGTTGCCGAGGTTTTTACAAAAGGCTATAAGCTTGGCGACAAAATCATAAGAGATGCTGTTGTCAAGGTTGCAAATTCATAAATAAATCCATTCATATATTATAGGAGGAAAATTATCATGGCAAAGATTATCGGTATCGACTTAGGTACAACAAACTCATGCGTAGCAGTTATCGAAGGCGGCGAACCCGTTGTTATCGCAAATGCTGAGGGTGCAAGAACAACTCCCTCTGTTGTTGCTTTCGGTAAAACAGGCGAAAGAATGGTTGGTCAGGTTGCAAAGAGACAGGCTGTTACCAACTCCGACAGAACAGTTGCTTCAATCAAAAGACAGATGGGCTCCGATTATAAGGTAGCTATTGATGATAAGAAGTACACACCCCAGGAAATTTCCGCAATGATTCTTCAAAAGCTCAAGACAGATGCAGAAAGCTATCTCGGTG
>JAZOVN010000143.1:0-4413 GCA_045658725.1 Acutalibacteraceae bacterium
ATTTTTTTTGTTTCCTTAAGGTCGATGCTGTTGTTTTCATCAACACCGAATCCGTAAGGGTAGGGGAAGCAGTCGCATGCGTTGAGTCTGGTTGTGAAGTCGGAGGCCAAGCGGTCTTAGGAAGACAATGACTAGACCCAACTCCTTGGCTCACAGAACGACATGGCTACGATCCGACTTATTTTTTTTGTTTCCTTAAGGTCGATGCTGTTGTTTTCATCAACACCGAATCCGTAAGGGTAGGGGAAGCAGTCGCATGCGTTGAGTCTGGTTGTGATGAAAACATTTTTTACGGAATTACGCACACTGTCTATGCAGTCGAAATAAAGCCTTGTTCTGTTTTTAAGATTTCCGCCGTAAATTCCGTCACGCTTTGTTGCACTGAGAAATTCATTGAATAGATACCCATGGCAGCATTTAACATCAATTCCGTCAAATCCGACTTCTTCCGCCAGCTTTGCGGCTTTTGCATATTTTTCGGAAATGGTTTTGCAGTATTCGTCTGTTGCAATTACATAGGGCTGATTTTCTTTGCCCGTTTCCCAATGGGGATTGCGGTATGCAACAATCGGTTCGGGTGTGCCGTTCGGCTTGCTGAATCTGCCGCTGTGTGTAAGCTGAACGATGATTATCGGTGAAAATCCGTTTTCTTTCAAGGAAATATCACGGATTTCATCAATCAGGATTTTATAGCTTTCTTTTGTGGATTCATTCAGAAAAAGCTGACGGGGATTAGCTCTGCCTTCGGCACATACCGCTGTTGCTTCAAACCAGATTATGCCTGCTCCCGATTTTGCAAAGCGATGATATCTTCTTTTTGTGAGTTCGTCAATTGCGCCTTCATTTGTGCCGTCACAGCCTTCCATCGGATGCAGCACGATTCTGTTTTCTGCTTTTCTGCCGTAAATTTCAACGGGATTTTCAAGAATACAATTCATTTTCAAAACCTCGGAAAGTAATATATCTTCAGCATAACAGAAACTAACGGATAATGCAAATATTTTCAAAAAAATCTTTGATAATCTTGAATTCTGCCCTGCGTGGGTTTATAATTGAATCAGTTGAAAACGGAAAGGGGAACGGTGTATGGCAAAATATGATATTGTTATCGTAGGTGCATCAACGGCGGGAAGCTATTTTGCACGCAGAATGTCTGAAAAAGGTTTCGGAGTTCTTATGATTGACAAAAGTTCAAAAGAAAGAATAAGTCCCGATTATGATATTTTTCACATGGGAAAAAGTGAAATGGAGCATTTCGGTCTGCCCGAAGTGAAAAAAGGTGACGGAATTTACGCTTTTGAATTTTCAGAGCAGTATATGATTTCTGCTTTCGGCGGTTATCCCAAGCCTTCTCCGACTCATGTTGTCGGAATGCATAAACATGATTATATTGTCCGCATGAATGAGTGGGCGGCAGAAGCAGGTGCAGAAATTGTTTATAACGCCTCCTTCGATTCGTGTGTATATGACGAAAACGGTAAAATCTGCGGAGTCACATATCAGAAAGACGGAGAAAGTGTGAGTGTTGAATGCCGCCTTGTTGCGGATTGTTCGGGTATTCCTGCTGTTGTAAGACGAAGTCTGCCTGATAACTACGGAATAGAAAAATTTGAGCTTACATCGGATGATATCCTTTATGTTATTCTGAAATACATTGATCTGACCGATAAAAAAGAAGAATGGCTCAAGTCACATTTCTGGATTGCGTATAAATCATGGATTGCACCCAGCAAGGGAACGGACGCTCTGATAGGCATAGGCTCATGTTTTGGTTTTGATTATGCCGAAAAAGTTTATGAGCAGTTTTCAAGGAATGTCAGACTTCCCTCACATAAGGTAAAACGAATTGAAAAAGGAAGAACTCCTTATCACAGAGCACCGTATTCTTTCGTTGCAGACGGTTTTATCTGCATGGGTGATGCTGCGTGCATGACAAAGCCCAACTGCGGCGAGGGCTGCACAGCTGCTCTTGTGCTCGAAGATATTGCAATTGAAATTGCTTCTGATGTTATGAAAAACGGCGGATATCCGACAAGAGAATCGCTCTGGAGCATCAACAAGATATATAACGATACCCAGGGTAAGGAATTTGCAGGTCTGATGGCACTTCTTGCATCGATTGTAAGACACAGCCCGAAGGCAAACGAATTTCTTTTTAAGCATGATGCTATTTTCAGCAAAAAAATTCTTGCGGGAATGGAAGGCGGTCTTACTCTTGATGCTTCCGATTATCTCAAAACAGTTGTTTTTGTTTTAATCGGATTGGTTTCCGGTAATATTAAATTTTCGGAAATCAGGAGTATTCTTGCGGGTGTTATCAACAGCGGTAAACTTACTGAGCTTTATGCCCGATTTCCTTCAACTCCCGACGGGTTTGATGAATGGGTGAAAGAAGCGGAAGAGCTTTGGAAAAAAGCAGGAAAATTGGCTGACTGGAAGCCTTTGTAATAAAAAACAACTGACAACTTGCATTGATTTTTTCATGCAAGTTGTTATTTTTGTATGAATTTATATATTTTATTATTATAAGTAGTTGATTATTTGTTTTATTTGGTGTAAGATTGTATTTAAGATATAGTTATTAATAATGGATTCCTCGCAGTCTGCAAAGAAAAAGGAGATTGACTATGAAAAAGAAATCCTCATTTATATTAAAAACAGCCGGCATAACTGCAGGCGTTCTTGGTGCTCTCGGATTTACCGCATTCCATGAAATAATGCACAGAGATGCATCTCTTCCTGAAAAGATGAGTAAAATTATAAATAAACAGCCGGAACCCGCTGAGCCTGTGCCTATGGATGAAAGGGCTGTATGGTTTCATAATCAGGTGCTTGAGGAATTTGAAATTATAAACGCAAGGGGATTTAAGCTCAGAGGATATCTTCTTCCTGCAGAAAAACCTTCAAAGACTTATGTTTTCTGCAGTCACGGTTACAGAAGCTGCGGCACGGGCGAATTTCAGTGCATGGCAAAGTTTTACCATGACAAGGGATGGAATGTTTTTCTTGTTGACCATCAGGCAGCTGGAATGAGCGAAGGAAAATACATAGGCTTCGGCTATCATGAATACCGCGACTGCCTTCAGTGGCTCGATTTTATGAATGTTCATTTCGGAGATGATATCCGTATTGTTCTTCACGGAGTATCAATGGGAAGTGCAACCGTTATGCTTATGAGCGGAAGCGGAAGGCTTCCTGCAAATGTTAAGTTTGTTGTTGCGGATTGCGGTTATACTTCGGCATACGATCAGTTTGTTCATAACGCCAAAGGAATGCATGTTCCTGCATTTCCTGTTGTCAATGCCGCAAATTTCTTCAACAGATTGTTTTCGGGCTTTGATTTCAGAGATGCGAGTCCGATTGATGCGGTTAAAAAAATAACTGTTCCCATAATTTTTATCCATGGCGGAAAAGACGATTTTGTACCTACCCACATGGTAAATGAGCTCTATAATGCTTGCACAAGCGAAAACAAAGAGCTTCTGATTGTTGACGGAGCTGCTCATGCTGAAAGTTATCCGACCGACAGCGAAAGCTACGAAGCATTGATAAACAGTTTTGCAGAAAAATATCTTTGATTTAATAATTTTTTGATTTTTTACAGAAGGTGGATTTTGTTTTGTATAAAAAACATTTGAAGCGAATTTTGGATATCCTGATTTCAACGGTCGGGATTATTCTTCTGGCTTTTCCGATGCTGATAGTTGCGGCGATAATCAAGGCGGATTCTCCCGGACCTGTTTTCTTTAAGCAGCGCAGAGTGGGAATAAACAAAAAAGAATTTATAATGCTGAAATTCAGATCCATGCCTGTTTCAGCTCCGAAGGAAGTTGCAACACATCTTCTCGATGTTGATGCGGTACATATGACCTCTTTTCAAAAAGCTATCCGTAAGTTTTCGGTTGATGAGCTACCTCAGCTTTATAATGTGTGGATCGGTCAGCTGTCTTTGGTTGGTCCCAGACCGTGCCTCTTTTCTCAAACCGATTTGATAGAAGAGCGTGATAAATACGGTGCAAATGATGTGAAACCGGGAATAACAGGCTGGGCTCAGATAAACGGAAGAGATGAGCTTGAAATTCCCGTTAAGGCAAAGTATGACGGTGAGTATGTTTCGGCTCTTAATCAAGGAAGTCTGAGCGGATTTATAATGGATCTGAAATGCTTTTTCGGCACATTTTTTTCTGTTTTCAGATCCGACGGTGTTGTTGAAGGCGGCACGGGAGAGATGAAAAAACAAAGTAAAAACGAAGAAAAAGAATCTTCAGGAAGGCTTAACTGACTCCCACTGTATAAACGGACAGATTTTTGTCGGTATTGTTTAGATTTAAGAAGGAGTTTAATATCCTATGGATAATCAGATTTTGGTTTCGGTTATTATTCCGACATATAAGCGTTCGTTATTCTATGTTT